>NZ_CP029193.1:300000-600000 GCF_008642355.1 Streptomyces venezuelae
CGACGAGGCCCGCGAGGGTGGGCCCACCGACCGTCGCCACCGCGTAGGAGCCGTACAGGTGGGCGTTGGCCTTGATGATCTGGCCGGGCTCGACGATGGCGGGCACCACGGTCACGTACGTCACCTGGAAGAGCATCGCGAAGCCGCCGGTGAGCGGCACGACCGTATAGATGAGCCACATCGGGGTCGCGTGGAGCCAGACCAGCGGGATCAGCGCGTACAGCAGGCAGCGCGCCATGTCGGCGAGCATGAGGAGCCTGCGCCGGTCGAACCGGTCGGCGATCACACCGGCGAAGAGTCCGGTGACGATCGACGCGACGCCCGTCAGGCCGGTGACCAGACCCATCTGTACGACCGAGCCGGTGCTGTGCAGCACGAGCAGAGGGATGGCCACGAAGGAGAACGAGTCGCCGAGGGCGGAGAGCGTCTGGATGACGAGGAAGGTCCGGTAGTTGCGGTTGCGCCACAGCGAGGTGTTCGGCGGCGCCGGTTCGGTCACCGCTGCCCGCCAGCGCGTTCCGCGACCCCCGTACGTCCCGCGGCCGGCGCCTCGGTGACCGCCTGGCGGCCCGCCTCCCGGAACACCCGCTCGTTCGCGTCGACTTCGTGCACCCAGGCACGGTGCACCCGCACCGCACGTGCTGCCTGGGCCGCTAGTTCGTACCGGGTGCGCCAGTCGGCGTCGGGGAAGCCGAGGACGAGCCGGGCAACGCCGACGCGGGCGAACTCGACGATCCTCTCGGCAGCCCGCTCGGGTGTGCCGTCGACCGGCATCGCGGAGGCCCGTTCGGCGTCGATGCCGTAGCGGCGCAGCACCGCCGGGACGGGCGGCTCGTGGGCGTCGCCGTCCCGTCCGCTCTCGTGGCGCCCGGAACGCGCGCACGCGGTCGCCGCGGCGAACTCCCCCGCCTGCCTCTGCCCTTCCGCGTGCGCCGCGGGCGGGAACGCCCCCAAGCCGATGGCCACTGCCCCCCCGTCCCGGTCCAGGGGGTGAACGTTAGCGCGAGTTGCCTTTTCGTGAAAAGTGTGAGCACAGCAACCATCCCATCGGGCCTGCCATTGCTCACAGCCGAAGCAGAAATGCAAGTGGAATCCATAAAGCCGTCGAAAGTCGGTGGCCTAGGAAAGCGAGCGAAAAGTCAAGTCGGTCGACAGGTCTGCCAAAATTCGTTTTTCACGGCCCCGACCAGCGGTTTCTGGATGTTAGTGTTTTTACTCGTCCCGAGCCGGGCCGCATTTGCATCGGTGCACCGCTCGGATTGCGCTGCGGCGCACCGCCCTCTCGTGGCGGCCGCCGTCGCCCCTCACACCGGAATGGAAGGGGGCCTTCCAGGTCTGATTCCCGTTCCGGCGGAATGTGTCCGTGTCGTCCACGTATCTGCCCTGGAGCTCTTTCATGTCTGCTGACAGCACGGCTGTCACCACACCCTCGCCCGCGGACACCACCGCGTCGCCCGGCGGCGGCCGGCACCTCGGCCTGGCCCTGTTCGTCATCGCCGCGGCCCAGCTCATGGTGGTGCTCGACGGCACCATCACCAACATCGCGCTGCCCAGCATCCAGACCGCGCTCGACGTGTCCGACGCGAACCTGGCCTGGATCGTCAACTCCTACGCGCTGGCCTTCGGCGGGCTGCTGCTGCTCGGCGGCCGGGCCGGGGACCTCTTCGGCCGCAGGCTGATGTTCCAGGTGGGCATCGCCGTGTTCACGCTGGCCTCACTGCTCGGCGGGCTCGCCCCGAACGAGGGCCTGCTCATCGGCGCGCGTGTCCTCCAGGGCGTCGGCGCGGCGTTCGCCGCGCCCAGCGCGCTCTCCCTGATCGCCACGACGTTCCCCGAGGGCAAGCCGCGCAACAAGGCGATGGGCGTCTATGCCGCCATGGCGGGCATCGGCGCCACCGTCGGCCTGCTGCTCGGCGGCGTCCTCACCGACGCCCTGGACTGGCGGTGGGTGTTCTTCGTGAACATCCCCATCGGCCTGGCCGTTCTCGCCGGGACGAAGACACTCGTCGAGGCGGAGCGCCATCCCGGCCGGCTCGACCTGCCGGGCACCGTCACCGGCACGGGGGGCCTGATCACCCTCGTCTACGGCATCACGCGCGGCGGCGAGCACGGCTGGACCGACAGCCTGACGCTGTCCTGTTTCGCCGTCGCCGCCGTGCTGCTCGCGGCCTTCCTCGCCGTCCAGAGCCGCACCACGAACCCGATGATGCCGCTGCGGCTCTTCAGGGACCGCAACCGCTCCGGGTCGTTCGCCACGATGCTGTTCATCGGCGCAGGCATGATCGCCACCTTCTACTTCCTCACCCTCTACATGCAGCTGATCCTCGGCTACAGCGCGGTCAAGACCGGCTTCGCCAACCTGCCGTTCAGCCTGGGCATGGGGGTCGCCGCCGCGCTCAGCGCCAAGCTGGTCACACGTCTCGCACCGCGCGCGATCGCCGGGCCCGGTCTGCTCGTGGCGGCGGGCGGCATGTTCTGGTTCGCCACGCTGACCCCGGACTCCTCGTACACCGGGCACCTGATGCCCGCGATGTTCGTCACCGCGCTCGGCCTCGGCATGGGCTTCGTCCCGATGACGCTGGGCGCGGTCAGCGGTGTCGAGCACCAGGACACGGGCATCGCCTCCGCACTCCTGAACACCGCCCAGCAGATCGGCGGCGCGCTCGGCCTCGCCGTCCTCGCGACCGTCTCCACCTCGGCGGCCGACGACCGGCTGCCCGACGCGGCCGCCTCGCTGTACCGGGGCCTGGCCATGAAGGACCACGGCCTGGTGGCCAGGGCGGCGGACGCCCTGACCCACGGCTACACGCTGGCGTTCGTCGGCGCCGGCGTCATGTTCCTCGCCGGTCTCGCCGTGACCGCCCTCGCCATCAACGCCGGCAAGCAGGAGACGGCGGAGGGCGCGGCGCCGGTCCACATGGGCTGAGACCCCGTCCGCAGCGGCCGGGTCCGGCTCTACGGCTTCCAGTCCCCGAGCCAGTCGGCGGTCTCCTGGCTCGTGGCCTGGGCGTCCGTCAGGTGCGGGCGGTCACCCCTGGGGCCGCCCGCACCCGGTCCGCTGTTGCGGTACTCGGCGAAGCGGTCGTCCTTCCAGGAGAAGCCGCCCATGTCCGTCCAGGGGCCCGGTTTGATCGCGGCACTGAGCACGGTGTCGCGGACTGTGGTCTGCGGGTCGAGGGTCGCGTCGCCGCCCGCGTGCCAGGGGCGGCCGAGGTGGAAGCTCCGCGCGGCCACGTCGCCGTTGACCGTGCAGCGGGTGATGAGGAACCCCTTGCGCCCCGCCGCCGTGCTGGGAGCGGTGACGTAACCGGCCGACGTGCCGTCCCAGCGCTTCTTCAGGGTGAGGACCGACTTGTCGATGACCGCGGTCGCGCGGCCGAAGACGAAGTCGGTGTTGCCGATGACGTAGGAGTTGGTCAGGTGGACGCGGCCCGGCCTGTCCTTGCCCGCCGTGTCGAGGAGCAGGGTGTCCTGGTCGCCGCTGACGATGAGCGAGTCGAGGCGGACCCGGTCGGCGGCGGTGCGCAGCGCCACCGCCTGGTGCCCGTCCAGCTTCTGGTTCCGTGCCTCGTCGAAGTCGTTGGAGACGGTGAGGTTGCGGGCCGTGAAGTCGTCGGCCTCGACGGCGAAAGTGGCGCTGCCGCCCGTGCCGTACGTTCCCGAACCGTCCGGCTTCGGCGTCCCCGCGGCGTTGTTGAAGACGATGACGGTGTCCTTGCGGCTGCTGCCCGTGCCCTCGACCGTGACGTGCGGCTTGTTCGCCGGGACCTCGACCGTCTCGCGGTAGGTGCCGGGCGCGACACGGATCACGGCGCGTGAGGTGTTGCCCGCGGGTACGGCGTCGACGGCCTTCTGCACGCTCGTGTAGCGGCCGCTGCCGTCCTTGGCGACGGTGAGGACGCGGCCGGCGGCGCGGGCACCGGCCGCCGCGCCGAGCGAACTCCTCGGTCCCGCACCGGACTTGAGGAGCGCGGGGACGTCGGCTGCTCTGTCGAGGGCGTACTTGTAGTACGTCTTGGGGTCGAAGGCCGTGCCGCCGCTCTCGTTGCGGCCGCTCGTCCCGGAGAACACGTTGCCGCGCCGCACGAGCGCCGCGGAGCTGTCCTTGACGACCGGGTTGTTGACGCCCTTGAAGTAGCTGTTCTCCAGGACCATCTTCGTCCGGCCGCGTGCGTAGCTGCCGTAGGACGAGGTGATGCGGGTGCCCGCGTCGTCCTGGAGGTAGTTGTTGTAGAGGTGCGCGTGGGCGACGTTGTCCGTGGAAGGGTTGCGCTGCTCGGTCTCGCGGAACCAGTTGTGGTGGATCGTGAGGTCGGCGGTGGCGTTCTCGGTCCAGCCGATCCCGAACGTCTTGTTGTTGTCGCTCAGCCTGTTCCAGGACACCGTCACGTGGGTGGTGTCCTTGCGGCTGTCGATGAGGCCGTCGGCCATGTGCCGCAGGTCGTTGTGGTCGATCCACACGTGGTGCGCGCCGTCCATCTGGATGGCGTCCCAGTCGTGCTCCTTGTCGTTCCAGGTGCCCCGGTACGCGTCCCGGATCGTCAGGTTGCGGATGATCACGTTGTGCACGCCGCGGCCGAGGAAGAAGCCTCCCCCGACGATGTGCCCGGCCGTGCCCGCGCCCACGATCGTCTTGTCCGAGGCGACCTTGATCTCCTTGCCCTTGGGGTCCACGGCGATGGTCCCGGCCACGACGATCACGTACGGCTCCCGGGCGGTCGCGTACTTCTCCAGGTCGGCGAGGGTCCGCACGGTGACGGTCTTCCCGTCCCGTCCGCCGTACGTCCCCTTCTGCCCCTGGGCGTGGACCGACGCGAAGCCGTCGGCGGCGTCGTCGGCCCAGGCCGGCGCGGCGGCGGGTGCCGGCGCGGCCGCCGCGCGGGGCTCCGCGTCCTCACCGAACGCCCCGAAAGCCGTCCCGTACACCAGGGCTCCCGCGGCGGCGACGGCCAGCGGGGCGCCGGTCACCAGAGCCGTCCTCCTTCTGCGGTGCCGCGGCTTGCCGTGGAGTTCTCTCATGCGTCGCTTCCCATCTGTACGGACGTGGGGGGGAAGGCCCGTGTCCGGTGGACCGGGCCGCTGATCAGTCGTCGCCGAGGGCAGAGAAGGTTGCCCGCCGATAAAATTCTTTCCGCGAGGTGTCGAGAACGTGTCGCGTGCGCCGACGTCCCCTGTGAGAGTCGCCCGCAAGGGGTGACCGCACAGCCGAGGAGCGAAGTCATGAAGTATCTGGTGATGGTCCAGGGCTCGCAGGCCGACTACGAAGCGATGTCCGGCAAACCGTCCGCGGACAGCCCGGCCTGGAGCGAGAAGGAACTGCAGGCGATGTTCGCCTTCATGAGCGAGCTCAACAACGACCTCGCCGAGTCCGGTGAGCTCGTCGACGGCCAGGGACTCACGGAGCCGGCGCAGACCCGGTTCGTCAGCCGGGACAAGGACGGCCGCCCGGTCATCACGGACGGGCCCTACGGCGAGACGAAGGAGGTGCTCGCCGGGTACTGGGTGCTCGACTGCGAGAGCCTGGAGCGCGTCACCGAGATCGCCCTGCGCATCAGCGAGTGCCCCTCCCCGGAGGGCGTGGTCGACCCGCCCGTGGTGATCCGCCCCCTCCAGGACGCGTCGGGGGGCGAGGTCTGAGACGCGCGGAGCACCCGGTGAGACGTACGAGCACGCCGTGAGGCCCACGACCGGGACCGAGGACCTGCTGCGCCTGCACGCGCCGCAGGTCCTCGGCGCGCTCGTCCGCCGGTACGGACACTTCGGCGCCGCCGAGGACGCCGTACAGGAAGCGCTCCTCGCGGCGGCGCGACAGTGGCCCGACCAGGGCCTGCCGGAGAACCCGCGCGGCTGGCTGATCAAGGTCGCCTCGCGCCGTCTCATGGACCAGCTGCGCGCCGACGAGGCGCGGCGGCGGCGCGAGGAGGACGCGGCGCGGCTGACGCCCCGGGACGCGTTCACCGCTCCCCCGCCGGGCGAGAGCCGCGCCCCCGCGGACGACGACACGCTCACGCTGCTGTTCCTGTGCTGCCGCCCCGAGCTGAGCCCGGCGGCGCAGGTCGCCCTGACACTGCGCGCCGTCGGCGGCCTGACCACGGCCGAGATCGCCCGCGCCCACCTGGTGCCCGAGGCGACGATGGCGCAGCGGATCAGCCGCGCCAAGGCGAAGATCAAGGGGGCGCCCTTCCGGCAGCCGGGCCCCGCGGACCGCGACGCGCGGCTCGCCGTCGTCCTCCAGGTGCTCTACCTGATCTTCAACGAGGGCTATACGGCCACCTCCGGCGACGCCCTGCGCCGAGCGGACCTCGCCCGCGAGGCGATCCGTCTGACGCGCGCGGTACGCCGCCTCCTGCCCCGGGAAGGTCCGGTGACGGGCCTCCTCGCACTGATGCTGCTCACCGAGGCACGGAGCGCCGCGCGGACCGGCCCGCACGGTGAGCTCATCCCCCTCGACGAGCAGGACCGCACCCGCTGGGACCGGCGGGCGATCGCCGAGGGCACAGCTCTCGTCGAGGAGGCACTGGCCCAAGGCCCGCCCGGCCCCTACCAGTTGCAGGCGGCCATCGCGGCCCTCCACGACGAGGCGGCCACGCCGGACAGCACCGACTGGCCGCAGATCCTCGCCCTGTACGACATTCTCGTACGCCTCACCCCCGAACCCATGGCCGGGCTGGGGCGGACCGTCGCCTACGCGATGGTCCACGGGCCGCACGCCGGCCTCGATGAACTGGCGTCGTTCGAGGACGAGTTGCGGGGCCACTACCGCCTCGACGCCGTCCGCGCCCACCTCCTGGAGAAGGCCGGAGACACCGAACGCGCCCGCGCCGCCTACCGGTCGGCGGCCCGGGGCACGCTCAGCCGCCCCGAGGCCCACTACCTTCAGACACGTGCCGCCAGACTGGCACCCTGAACCGGCACCCGGCCGGCCGGTGCGCAGTGCCCGGCGACGGTGTCCGCGAAAGCGCGCGCCAGCGGGCTCAGCGCATCCCAGCGGCGCACCGCCCACCCCACCGGAAGCGGCGGCAGTTCGGGCACCGGAACGAGACGCAGCCCCGGGGGCCCGCACTCGCGCCACCCCGGCAGCAGCGGCACGACGGCCCGGCCGAGCCCGAGCTCCGCGAGGAGGACGGCGGTGTCCCAGTCGGCGACGCTGGTCACCGTCCGCAGCACCACGTCCAGTTCGCCGAGGCGCGCGTCGAGCCGGGCGCGGGACGTCGACCCCTCCGGCGGCGTGATGAGCTGCCCCGCGGCCAGTTCGGCGGGCTCGACGCGCGGGCGCACGGCGAGCGGATCGTCGGCGCGGACGGCCAGGACCCAGGGCAGTTCCACGACGGGCCGCTGCTCGATGCCGCGCACGGGCTCGCCGACGGTGATCCAGGCGAGGTCGAGGTCGTCGGCGGCCAGGGCCTCGAAGCAGCTGCGGCTCGAACTCATGGTCTGGAACTCCAGGCCGACGCGCGGGTAGCGGTCCCGGAAGCCGACGACGGCCTCGGTCATGAAGTGCCGTACGGAGGTGGCGCCGGTGGTGATCCGCACCCTGCCGCCCTCGCCGCGCACCTGCTCCTGGAGGCGGCGCACGGCGAGATCGATACCGCCGATCCCGTCCGAGGCGGCGGCTTGCAGGATCCGCCCCGCCGCGGTGGGCACGACACCCCGCGCCTGCCGCTCCAGAAGGCTCACGCCGAGCTCCCGCTCCAGACGCCTGACGTGCTGGCTCACGGCGGACTGCGTACAGGACAGCTCACGGGCGACGGCGCTGAGGCTGCCCGCCCGGCACACGGCGATGAAGACGCGGAGGTCGTCGAGGGTCACGGTGGATGAAGGTATCCCTTGGGGGGATGCAAGGAAACCCGAGGATTGACTGGGGTTTTGACCGTGCACCAAGATCGATGACAGCCCGGGCGGCGACCCGGCGACGGGCGTCGACCCGGGGCCCGGCAACGTCAGGAACATCGGGAAAGGTGCTGAGTGGAAGCGCTCGAAATGGTGGCCGTGGGTGCCGCCGGTGTCGCGGCCGGCGGGCTCAACGCGGTGGTCGGGTCCGGCACCCTCATCACCTTCCCCACACTGCTGGCCTTCGGCTTCCCGCCGGTGCTCGCCAATGTGTCGAACAACCTCGGCCTGGTGCCGGGCACTCTGAGCGCCGCGTACGGCTACCGGCGGGAGATGAAGGGCCAGCTCAGGCGGCTCGTACGGTTCGGCACGGCCTCGCTCGTCGGCGGGCTGATCGGCGCGCTGCTCCTCCTGAAGCTCCCCGACGACGCCTTTCAGGCGGTGGTCCCCGCGCTCATCCTGAGCGCCTGCCTCCTGGTGCTGCTGCAGCCGTGGCTGACCCGCAGGCTCCGGAACCGCGAGGGCGGCGGCCGGGCAGACGGCGGCATACCCATGTGGTGCGGGGTCCTCGCCACCGGCATCTACGGCGGGTACTTCGGGGCGGCGCAGGGTGTGCTGCTCATGGCTCTGTTCGGCACGTTCATCCTGGACGACCTGCAACGGCTGAACGCCGCGAAGAACGTACTCGCGTCGATCGTCAACGGCGTCGCCGCGGTCGTCTTCATCGTGGTCGCGGACGTCGACTGGACGGCGGCGGGGCTGATCGCCGCCGGTTCGACGGTGGGCGGCCTCGTGGGCGCACGCTACGGCCGCCGGCTCCCGCCGCTGGCGATGCGCACCTTCATCGTGGTCGTGGGGACCACGGCCTCGATCATCATGCTGATGCAGTGAGGACGTGAGGAGCGGGGTGCCGCGGTTCACACCGGCAGACCCCGCACGTCGGAACACCACCCCATGGTTTATCGTTGAACATGATGTGGCCCCGACCGCGATTCCCCCGTCCGGTCGGGGTCACATCCCTTTCACGCCACCTTCGCTCCGACGCCATGTGGACGCCTTCCCCGGTTTTCACGCCTTCGAGGGCGAATATGACAAGCACAGCGCGTCACACACGCCCGGGCGGCATCATGCGTCCATGGACGGTGCCAAGCCTGTGCAGGTCTTGTTCACGCCCGACGAGTACGCCGCGATCCTGCGTCACGCGGACCGTCTCGGGGTGCCGGTGGCCGAGTTCATCCGCCGTGCGGTGACCGTCCGGGCCGAGGAGCCACCCGGCCCGAGCCAGACGTCCGACAGTCGGCGCGGGGCTTCCGTACCGCCCGTCCAGCGCGGCCTGGGCCCGGCCGGAACCCCGGCGCTCCGGCGGTTCCTCGACACCCTCGCCGCCTCGGCGGACCCCGAGGACCAGCAGAGGCGGTGACCGGGGAGACGCGGCGTGCGGGTCAGGTGAGGACGATCTCCGGACGGTGGGTGTCCAGCCAGAGCGCCAGGTCGAGCGTCCGCTCGAGGCCGCGCCGCGAGGCCTGGGTGATCTGCGGCGCCTCCCGCCCCGCGGCCTTCGCGGCCGCCTCCCGGTCCACCAGGTCGAAGACGGGGTGCCCGGGCCGCGCGAGCAGGTCCTTGACGTGCCCCTGGAGCGCCACGGCGTACTGCGGGTCCTGCGTCGAGGGGTACGGGCTCTTCACCCGGTCGTAGACCGACCGCGGCAGCACATCGGCGGTCGCCTCGCGCAGCAGGCTCTTCTCCCTGCCGTCGAAGGACTTCAGCGCCCAGGGCGCGTTGTAGACGTACTCCACGAGCCGGTGGTCGCAGAACGGCACGCGCACCTCGAGGCCGACCGCCATGCTGGCACGGTCCTTGCGGTCGAGCAGGACGCGGACGAACCGCGTCAGGTGCAGATACGAGATCTTCCGCATCCGGAACTCGAAGTCGCTCTCGCCGTCCAGGCGGCGGATGTCGCCCACGGCACCCGCGTAACTCTCCTTGACGAAGGCGGGAAGGTCGAGCGCGGCGGTCAGGTCGGGGCGCAGGATGCCGGCGTCGTCGCCGAAGTGTTCCGCGAACCGCACCAGCCAGGGGAAGGTGTCGGCCGTGCGTGCCGCCTCGTCGAAGAACTGCAGGTAGCCGCCGAAGACTTCGTCCGCGGACTCCCCGGACAGCGCCACCGTGGAGTGCTCGCGGATGGCGCGGAAGAGGAGGTAGAGCGAGGCGTCCATGTCGCCGAAGCCCATGGGTATGTCCCGCGCGCGGATCATCTTGGCACGGACGTCCGGGTCGGCGAGGGCGTGGGAGTCCAGGACGATGTCGCGGTGGTCGGTGCCCGCCGACTTCGCGACGTCGTGGACGTACGGGGTGTCGGGCGTGCCGCGCAGTTCGTCGGCGACGAAGTTGTCGGCCTGGCCGACGAAGTCGACGGCGAAACTGCGGACCGTCTCCCCCGCCTCGGCGAGCTGGCGTGCGGCGATCGCCGTCATCGCCGAGGAGTCGAGGCCGCCGGAGAGCAGCGTGCAGCGCGGCACGTCCGAGACGAGCTGACGGCGCACGATGTCGTCGAGGAGCTCACGGACCCGGGCGACGGTGGTGTCGCGGTCGTCGGTGTGCGGACGGGTCTCCAGGGACCAGTACACGTGCCGGCGCAGACCGGAGCGGTCCACCGTGACAACGGTGCCGGGCTCGACCTCGCGCATGCCGTCCCACACGGCATGCCCCGGTGTCTTGACGAGGGCGAAGATTTCCCTGAGCCCGTCGAGGGCGACCCGGCGTCGTGCGAGCGGGTTGGCGAGGATCGCCTTGGGTTCGGAGCCGAACAGGACGCCGTCGGACGTCTCGTAGTAGTAGAAGGGCTTGATGCCCATGCGGTCGCGGATCATCACGAGCCTGTCGTGCCGGGCGTCCCAGATCGCGAAGGCGTACATGCCGTTCAGCCGCTCGGCGAGGGCCTCGCCCCATTCGAGGTAGCCGCGCAGGACGACCTCGGTGTCGGATTCGGTGGTGAACCGGTGGCCGCGGCCCGCCAGTTCGCGGCGGAGCTCCGTGAAGTTGTACGTCTCACCGGAGTAGACGAGCGCGACGGCGCCCTGCGGTGTCTCGACGGTCATGGGCTGGCGTCCGCCGGGCAGGTCGATGATCGCGAGCCGCCGGTGTCCGAGGCCGGCGGGCCCCGCGGCCCAGGTGCCGCGGTCGTCGGGCCCGCGGCAGGACATCGTCTCCGTCATCGCGTCCAGGGTGGTGGACTCGGCCGTCAGATCACGGTCGAAGGAGACCCAGCCGGTGATGCCGCACATGCGCTTTCCTTCCGCTCGCCGAACTAGATGTAACTAGCACCTATGCGTGCAGCGTGCTCCTGTACTTGCGCACGGTCAACGCCCACCGCGGACGGCACGGCTCGTCGACCCCGGTGATTTCAGCCGCTCTTTACCGACTTTTACCGATGGCGGAGGGCCTGACTCGTGTCAGCAGGGCAGCCGCGAGGGAGGGTTTTGGCCACAGGCAAAGACTTGTCAACGATGCGCCGACCCCCTCTTCGCGACGGCTTCCAGCAGCGCTTCCGCGTCACCACGGGCCTGCTCGACGGCGTCCGGGAACACACGCAGGCCGTGGGCGACGAGCGCACCCTCGTGCAGCAGCATGAGCGTGCGCCCGAGCCGCGCGGCTTCGGCCCCGGACGGCGCGACACCCCCGGCGACATCGGTGAACAGCGCGAGCATCCAGGCCTTCTGGCCGACGATGATCGGGTACGCGGGATGCGCGGGGTCACTGATCTCGGCGTGCGCGTTGACCATGCCGCACCCCTTGGCCAGACGGCCGTCGGCCCCGTCGGCCCAGTCGCGCAGGGCGTCGAAGACGGCGAGGATCCGGGCCCGGGGCGTGGCCGCGGCCTCGATGTACGGGGCGAGGAAGGCACGCCAGCGTTCGTCGCGGTCGGCCAGGTACTCCACGACGATCTGCTCCTTGGAGCCGAACCGGTCGTAAAGGGTCTTCTTCGTCACCCCGGCCTCGACGGCGATCAGGTCCACGCCGACGGCGTGGATGCCGTGCTCGTAGAACAGGCGCCCGGCGGCGTCGAGGGCGCGGCGGGCGGCCGCTGTCATGACGATGCGGTGCGGGCGCGCGACGCCGCCCTCTTCTCCGTGCGCCTCTTCTTTTCCGTGCGCCTTTTCACCCATGCACCCATGGTAGACCGACCGGTATACAGCGCACATATACCGATCTGTATACTCGGCGAGGTAGACAGAACGGTTTACTCGCCCATGACGGGCCTCGCACCGACGCCGGAGGCCCGAGACGGGAGATTCCCATGAACGTCCTGCTGTCCACCGCCTTCGTGCTGACCTGGAGCTCCGGGTTCATCGGCGCCAAACTGGGCGCGGGCAGCGCGTCCGCCGTGACGGTGCTGATGTGGCGCTTTCTGCCGCTGGCCGTGGTGCTGGGGCTGGTCGCGCTGGTGCTGTCACGGGCGGCGTGGCGTGGCGTGACGGCACGTGATGTGGGGCGGCAGGCAGCCGTCGGCGCGCTGTCGCAGAGCGGCTATCTTCTCACCGTGTACCTGGCGATCCAGCTCGGCGTGTCCAGCGGGACGACCGCACTGATCGACGGCACCCAGCCGCTGGTCGCGGGCGCGCTCGCCGGGCCCCTGCTCGGTCAGTACGTCTCGCGCACGCAGTGGACCGGTCTCGGACTCGGCGTGGCCGGGGTCGTCATCGTCACCGCCGCCGACTTCTCGCAGGGCGGCGCCACGCCCGCCTGGGCCTATCTCGTACCGTTCCTCGGCATGCTCTCGCTGGTGGCGGCGACGTTCCTCGACCGGCGTGCGCCCCGCACGGTGGCCCCGTCGGTGGCGATGACCACCCACTGCGTCACCAGCGCGGTCGTCTTCACTGGTCTCGCGCTGGCGTCCGGCGCCGCGACGCCTCCGGCCGAGGGGTCGTTCTGGGGCGCGATCGCGTGGCTGGTCGCGCTCTCCACGTTCGGCGGGTACGGCCTGTACTGGCTGATCCTGCGGCGTTCCGGGGTCACGCAGGTCAACACGCTGATGTTCCTCATGGCGCCCGTGACCGCGCTGTGGGGCGCGCTGATGTTCGGTGAGCCCTTCGGGCCGCAGACCGCGGTGGGCCTTGCGGTCGGGCTCGCGGCGGTGGCGGTCGTACGTCGAGGGGAACGGGGAGCGGAGCGGCACCCGGCCGCTGCCCCCGCCTCCCGTGGGGCGCGGGTCAGTGCGGCGTCAGCAGCGCCTGGACCGCGGGTGCGTACCGGTCGGTGATCTCGGCGATCTCCGTGGCGCGCAGGTGCGGGCCGCGGGCGATGCCGTACATCACGCCGAGGCCGAGCAGCATGCCCACGGCGAGCTCGGCCCGCAGTCCCGCGTCCGGCCCCGCGAGCCGCTCGCTGAGCCGCTGGGCCACCTGTACGCGGAAGTTGGCGCGCAGTATGTCGCCCTGCTCGCCGTGGAGCGGGGCGAAGACGATACGCAGGATCGGGTCGGCGCCCCGCTCGGCCTGGACGGTGAGCAGGTGCAGGACCATGTGGCGGCCGAGGTCGTCGACGGGGGCGTCGAGGAACGTGTCGGCGTCGGCCTCGAACGACATGACCTGGGAGAACAGGGCGTCCTTGTTGCCGAAGTACTTCAGGACCAGCGGGGCGCTGACTCCGGCCCGGTCGGCCACGGCCTTGAGGGTGATGTCCCCGTGCGCGTGCCGGGCGAGGAGATGGCGGGCGGCCCGGACGATGGCCGCCTTGCTCGCCTCGGCGTCCCTGCGCCCGCCGGACTGGGCGGGATGGGACCGGTCTCCGGCATCCTTCAGCGCGGCGCCACCCGAAGGCGCACCCTGCGGCCCTTCCGCCCCACGGGCACCGCCCGTCACCTGCCCGCCAGGGGCGGCGGGGTGGAACCGGTCGGCGGCCCCGGCTCTTCCAGCCGCCACAGCATCCGAAGGCGCGCCCTCTGCCCGACGGGCGCCACTGTCCACCCACCCGGCGTCGCCGCTCACGCGCGCCTCCCCCTCCGTGCGAACCTCGGCCATGGTCAGCTTCCTTCCAGAGCGGTCTCCTGCGCGGGCCCTTCGCGCCCCGCGCCCCTGCCGCCTGACCGCGGGGCCGGGGCCGTGTCCGAGGGTATGGCCGGCGCGACGGCACAGCCGACGAGCGCCACCGTACCGGCCAGGGCGAAGGCCAGTCGGTAGCCGCCGAGCGTGCGGAACTCGGTGCCTCCGGCGGACGCGGTGTGGCGGACGAGCACCGCGGCCACCGCCGCGCTCGAAACGCTCTGGCCGACCGTCCGCATCAGGACGTTCACGCCGTTCGCGGACGCGGTCTGCTCGACGGGCACCGCCCGGAGGATCAGCGTGGGCGGCGCCGAGTACGCGAAGGTCGTCCCGGTCGCCACGACCGCGGCGCCCAGCACGATCACCCACAACTCCCGGCTGTCCACGATGCGTACCGCATAGCCGAGCGCCATGACCGCCCCGCCGAGGGTGAGGGTCACCCTCGGACCACGTGCTGTCGAGACACGGGCCGACACCGGTAAGAGGGCCAGCATGATCACGCCGTTCGGCAGCAGGCACAGGCCCGTTGCCACGATCGACAGCTCCAGGCCGTAGCCGCTCTCGGCGGGCGCCCGCACCAGCTGTGCCGTCACCAACGAGTTGGCGTAGAAGGCGAATCCGGCGAGCAACGCGGTCAGGTGCGGCAGCGCGACGCGCCGTCCGGACGCGAGGCGCAGGTGCACCAGCGGCTGTTCCGCGCGCAGTTGCGTCCGCCACCACACGGCCAGGACGACGACCGCGTCCGCGAGGAGTCCGAGGACAGGGCCGCTCCCCCACCCCCACTGTCCGCCCTGTGACACCGCGAGCGGCAGACAGACGAGCCCGGCCGCCAGGCCGAGCGCGCCCCATGTGTCGAACCGCCCCGGCGACCGTACCGGGGACTCCCGCACGGCCCACCGGGTGAGCAGCAGTCCGGCCGTGCTCGGGGCGGCCGTCACCCAGAACATGGCGTGCCAGTCCGCGTACTGCACGACGAGCGCGGCCAGCGGCAGCCCGAGCGCCGCGCCGATCCCGACCGTGCACGGGAACCGTGAGACGGGCGCGTGGCCCTCCCCCGTCGCCGACCGCGGGAACCGGCGCCATCACATCGCCCCCGAGAATGAGGTGAATTCCCATTCACGGTAGCTGGTGAATGGGAATTCACCCGGAGGAGTTCGGGAAGGGCGCGGACGAGACGTTCCGTCCGGCCCGTGGCCGTGAACCGCCCCGGGCCACCGCCCACCCCCGCCGCGGCAGGGCCGCTGTCGGCGGCTTCGGTCATACTGCGGCCCATGAACCGACTCCGCTTCGGCCTGGTGGGCACCGGCCCCTGGGCCTCCGCCACGCACGCGCCCGCGCTGTCCCGGCACCCCGGGGTGGACCTCAACGGCATCTGGGGCCGCCGCCCCGAGCCCGCGGCCGCGCTCGCCGCCGAGCACGGGACGAGGGCGTTCGCGGACGTGGACGAACTGTTCGCCGCGTGTGACGCCGTGGCGTTCGCGGTGCCGCCGGACGTGCAGGCACCGCTCGCCGCGCGGGCCGCGGCGGCCGGGTGTCACCTGCTGCTCGACAAGCCGGTGGCCACGACGACCGCCGGGGCGCGGGACCTCGCCGCGGCGGCCGAACGCGCCGGCGTCGCCTCCGTGGTCTTCTTCACGCTGCGCTTCACCGCCGCCTCGGCGGCCTGGCTGGCCGAACAGACCGCCACGGGCGGCTGGTTCACCGGCCGCGCCGACTGGTACGGCTCGTTCTACGCGCCGGACGGCAGCGCCGCGTTCTCGTCACCCTGGCGTGCGAGCCGTGGCGGCCTGTGGGACGTGGGCCCGCACGCCCTGTCGATGCTGCTGCCCGTGCTCGGCGACGTGACGGCCGTGACGGCCGCCGAGGGCCCCAGGGACACGGTCCACCTGATCCTGCGGCACGACAGCGGCGCGTCCAGCACGGCGACGCTGAGTCTGACGGCACCGCCGAAGTGCGAAGGGCTCGCGGTGGAGCTGCGCGGCGAGAGCGGTACGGTGGCGCTCCCGCCGTGGGAGGGCGCGGGCGACGCGTTCGGCGCCGCGGTGGACGCGCTCCTCGAGTCCGTGACGACGGGCACGGCTCATCCGTGCGACGTACGGTTCGGACTGCGCGTCTCGGAGATCCTGGCGCGGGCGGAAGAGCACATCACGGCCACCTGACGCGCCCGGAACAACCACGGGCGGCCGGTACCGTGGCCGCTACGTAATGGCGAGTGACGGCACCGACCGCAGCCGGTGGTCCTACGGAACCGGAAGCGAGAAGTCGAGCTGTGCGGTCCTGTACTGCTCCGATTCCGACCACGCGGATCAGAATACGAACAGTTGTCCCACACGCTTCCCACGTCGGCTCTGTAGGCCTAGGGGGTACCCAATGCCGGGGAATTTCAGCCATTCTCATGCTCCCCGGACAAGATGCCCCGCTGTTGTGCACGGCTGTCATCCGACGTTCAAACCTGCAGGTCGGTGACCCCGCACGCTCCATGATGCCCGAGCGACTGATCGTTTTCTTCGGGCAATGTTTACTACCAAAGCCGATGTGAATATTTAGACTGATCACGCTCCAACTCGGCGTGCACCAAGAGGGATTACCCACCATGAACAAGACGGCGCTCCGCGCTCTGCTCCGCGAACGACGCGCCCTCATAGCCCCCGAATCGCACGGCTTCGCCCGACCGACAGGCCAGGGACGGCGCGCACCCGGCCTGTCGCAGCACCAGGTCGACCAACTGCTCCACCGCACGTTCGGGACGTACCACCGTCTCGAGTCCGGCAATTACCCCAACCCGCCGACCTCGTTGCTGCGCGACGTGGCGCGCCTGTTCGGCCTCAACGAACAGGAGTGGGTCTCCCTCTGCCGCTACGCACTGCTCCAGGACCCGCCGGGTCCGCTCCACCTCTCCTCCGGCAAGGAGGTCCCCGGCGTCTGGCAGGAGGCGGTCGACGGGATCGGGCACATGGCCTACGTGACCGACGCCTCCTGGGAGATGCTCGCGTACAACACGGCCTTCGCCGGGATGTTCCCGGGCGGCAAGGTTCCCGGCAACACCCTGCGCTGGATGCTCCTGGACCCGCACGGGCGCGAGACCCTGATGGACTGGCACACCGCCTGGGCCCCGATGGTCCTCCCCCAGCTGCGGGCCGCGCTCGCCACCCGGCCCGACGACGACATCCTGCGACAGATCGAGAAGGAGATCCTGGCCGACCCCGAGACCGCCGACCTCTACGCCGCGGGCAACTCCCACCCCCACCCCGACGGTGACGAGCGTCCCCTGATGCACGCCCTGGAGGGTCCCGGCTGGGTCACGATGTGCGCGGCGCAGCCCCTGACGGCGCCCGGCTCCCGGCTGATGATCCTCGTGTTCCACCGCGGCTCGCAGCGCGTCCATTCGCGCGCACCCAACCTGCGCTCCGACTGATTCGTGTACACACCGCGCACCACCCCGGGCGGATATCGCACACACATTCGAGCAGGTCACGCACAACAGGGCATTCTCGGCACAGTGCAGTAATTTGGCCACGTCCCCACCCGCGCCGCCGACCATGGGGAGCCGCCTCGTGACTGCTCACGTACTGCGACCACGGACCGTCCTCGGCGACCACAAGGTCACCACGGCCGAGATAGCCGACGACGTGAGCGCGCACCACGCCGACCACCCGCGCCTGCGCGCCATACTCCGCGTCATCGGCAACTCCGGCGTCCGGACCCGCCACTTCACGCGCCCACTCGACTCCCCCACCGTGTCCGGCACGGCCGACGTCGGGGAACGCGCCCGGGTCGCCTTCTCCGACGCGCTCGACATGGCCGAACGGGCCTGCGCCGCGGCCCTGGACAACGCCGCCCTCACCGCGCGCGACATCGACGCCGTCGTCACCACGCACACCACGAGCTGGGCCGTCCCGAACCTGGACATCCACCTCGTCACACGGCTCGGCCTCCGCCCCGACCTGCGCCGCGTGGCACTCACCTCCGTGGCCTGTCCCGGCGGCGCCCAGGCCCTGACCCGCGCCGCCGACCTCCTCGCCGCACGGCCGGGCAGCAAGGTCCTTGTGGTCGCCTCCGAGGTGCTGTCCAGCATCTACCACCACAGCGACACCACCATCGAGTCGATGATCTACAAAGCGCTGTTCGGCGACGCGGCCTCCGCGACCGTCGTCACCGACACCCCGCTGGGTCCCGGCCTCGCCGTCGAGGACACCTTCGAGTACGTCCTTCCCGACAGCCTGGAACGCCAGCGCGGCAGGATCGCGGAGGACGGCATCCACTTCGACTCGACCAAGCAGGTCCTGGCCGCGGTCACCGACGTGACACCGCCCCTCCTGGAGTGGATGGGCCCCCAGCAGCCCGACTTCGCCGTCATCCACCCCGGCAGCCCGCGCATCATCGCCGACACGGCGGCCGCGCTGGGCCTGGACGAGCACGCCGCACGGCACTCCACGGACACACTCGGCCACGAGGGCAACCTGGGCGGCGTGAGCATCCTGCGCGTCCTGGAACGCACCCACGCCGACCCTCCCGAGGACGGCGCGCACGGCGCGGCCGTCGCCTTCGGCCCCGGCTTCACCACGGCGGCCCTGCGCTGTCGCTGGCACGCCTAGGACCCGCCGGCTCCGGTGAAAACCGGTTGCCGCCGCCGCGCCCCGCTGCTGAGGTGACCGCATGGATCACGCAGCGGTACTGGCCGCGTACGACCGTCAGCTCCGGCACGACACCACGGGCGAGGGCGGTGACACCCGGGTCGAGCGGACCGGGGACGTCGTGCGCGTCACCGGTTCCGCGCACGACTGGAACGGTGTCCTGTGGGCCGATGTCGACACGTCGACAGCGGACGCCGTGATCGCGGAGCAGGTGCGCCATTACACCGCCGCGGGCCGCGAGTTCGAGTGGAAGCAGCACTCGTACGACCGTCCCGCCGACCTCGGCGAGCGGCTCCTCGCGGCAGGCTTCGAGGCCGAGCCGGCAGAGACGTTGATGGTCGCCGAGGCCGCCGCGCTGCCCGCGGGCCCCGAACTGCCCGACGGCGTCCGGCTTGTCCCGGTGACGGACGCGGAAGGCGTACGCCTCATGTCCGAGGCGCACCTGGCCGCCTTCGGCGAGGGCGACGCGGCGCTGAGCGAGCGTCTCGCACGGCGTGTGCTCGCGCAGCTCGCCGAGACACCGGACGACATCGTCGCGGTCGTCGCGATGGCCGGCGACCGGCCGGTGTGCGGCGCCCGCATGGAGTTCTGTCCCGGTACCGACTTCGCCGGGCTCTGGGGCGGCGGCACCGACCCGCTGTGGCGCGGCAAGGGCATCTACCGCGCGACGGTCGCCTACCGCGCCCGCATCGCCGTCGAGCGCGGCTACCGCTATCTGCAGGTCGACGCCACCGACGACAGCCGCCCGATCCTGGACCGGCTCGGCTTCACGACGCTCTGTACGACCACGCCGTACGTGTACCGGCCGTGACGCCCGAGCGGGCCGCGCTGCTCAGGCGCGGCCGAGCAGCGCGGTGATCGCTTCCGCCGTGTCCGTCTCGCCGAGCCGCGGGAAGATCTTCTCCACGCTGTTGCGGTGGGCGTCGGCGTCCATGTCGGTGACGGCGTCGACGGCCACGGTCACGTGGTAGCCGTGCTCGTGCGCCGCGCGGGCCGTCGACTCCACGCCGATGCTCGTCGCGATGCCGGCGAGCACGACCTGGGTGACGCCCCTGCGGCGCAGTCGCCGATCGAGGTCGGTGCCGTAGAAGGCGCCCCACCGCTGCTTGGTGACGACGATGTCCGTGTCCGTACGTCCCAGCTCGGGCACCAGGTCAGCCCAGTCCGCGGGCGCGTCAGTGCCCCGCGCGGTCCCCTCGGTGCGGCCCGGGGCGCCGCCGGTCACCCGCACCAGGACCACGGGGAGCCCGCGCTCGCGGAAGGCGCGGGCGAGCGCGGCGGACCGCTCGACGATCTGCTGCGCGGGGTGGGCGGTGGGCAGCGCGGTGATGCCCTTCTGGAGGTCGACGAGGACAAGGGCGGTGGTGGGGTCGAGGACGGTGGCGGTCATGGGGGGTGCCTTTCTCGAGCGGTACTGGTGACGTGCGTGAGCGGTCGGGACTACGCGCCTACTCGGGCGGCCTGCGGTGACAGCGCGCGGTCCGTGACGGTCAGGACGACGAGGGCCAGGGCGAGGACGGCGCCCACGGCGGCCATGAGGTGCAGTCCGCCGTCGTCGGCGCGCTGCCCGTAGGCGAGGCCGATCAGACCCGAGGCCGTGATGGCGCCGATGTACTGCGCGGTGCGCTGGAGTCCCGCGGCCGAGCCGATGGCCTCCGCGGGCGCGAACTGCTGCACGGCCGCCTGGTTGCCGGTGCCCATGAGCCCCTGCGGAATCCCGAAGCAGGCACCGCCCAGGAGCAGGACGGCGAGCGGTGTGGAGTCCGTGGTGAGGAGCAGCAGCGCGCTGCCCGCGGCGAGGAGCACGGCCGCGACGGTGAGCGGCGCGCGGATGCCCTTGGTGCGCGCCCCGATCAGGGAACAGGCCAGCGCGGCGAGGGACATCGGCAGCATGACGAGTCCGGTGTGCAGCGAGGAGTAGCCGCGCTCCTCCTCGAGCCACTGGGTGAAGCCGTACATCACGCAGTACACGACGAGGTAGCTCAGTCCGTGCCGCAGGTAGGTGCGGGCGAGTGCGTGGTGGGTGCCGAGCATGCGCAGGTCGACGAAGGGGTGCGGGTGGCGCAACTGCCACCGGGTGAGCAGGGCGGAGAGCAGGACGACCGGGGCGAGCAGGGGCCACATCGGGTGGCGCAGGTCGAGCAGGAACACGACGAGGCAGCTCAGCGCGCCCGTGAAGAGCATGATCCCCAGCGGGTCGAGCGTGCCCTTCCGGTCTGCCGGTGCCTTCCCGCGCGGTATGTCCTTCGGTATCCAGCGCAGTGCTGTGGCGTACGCGATGACCGCGACCGGCACGTTGACGGCGAAGAGGGCGCGCCAGCCGGCGGTCGCCACGAGGAGGCCGCCGAGGGTCGGGCCGATCGCCGCGCTGCCGAGCGCCGCGAAGGAGAGCCGGCCGAGGACAGTGCGCGGGGTGGGGGTGCCGAGCCGGGTCGACTCGTCGCGCAGGACGGCCATCGCGGCGGGGTACGCGGCCGACGTGCCGATCCCGAGCAGCGCCCGGGAGGCGAGCAGCCAGCCGAATCCCGGGGCCGACGCTCCGACCAGGCCCGATGCGACGACGAGGACGAGTCCGGCGAGGAGGACGCGGCGCGGTCCGAGACTGTCGGCGAGCTTGCCGAGCACCGGCTGGGCGACGGCGCTCGCGAGGTAGAGCACGGAGACGAGCCAGGCGGTGTCGGAGGCGCCGACGCCGAAGTCGTGGCCGATCGCCACCAGGCCGGTGGAGATCATGGTCGTGTTGAGCGGGTTGAGCAGGGAGCCGAGGAGCAGGGGCGCGGTCAGCCGCGCTCCGAAGGCGGGCCGCTCCCGGGCCTGGCGCCGCTTCGCGCGCGCGACGGACGCGCCGGTCACTTCTGCACCAGTCGCTCCAACAGCACGACGGCGTCGGCGAGTTGACGCAGTTCGGCCGGATCGAGCTCTGCGGACACGGCCTCCGACAGCCAGCCCCGCTTGGCGGCGCGCCCCTCGGTGAGGGTGCGGCGGCCCTGGTCGGTCAGGGAGAGGACGGACTGCCGCCCGTCGTCCGGATCGGGGGCTCGCTCGATGAGCGCCATGGACTCCAGGGCGCTCACGGTCATCCGCATCGACTGCGGTCGCACGAACTCGGCGCGCGCGAGTTCCGCGGTGGTGGTGGGGCCGCCCCGGTCGAGGCGGGCGAGGACGGAGCGCTGCGAGGGGCTGAGCCCGTTCATGGGCGACGCGCTGCGCAGTTTCCGCACGAGACGCCCGACGACCTGCGTCAGATCGGCGGCGACTTGCTCCGGAGTGGGCTCTTCAGAGTGTCCGCTCATGCAGCGACGGTACGAGAAAGGAAGTCAAACTTGCAAGCCTTCCTTTCTGCCTGCGTCGAGCCCCGGGGCCCGGCCGGGACATGGCGACCACTTTGCTGCGCATACTCCTCGCGCCCGTTACATCCCTTACGCATCGCCTTGATGTCGAGTGCATAGCTTCGTGGACATCCCACTCGAATCGGAGCAATCAGAGGAAAGAGACGATGTCCATCGGCGCACGCTTGAGGGCCCTCGCGATCGTCATCGCGGCACTCGCGGCCGTCGCCATGCCGACGGCCGCGGCCTTCGCCGACACCCCCCGCACCCACCCCTCCCCGACCGGGCACGCGCCACACCTCTCCCCGCGCGAGGAGATTCAGCCCGCCGCCCACATCGTCAGGGATCTGGCCCGCAAGAGCGCCGAGCGCTCGACGGGCCGACCCATCGGCATGCTGCCCGAGCAGCCCAGGAACGCGGCGCGCGTCGCGCTCTAGCGCCCGGCGGCCGGTTCGTCGCGCAGGCCGAGCCTCAGGTGCTCGACGTGGAAGAGGGCCTGTTCGAGCAGTTCGGCGACGTGGCCGTCATAGAGGGCGTAGACGATGGAGCGGCCACGGCGTTCCCCGGTGACGAGCCCGAGGTTGCGCAGCAGGCGGAGCTGGTGGGAACAGGCGGAGGCCTCCATGCCGACGGCCTCGGCGAGATCACCGACCGCACAGGGACCTTCCTGGAGGCGGGCCAGGATATGCAGCCGTGAGGGGGTCGCGAGGGCCTGCAGGGTGGCGGCGACGTCAGTGGCCCCCACCGCGTCCAGGCGCTCGCGGGGGGTGGCGTGGTTCCTGGCGTCGGCTCCGTGACCCATGCCGCCACCCTATCGGTGACATATGAAGACCTGTTCAGATGTTCCTGTACGGTGAGCGTGTCGCCGTCCCCCCGCCCCGAAGGGGTTGCTTCGCCATGCCCTCCGACCTGATCCCACCGCCCGCACGGATGGCTCCGGCCGCCCCGCGCCCCGCGCCGGGACGACGTACCCGGGTGTTCGCCCTGCCGGAAGCGCGCTGGGCCGCCGCAGCACTGGTGCTGTTCCTGATCGCGCTGCCGCTCCAGTTGACCGGCTCACCCGCCTGGTCATGGGGACTTCTCTACGCCGCCGTCTACGTCACCGGCGGATGGGAGCCCGCCCGGGCGGGGCTGACGGCGCTGCGCGAGAAGACCCTGGACGTGGACCTGCTGATGATCGTCGCCGCCCTCGGCGCGGCCTCGATCGGGCAGACGATGGACGGCGCGCTGCTGATCGTCATCTTCGCCACCTCCGGTGCCCTGGAGGCCCTGGCCACCGCACGGACCCAGGACGCGGTGCGCGGCTTGCTCGACCCCGCGCCCGACGTCGCCACCCGTCTGTCCGACGACGGCGGCGAATCGACGGTCCCCACGCGGGACTTGGTCGTCGGGGACACCGTCCTGGTCCGCCCCGGCGAGCGGGTCGGCGCGGACGGCCGCGTCCTGTCCGGGGTCAGCGAGGTGGACCAGTCCACCATCACCGGTGAGCCGCTGCCGGCCGCGAAGCAGGCGGGGGACGAGGTCTTCGCCGGCACCCTGAACGGCACCGGCGCCCTGCGGGTGAAGGTGGAGCGGGACGCCTCGGACTCGGTGATCGCCCGGATCGTGGCGATGGTCGAGGAGGCCTCCCGGACCAAGGCGCCCACTCAGCTGTTCATCGAGAAGGTCGAGCAGCGGTACAGCCTCGGCATGGTCGTCGCGACCGTGGCGGTCTTCCTGGTCCCCCTCGCGTTCGGCGCGGACCTGACCGCCTCGCTGCTGCGGGCGATGACCTTCATGATCGTGGCGTCGCCGTGCGCGGTGGTCCTTGCGACGATGCCTCCGCTCCTGTCGGCGATCGCCAACGCCGGGCGCCACGGCGTCCTGGTGAAGTCCGCCGTGGTGATGGAGCGGCTCGGGCAGGTCGACGCGGTCGCCCTGGACAAGACCGGCACCCTGACCGAGGGCACCCCGCACGTCGCCGACGTCCGCCCGGTACCCGGCTCCGGACTGACCGAGGACTCCTTGCTGGCACTCGCGGCCGCCGCCGAGCACCCCAGCGAACACCCCTTGGGCCGCGCCGTCGTCGACGCCGCCCGCACCCGCGGCCTGTCCGTCGCCGACCTGCGGGACTTCACCTCCACGCCCGGCGTAGGCGTCACCGCCACCGTCTCCGGCCGCACGGTCACGGTCGGCGCACCCGCCCGCCTCCTCGACCGTGATGACGACACCGCGACGGCTGACGCCGCCGAGATCGCCACTGACCTCGAAGCCGGTGGCCGCACGGCCGTCGTCGTCCTGCTCGACGAGGTCCCGGTGGGAGTGCTGGGCATCGCCGACCGGCTGCGTCCCGACGCCGCGGCGACCGTCGCCGCCCTGACCGGTCTGACCGGCGCCACCCCGATGCTGCTGACCGGTGACAACCCCCGCGCCGCCGTCCGCCTGGCCGCCGAGGTCGGCATCCCCGGCGCCGAGGTCCACGCCGGGCTCCTGCCCCAGGACAAGGTCGAGGCCGTACGACGCCTGGAGGCACGCGGCCGCAGGACGCTGGTCCTCGGCGACGGTGTGAACGACGCCCCGGCCCTCGCCGTCGCCCACACCGGGATCGCCATGGGCCGCGCGGGCTCCGACCTCGCCCTGGAGACCGCCGACGCCGTCGTCGTCCGCGACGAACTCGCCGCGGTCCCCAAGGTCATCGCCCTGTCGCGCGCCGCCCGCCGCCTGGTGGTGCAGAACCTGGTGATCGCCGGGGTGTTCATCTCCGGCCTGGTCGTCTGGGACCTGGCGGGCGACCTGCCTCTGCCGCTCGGCGTCCTCGGCCACGAGGGCTCCACCGTCATCGTGGGACTCAACGGACTGCGCATGCTGCGCGACACCGCCTGGACGACAAGGAGCACGACATGACCGCCCTCGCCCTGTACCTCCCCGGTTCCGGCGCCCTTCCCCGCTGGGTGCAGATCACCGTCGGCGTGGTGGTACTCGGGCTGGTCGCGACGCGGATCTGGCTGACCTACCGGCGCCGGAAGTAGGCACGGGAGCGGTCCCGTCTAACGAATCGGCATCCCCGACAGCGTCCGCGCGATGACCAGGCGCTGGATCTCGCTCGTGCCCTCGAAGATCGTGTAGATGGCCGCGTCGCGGTGCATGCGCTCCACCGGGTACTCGCGGGTGAAGCCGTTGCCGCCGAGGATCTGGACCGCCTGCGCCGTGACCTTCTTGGCGACCTCGCTCGCGTAGAGCTTCGACATGGAGCCCTCGGCCGACTCGAACTTCTTGCCCGTGGTGGCCATCCAGGAGGCACGCCACACCAGGAGGCGGGCCGCGTCGATCTGGGTGCGCATGTCGGCGAGCTGGAAGGCGACGCCCTGGTTGTCGATGATCGGGCGGCCGAACTGGGTGCGCGTCTTGGCGTACTCCAGGGCCTCCTCGTACGCGGCGCGCGCCGTGCCCACGGCCATGGCGCCGACCGCCGGGCGGGACGCCTCGAACGTGGCCATCGCCGCGTTCTTGACGCGCTCGCCGCCGGACTTGGCGCGCTCCCGCGCGCGGGCCATGCGCTCGTCCAGCTTCTCCTTGCCGCCGAGCAGGCAGTGCCCGGGGACGCGGACGTCCTCCAGGACGACCTCGGCCGTGTGCGAGGCGCGGATGCCGTGCTTCTTGAACTTCTGGCCCTGCGACAGGCCCGGCGTGTTCGGCGGGACGATGAAGGACGCGTGGCCCTTCGAGCCGAGCTCCGGGTCGACGACCGCGACGACGACGTGGACGTTGGCTATGCCGCCATTGGTCGCCCACGTCTTCGTGCCGTTGAGGACCCACTCGTCCTTGGCCTCGTCGTAGACGGCGCGGGTGCGCATGGCGGCCACGTCGGATCCGGCGTCCGGCTCCGACGAACAGAACGCGGCGACCTTGACGTCGTTCACGTCGCCGTACATCTGCGGGATCCAGGTGCCGATCTGCTCCTCGGTCCCGTTGGCGAGCACGCCGACGGCGGCCAGACCCGTGCCCATGATGGACAGGCCGATGCCGGCATCGCCCCAGAAGATCTCCTCGGTCGCCATCGGAATGCCGAGGCCCGACGGGTCGAAGAACTGCTGAGCGTAGAAATCGAGCGAGTAGATCCCTGTCTTCGCCGCTTCCTGGATGATGGGCCACGGGGTCTCTTCGCGCTCGTCCCATTCGGCGGCCGCGGGGCGGATCACATCGGCGGCGAATCCGTGGAGCCAGTCCCGGACTTCCTTCTGTTCGTCGTTGAGCTCCATGGTGAACTCGGCCATGACCCCTCCAGGACCTGCGATCATCTGCGACGTTACTTGCGGTAACCGCAGTCTGTTACCGGCCAGTAGTCCATGTCAACTCCCGGTGGCCCGTTCGATCCGCACGGGCCACCGGGTGTTACGTTGCGCGTGCGTCACCGATTCAGCACGGGCGGGGAGAAACGATGGAGACCACGCAGCGGACCGATCAGCAGCGGTCCGCGGAGCACCGGCGGCGAGAGCTCCTCGAGGCCGCGGACCGGGTCGTGCTCCGCGACGGCCCGGGCGCCTCGATGAACGCCATCGCCGCGGAGGCGGGCATCACCAAGCCGATCCTGTACCGCCACTTCGGCGACAAGGGCGGTCTGTACGCGGCACTCGCCAAGCGGCACACCGACGCCCTCCTGGAGGCGCTGCGTGCCGCACTCGACGCCCCCGCCGAGCGCAGGGAGAGGGTCGAGGCGACGCTCGACACCTACCTCGCGGCGATCGAGGCACGTCCGCAGGTCTACCGCTTCCTCATGCATCCGTCGGAGGCCCCCTCCCCCGGCGAGCAGGGCTTCGACGTCGGGCTGCACTCGGCCCCCCTGCTGCGCCGGCTCGGCGAGGAGCTCGCGGAGGTCATCGAGGAGCGCGTCGACCTCGGCCCGGAGAGCGCCCAGCTCGCCCGCGTGTGGGGACACGGCATCGTCGGCATGATGCACGCGGCGGGCGACTGGTGGCTCGGCGAACGGCCGTGCCCACGCGCCCAGTTGGTGCGCAGCCTCGCCGACCTGCTCTGGGGGCGGCTCGCGGCGGCGGGCAACCGCGTCGGGGGGCCCGGTTTCTGAGAGCCTCAAGAATTCCAGGGCGCCCTGGCCGCGGCCCGCAGTACCCTGCGGCGCCGCCAGCCCGTGACGCGATCGGTGTAGATGCCGCCGTCGAGGTGGTCGCACTCGTGCTGGAGGCAGCGGGCGAACCAGCCCGTCCCGTGCACCTGAACCGGCTCGCCCCGCATGTCGACACCTTCGACGACGGCGTGGTCGAAGCGCGGCGTGCCCGCTTCGAGTCCGGGCAGCGAGAGACAGCCCTCGGGTCCGCGCACCGTCACGCCGTCCAACTCGACGAGTTTCGGGTTGACGACGTGCCCGAGGTGGCGGACGTCCTCGTCGTCCGGGCAGTCGTAGACGAACACCCGGCGGCCGACGCCGATCTGGTTCGCGGCGAGCCCGTCGCCGCGCGCGGCGTACATCGTCGCGAACATGTCCTCGACGAGGCGGGCCAGTTCGGGGCCGAAGTCGGTGACCTCCTCGCACGGCGCGTGCAGCACCGGGTCGCCGAGCAGGGTCAGAGGTCGTACGCGCCCCGAGGCGCCCGGGATCGTGCCGTGTCGCATGACGGCAAGAGTACGGTCCAGGGGAAGGAGCGGCACCGCCGAGGTGCCGAGGTGGTGCCGCAATTCGGGCTTGCAGATGGATCTCGATAGGCTGAGCAGCGAAACGATGCCGGGGGCAGGCGCGGCGCCGTACGCAAGGAGGATCTCGACAGATGTCAGGCAACACGGACCCGCTGTCGCCGCGGGCCAAGCTGGCCGTGACGGCGGGCAAGGCGGCCGCGGCGGTGTCCCGGGCAGCGGGCCGCGGCAGCGGATCGGTGATCGGCGGCAAGGTCGCGCTCAGGCTCGACCCCGAACTGCTCGGACGGCTCGCCACACACCTGGACGTCGTCCTCGTGTCGGCCACCAACGGCAAGACGACCACCACGCGCCTGATCGCCGAGGCGCTGCGGGCCAGCGGCCCGGTCGTCTCGAACGCGCTCGGCGCGAACATGCCCGCCGGGATCACCTCGGCGCTGGCCGGCGGCTCGGACGCCAGGTTCGGTGTGATCGAGGTCGACGAGAAGTACCTCGCGGGCGTCGCCCGTGACGTCGACCCCAAGGCGATCGCCCTGCTGAACCTCTCGCGCGACCAGCTGGACCGCGCCGCGGAGACCCGCATGCTCGCCGAGAAGTGGCGCGAGGGCCTGGCCGGCTCCAAGGCCGTCGTCATCGCCAACGCCGACGACCCGCTGGTCGTCTGGGCGGCCTCCTCCTCGCCGAACGTGGTGTGGGTGGCCGCCGGCCAGGAGTGGAAGGACGACGCCTGGTCGTGCCCGTCCTGCGGCGGCGTCATGCAGCGCCCCGGGGACGACTGGTTCTGCGGCGAGTGCGGTTTCCGCCGTCCGGCGCCCAGCTGGGTGCTCTCCGGCGACCACGTCCTCGACCCGCACGGCTCGGCGTGGCCGATCCACCTGCAGCTGCCGGGCCGGGCGAACAAGGCCAACGCCGCGTCGTCGGCGGCCGTGGCCGCCGTCTTCGGCGTGCCGCCGCAGGTCGCCCTGGAGCGCATGTACCAGGTGCAGGCGGTCGCCGGACGCTACGACGTCGTGCAGTTCCAGGGCCGCGACCTGCGACTGCTGCTCGCGAAGAACCCCGCGGGCTGGCTCGAAACGTTTTCGCTGATCGACCCGCCGCCGACCCCGGTGATCCTCTCCGTGAACGCGCGCGGCGCCGACGGCACGGACACCTCCTGGCTCTGGGACGTCGACTACACCCGGCTCGCCGGTCACCCGATCTTCGTGCTCGGCGACCGCAAGCTGGACCTCGCCGTGCGCCTGGAGGTAGCAGGCCTGGACTTCCGGGTCTGCGAGAGCGTCGACGAGGCGGTGCAGTTCGCCCCGCCGGGACGCATCGAGACGATCGCGAACTACACCGCGTTCCAGGACCTGCGCCGCCGCGTCGGCAACTGACCCGCCCGGCCCCTCTAGATCTTCGTAGGGACACATGAGCATGAGCGACAACAGCCTGCGGCTGGTGTGGGTCTACCCCGACCTGCTCAGCACGTACGGAGACCAGGGCAACGCCCTGGTCGTGGAGCGCCGGGCGCGTCAGCGCGGCCTCCAGGTCGAGCGCTACGACGTGCGCAGCGACCAGCCGGTGCCCACCTCCGGCGACATCTACCTGATCGGTGGCGGCGAGGACCGCCCGCAGCGGCTCGCGGCCGAGCGGCTGCGCCGCGACGGCGGCCTGCAGCGCGCGGTCGGCAACGGAGCGATCGTCTTCTCGGTCTGCGCCGGCTACCAGATCCTCGGCAACGAGTTCATCAACGACCTCGGCCAGCGCGAGCCGGGCCTCGGCCTCCTCGACGTGGTCTCGACCCGCGGCGAGGGCGACCGGTGCGTCGGCGACGTGCTCGCCGACATCGACCCGCAGCTCGGCCTGCCGCCGCTGACGGGCTTCGAGAACCACCAGGGCATCACGCACGTCGGCCCGGCCGCACGGCCCCTCGCCCGCGTGACGCTCGGCCGGGGCAACGGCACGGGCGACGGCACCGAGGGCGCGTACAACGGCACGGTCTTCGGCACGTACATGCACGGCCCCGTCCTCGCCCGCAACCCGCTCATCGCGGACCTGCTCCTGAAGCTGGCCCTCGACGTGAACGCGCTGCCGCCGACGGACGACCGCTGGTACGAGGCGCTGCGCAACGAGCGCATCAACGCCGCGCAGCAGCCCGCGTAACACCCCTGTCGCGCCCCGTCCGAGGGCCCGCCTGACGCCCCGCCCGCACATGTGAGCGGGGCCGTCCAGCCCTCGGACGCCGGGTGCGGCCCGGCCCCCCGGCGCCTATAGGGTGGCGGAGATCCAGCCGGACGACGTGGTCCGGTCACCGACCCACGTTGCAAAGGTATTCCGGGCCATGCGCATTGGTGTCCTGACCTCCGGCGGCGACTGCCCCGGTCTGAACGCCGTCATCCGCTCCGTCGTGCACCGCGCGGTGGCGGACCACGGCGACGAGGTCATCGGCTTCCACGACGGCTGGAAAGGCCTCCTGGAATGCGACTACCGCAAGCTGGACCTCGACGCGGTGGGCGGCATCCTCGCCCGCGGCGGCACCATCCTCGGCTCGTCGCGCGTCCAGCCCGCGCATCTGCGGGACGGCGTGGAGCGCGCCAAGGGGCACGTCGCCGAGCTGGGTCTCGACGCGATCATCCCGATCGGCGGCGAGGGCACCCTCAAGGCGGCGCGGCTCCTCTCCGACGCGGGTCTGCCCATCGTCGGCGTCCCCAAGACCATCGACAACGACATCGCCGTCACGGACGTCACCTTCGGATTCGACACGGCCGTCGGCGTGGCGACGGAGGCCCTCGACCGCCTCAAGACCACCGCTGAGTCGCACCAGCGCGTGCTCATCGTCGAGGTGATGGGCCGGCACACCGGCTGGATCGCGCTGCACTCGGGCATGGCCGCGGGCGCGCACGCCATCGTCGTCCCCGAGCGTCCCTTCGAGATCGAGGAGCTGGCCGCGAAGGTCGGCGAACGCTTCTCCGCGGGCAAGAAGTTCGCGATCGTCGTGGCCGCCGAGGGCGCCAAGCCGCGCGAGGGCTCCATGGAGTTCGACGAGGGCGGCAAGGACGTCTACGGCCACGAGCGGTTCGCCGGCATCGCCCGCCAGCTCTCCCTCGAACTTGAGCAGCGCCTCGGCAAGGAGGCCCGTCCGGTCATCCTCGGCCACGTCCAGCGCGGCGGCACCCCCACCGCGTACGACCGCGTCCTCGCGACCCGCTTCGGCTGGCACGCCGTGGAGGCCGTGCACCGCGGCGAGTTCGGCAACATGACGGCGCTGCGCGGCACGGACATCACGATGGTGCCGCTCGCCGAGGCCGTGGAGACGCTGAAGACGGTGCCCGAGGAGCGGTACGCCGAAGCGGAGTGCGTGCTGTAGTCCGGTCGCCCCTCCGAACTCCTGCCCCCGGTCGCGTCAGCGGCCGGGGGCAGTTCTACTCTGGTGCCGACACACGTCGCACAATCCGCACGAATCAGGAGCCACTGGATGGATCACAGCGGGCACGGCATGAACATGGATCTGCCGCCGTTCACGCTGGGGCGGGGCCTCGAGCTGTCGGCCGACCCCTTCTTCCTCATCGGCTGCCTGGTGGCCCTCGCCCTGTACGGGTGGGGCGTGGCGCGGCTCGTGCGGCGCGGCGACAAGTGGCCGGTCGGCCGCACGGTCTCGTTCGTGCTCGGCATCCTGACCGTGCTCCTGGTGATGTGCACCAAGCTCAACGACTACGGCATGGTCATGTTCAGCGTGCACATGGTGCAGCACATGGTGATCAGCATGCTGTCGCCGATCCTGCTGCTCCTCGGTGCGCCGATCACGCTGGCGCTGCGTGCGCTGCCGGCGGCGGGGCGCGGCCGCAAGGGCCCGCGCGAATGGCTCCTGTGGCTCCTCCACAGCCGCTACGTCAAGATCATCACGCATCCCGCGTTCACGATCCCGCTCTTCATCGCGAGCCTGTACGCGCTGTACTTCACCCCGCTCTTCGACACGCTGATGGGGTCCAAGGCGGGCCACATCGGGATGATGGTCCACTTCCTCGCCGTCGGCCTCGTCTTCTTCTGGCCCATCATGGGCGTCGACCCGGGACCGCACCGCCCCGGTTACATCATGCGGATGCTGGAGCTGTTCGCGGGCATGCCGTTCCACGCGTTCTTCGGAATCGCGCTGATGATGGCGAGCCAGCCGATGATCGGCACGTACATGCATCCGCCCGCCTCGCTCGGCATCGACGCGCTCGCCGACCAGGAGGCCGCGGGCGGCATCGCCTGGGCGTTCAGCGAGATCCCGTCCGTGGTCGTCCTGGTCGCCCTCCTCTTCCAGTGGCGGCGCTCCGACGACCGCGAGGCACGCCGCAAGGACCGCGCCGCCGACCGCGACGGTGACAAGGAGCTGGAGGCGTACAACGCCTATCTGGCCTCACTGGCCGCTCGCGGACGCTAGCGCCAGAGGGTCTTCCCGGGTCACGATGGTCTTCGGACCGCGGTCCGGGCGCCTCGGCGCCACGGACTGCCGGGAGGAGGCTGAGCGATGCCCGGTTCCACGAAGACCATGGGTGGGTTCACCATCGGGGGCCTCGTCATGGTGACGGCCTACACGGTGGCTCTCGGAAGCAACGGCTGGTTGTGGTTCGGCTGGGTGGTGCTCGGCCTGATCACGCTGGCGATGGTGCTGTCGCGGACCGCGTGAGCGTGTCGGCGCGCACCCGTCACCCGAGGGGCTCAGAAGCGGAACACGTGGCCCGTGTCCGCGTCCAGGGCGCAGGCGTTCGGGTACGTCTTGCGCCAGTGCACCGCCTTGCCCCTGTACGACCCGGTCGCCGTCGCCGTGACCGGGTCGAACTCCTTCGTGCAGGCATGCGGGTCGTCCGGCAGGTCGTCGAAGTCGCCCTTGGCCCGAGCAACCGCTCCGCACGCCATGGCCGGCTGCGGGTGGGCCCCGGCCGGCTTGGGCGAGCAGTGCAGCAGTACGCCGCGGACCCAGGTGTTCTCGGCGCCCGAGACGGTGAGGAAGAGCCCGCGTTTCGGGGCGGGCGCGGCAGGGTCGGCGGCCTGTGCCGCGGTGCCGGTGGCGTGGGCGGGCGCGAGCCCTCCGAGAGCGAGCAGGGCGGTGGCGACCGCGAGGGGGAGCGAACGCATGGGAGACCTCCGGGACACGCGTCGGATGTGACGGCGGCGGTGACGTTCCGTGGCGTCGGACGACACCCGGAAGAAGCCAGGGCACCCCTCTCCGGCGGCGTACGTCGCGCCGCAACGCCGGTCGTTCGCCCACCCGGCCGCACGCGACGACCCGTATGGGCTCTCGCGTCCGCGCCATCGATTGACTACTGTGCGTCGGCACCTGGACGAGGGGGAAGGCGGCCGCCATGTTCTACCTACTGCTCAAGCACGTGATCCTCGGCCCGCTGCTCCGGCTGATGTTCCGGCCCAGAATCGAGGGCCTGGAGCATGTGCCGGACGGCGGCGCGGCGATCGTCGCGGGAAACCACCTGTCGTTCTCCGACCACTTCCTGATGCCGGCGATCATCAAGCGCCGCATCACGTTCCTCGCGAAGGCGGAGTACTTCACGGGGCCCGGCCTCAAGGGCCGCCTGACGGCCGCGTTCTTCCGCAGCGCGGGGCAGATCCCGGTGGACCGCTCCGGCAAGGAGGCGGGGCAGGCGGCGATCCGCGAGGGCCTCGGCGTGCTGCGCAAGGGCGAGCTGCTCGGCATCTATCCGGAGGGCACCCGCTCGCACGACGGACGGCTCTACAAGGGCAAGGTCGGCGTGGCGGCGATGGCGCTCAAGGCACAGGTGCCGGTGGTGCCGTGCGCGATGATCGGCACCTTCGAGGCGCAGCCGCCCGGCCGGAAGTTCCCCAAGTTCAAGCGGGTGACGATTCGTTTCGGCGAGCCGCTCGACTTCACGCGCTACGTCGGGATGGACGGCGAGAAGGCCGTCCTGCGGGCCGTCACCGACGAGATCATGTACGCGATCCTCGGGCTCTCCGGGCAGGAGTACGTCGACAAGTACGCGGCCGTCGTGAAGGCGGAGGAGGCGGCGGAAGCGGAACGCGAGCGCGCGGCGGCGGGGGGCAAGGAGCCGCGGCGGCGGCCGCGGATGCCGTTGAGCTGAGCGGAACACGCCCGAGGCGGCCCGTCTGCCGACAGCAGATTCCTCTTCTGCGCGCACCGCGCCGCGCATACGGTCCGATCATGAAGAGCGCATTGGTGATCGGGGCGACAGGACAGATCGGGCGGGTCGCGGCGCGGGCCCTCGCCGAGGACGGCTGGGAGGTGCGGGCCGCGTCGCGGAGTGCCGGCCGGGACGAACGGTGGCCGGGCGACGTACGAACGGTACGGCTCGACCGGGAGGACGACACGGCGCTCGGGGGCGCGCTCGGCGACGGTGTGGACCTCGTGGTCGACATGGTGGCGTTCACGGCCGCGCACGCCCGGCAGTACGTGGGGTTCGCCGACCGGATCGGGTCGGCCGTGGTGCTGTCCAGCGGGGCGGTCTACGCGGACGGGCGGGGTCGCAGCTTCGACACCCAGGACGAGCCCGACGGCTTTCCCGAGTACCCCGTGCCGATCCCCGAGAGCGGGCCCACGGTCGAGCCCGGCGACGCGACATACGGCACCCGCAAGATCAGGGTCGAGCGGGACCTCCTGGCGCTCGGCGACACGCTGCCGGTGACGCTGCTGCGGGCGGGCGCGATCTACGGCCCGTACTGCCGCACACCGCGCGAGCTGTACTTCGTGAAGCGGAACCTGGACAAACGGCGCACGCGCGTCCTCACCCATGGAGGACGCAGCCGTTTCCACCCGGTGAGCGTGCACAACATCGCCGAGCTGGTACGGCTCGCGGCCGCGCGGCCCGGGTCCCGGGTCCTCAACGCGGCCGATCCGGAGGCGTTCACGGTCTCGGAGATCGGCGCGGCGGTCGACCGCGTGATGGGGTTCGAGAGCGAGACGGTGACGGTGCCGGGCGAAGCCCCTGCCCCGAACGTCGGTGTCACCCCGTGGAGCACGCCGCATCCGGTCGTCTACGACATGTCGGCGGCGGAGCGGGAGCTGGGGTACCGCGCCGTGACGTCGTACGCCGACGCCCTGGAGGAGACGGTCGACTGGCTGACGGCCCACCTGGGCGACCGCGACTGGCGCGAGGCGTTCCCGAAGATGGCGGCGAACTATGACCCGTCGGTCGACCTGTTCGACTATGCGGCGGAGGACGCGTGGCTGGCGGGAGACCGGAGCTCCTGAGCCGCCCGGTACACACGACGGCCGCCACCGGCGATGGTGCCGGTGGCGGCCGTGCGGTTCACCGCGTGCGCTACGGCTTGGGGGTGGCGTGCGGGCCGCAGGTGACGTCGGAGGCGTCGACCTCGCCCGTCAACAGGTAGGCGTCGACACGGGTGTTGAGGCACGGGTTGGTGATGTTGGTGATGCCGTGCGAACCGGCGTCCTTCTCGGTGACCAGGCGGGAGCCCTTGAGCCGCTTGTGCAGCTCGACGGCGCCGGGGTACGGCGTGGCGGCGTCACGCGTGGACTGCATGATCAGCGTCTTCGGCAGGCCCTTGTGGGTCTCGACCTCGATCGGGCGCTGCTGCTTGCTCGACCAGGTCGCGCAGGGCAGGTTCATCCAGGCGTTGCCCCAGGTCATGAAGGGGCTGGTCCGGTGGATGCGCGTGTTGTCGCGGTCCCACTTCTTCCAGCTGCGCGGCCACTTGGCGTCGGCGCACTCGACGGCGGTGTAGACGGCGTTGCCGTTCTCGCTCGCGATGTTCCCCGCGGTGTCGGACAGATCGGGGCCGGCCGCCTCGATGAGGGGCTTCGGGTCACCGGCGACGTACGTGCTCCAGTTGGTGGCGATCTCGACCCAGTACGAGTCGTAGTACGGCGCGTTCTGGAAGTACGCGTGCAGCTCGGCCGGGCCGACGACGCCGTTCAGGGGCTGCTTCTTCGCGGTGGCGCGCAGCTTCTCCCACTGGGCGCGGACCTCGGTGTAGGTGTCGCCGAGGTGGAAGGCCGAGTCGTTCTTCGCGACCCACTTCATCCAGTCGACGAGGCGCTTCTCGAAGGCGACGTCCTGGTCGAGGTTGACCTCGTACCAGATCTTGTCCGTGCGCGGGTTGACGACGGAGTCGAAGATCATGCGGCGCACGTGCGTCGGGTAGAGGGTGCTGTAGACCGCGCCCAGGTAGGTGCCGTAGGAGACGCCGAGGAAGTTCAGCTTCTTCTCGCCGAGCGCGGCGCGGATGACGTCCAGGTCGCGGGCGGTGTTGGGCGTCGTCATGTGCGGCAGCATGGCGCCGCTGCGCTCCTGGCAGCCGTCGGCGTACTCGGCGGCGAGCTTGCGCTGGGCGCGCTTGTCGGCCTCGCTGTCGGGGATCGGGTCGAGCTTGGGCGCCTTCACGAATTCCTGCGGGTCGACGCAGGAGATGGGCGCGGAGCGGCCGACGCCGCGCGGGTCGAAGCCCACGAAGTCGTACGCCTTGGAGGTCTTCTCCCAGAGCTTGTTCTTGGTGGTGACACGGCGCGGGAAACGCATGCCGGAGCCACCGGGGCCGCCCGGGTTGTAGACGAGGGCGCCCTGGCGCTCGTCCTTGGTGCCGGTGCTGCCGATGCGGTCGACGGCGAGCTTGATCTTCTTGCCGTCGGGCTTGGCGTAGTCGAGGGGGACGGTGACCCAGCCGCACTGGATGGGCTTCTCGAGTCCCCAGTCGGCAGGGCAGTCCCGCCAGTCGATGCCGGCCTTCGCGGCACGCTGCGCGGCGAGGACGGCTCCGCGCATCTCACGGTCCTTGCCGGAGCGGGCCACGTCGGCCCGCGCCGTCGAAGCGGCGTCGGCGTTCGCCGTCGGGGCTGCGACGGCACCGGCTATCAGCGTCGCCGCGACGAGGGCCCCCGCGGATCCGAACACCGCCGTCCGCCGTCTGGTCCCTGGGGTCCTTCTCAAGTCGGGCCTCCCGCACATCGATTCGAGCAGATTCGAGCAGTACGGGGGATCCTCGCGCCTGTGGGGTGGCCGAGAACAGATGGGGGGATGGTTCTTTACTAATCCGATAACCGGTGCGGGTGACACCGGCTATCGGCGACTGCTCAGCCCAGCCGCCGCAGAGCCTCGTCCATCGCCCTGCGGACCAGCAGCGCGTCCGGTGCGACGGCCGTGACCAGGACTGCCGGGCCCGCGAGCGGTGTGATCGCGGCCCACTCCCCCAGCGGTTCGGCGGGCGGCTTCTCGTGCGCGTACTCAGGGCGTACGACGAGGAGTTGGCCGACCGCGCGGTGGCCGAACAGGACCGCTGGGCCGTCCCAGCCGCCGGGCGCGCCGGGACCGCACGCCAGTTCCTGGTCGAGGAGCGGCTGTCCGGCGCGGCGGACCGTCAGGCGGCTCGTGAGGCGGCCGGGGGCCTCGCCCGTGCGGCCCAGGACCTGTTCCTCGCGGAGCACCAGACGGGCACCCGCTGCCAGTTCGGCGCACGTCGTGACGCGCAGGTCGCTGCCGCACACCGAGATCAGCTGTTCCGGCAGCCAGCGCAGTTCGGCGCCGTCGGCCACCGACAGGCGTACGTCGTAGCGTGCCGCCTTCTCCGTCTGGCCCGGCAGGGCCATGGTGGCCGCCGCCGAGTCCATGTGGAGCGCGGCCCCCGCGTGGACGGCCGCCTCGACGGCGAGACGGTCGCCCCCCAGAGGGCCGCTCATCGCCCCGACCAGTGTCACGCGCGCCGTGCGGCCCGTGGAGCGGGTGCGGCGCAGCGCGAGCGGGCCGTCGCCGTCGAGTACCGGCAGGGCGATGCGGCCGCGGTCGTCGGTGCGCGCCTCGACGCGGGCCGTGGCACGGATGCCGGCGGCGTTCGGTCGCCTCCCGCCGGTGCCCGGGAGCGGGGTGGCGTCCGCCACGGCTGCGTCCCGGGGCGCGAGGTCCGTCGTCACGCCGACGCGGTCCACGCCGCGTACTGCTCGCGCACCCACGCGGCGACCGGGCCGACGCCCTCGGCGGACCGCAACGACTGAAACACCACGGGGAGTTCGGCGCGCTGGGCCTTCGCGTCGGCGGCCATCCGGGCGAGGTCCGAGCCGACATGCGGGGCGAGGTCGGTCTTGTTCACGACGAGCAGGTCCGCCGTGGAGACGCCGGGGCCGCCCTTGCGCGGGATGTCGTCGCCGCCCGCGACGTCGATGACGAAGATCTGCGCGTCGACGAGCCCTTTGGAGAACGTCGCCGTGAGGTTGTCGCCGCCGGACTCGACGAGGATCAGGTCGAGCGGGCCCACCTCGTCCTCCAGGTCCTCCACGGCCTCCAGGTTGGCGGAGATGTCGTCGCGGATCGCGGTGTGGGGGCAGGCCCCGGTCTCCACCGCGGTGATGCGCTCGGGCGGCAGGACGGCTTCGCGGAGGAGAAACTCGGCGTCCTCGCGCGTGTAGATGTCGTTGGTGACCACGGCGAGGGACAGTTCGTCGCGCAGGTCGCGGCAGAGCGCGGCGACGGTCGCCGTCTTGCCGGAGCCGACCGGGCCGCCGAGCCCGATGCGCAGCGCGCGGCGGCTGCCGTCGGGGCGGTGGGCGTCGGCGGATACGGCGGCGGGCCCGTCGTGGGAATGGTCGAGGTGCATGCTGCTGCTCCTTCGTGTGGTGCCGGTCGTGCGGGGAGAGGTCGGTGTGCGGGGGCCCGTGCGGGTAGGGGGGCGTGGTCAGGACGCGAAGAGCCGCACCGGCCACGCCGCGTGCGCCTCCGCGCTGATCTCCAGGAGCGGCGCGGACGCCGCGGGCAGCGCGTCGACCCCTTCGTCGACGGCGCGTCGCGCGGTTTCGGCGGCCCGGTGCGCCACCTCGTCGACGTCCGGGGCGAGCCGGGCGAGGACAGCCGTCGCGTCGAAGGGGTCGAGGCTGAGGAGCCGGACGGTGGCGGTCGCGGGGCCGCTGATCCCTTCGTACGCCGAGCAGTACGCGGCGTCCTCGGGGCCGAGCCCGGCGGCGCGGGCTGCGAGCCCGAGGACCACGGGCTGGTGGGCTCCCTTGGGGAACCGCCGGGCCAGCGCGTCGAGTTCGGGGTGCGGCCAGGTCGCTCGGGCGGCCCGCATCATCTGCCGGCCGAGCCGCCGCGCGGCGGTGCGCAGCGCCGGTGACGGTGTGCGGGCGTCCGCCGCCGCGTCCAGAGCGGCCGGGTCGGCACCGAGGGCGGCGGCCGCCGCGAGTGCGGCCGCCACCAGCCCGGAGGTGTGCAGCCGACCCCGGCAGAACGCCTCCAGGCTCGCCGCCCCGGTGATGCGGCCCGCCTTGACGGCTGCTTCGGCTCCGCCCGAGTGGGCGTGCCCGCCGGCGGGGAAACGGCCGTCGGCCAGGACGAGGAGTGCTGCTCGTGACATGTGATCGTCGCCAGCCTTGTCGGATGTCGGACCGTCGGTATCGGGTGCCGGGCCGTCAGAAGAGGAAGTACCGCTGTGCGAGCGGCAGTTCCGCGGCCGGTGACGGTTCGACGAGTTCTCCGTCGATCGTCACGGCGAAGCTGTCAGCCGCGACCTCGACCCGGGGCAGCGCGTCGTTCTCGCGCATGTCGGCCTTGCTCCGCCCGCGCGTGGAGCGGATCGCGGCGAACGGTTTGTCCAGGCCCAGGCGTTCCGGCAGGCCGTCGTCCAGGGCCGACCGCGTGACGAAGTTGACCGAGTTGAGGGCCGGGGCCTTGCCGTGTGCCCCGTACATGCGTCGGGGCAGGACCGGCTGCGGGGTCGGGATCGAGGCGTTCGCGTCGCCCATCTGCGCGTACGCGATCTGGCCGCCCTTGATGACGAGCTGCGGCTTGACACCGAAGAACGCCGGTTCCCACAGGACGAGGTCCGCGAGCTTGCCGGACTCGACCGAGCCGAGCTCGTGGTCGATGCCTTGCGCGACGGCCGCGTTGATCGTGTATTTGGCGACATAGCGACGTGCGCGACGGTTGTCGGCGCGGGTGTCCCCGGGCAGCTGACCGCGGCGTCGCTTCATCACGTGCGCGGTCTGCCACGTACGCATGACGACCTCGCCGATGCGCCCCATCGCCTGGGAGTCGGACGACATGATCGAGATGGCGCCGAGGTCGTGGAGGATGTCCTCCGCTCCGATCGTGGTGGGCCGGATGCGGGACTCGGCGAAGGCGAGGTCCTCGGGGACGGCCGGGTTGAGGTGGTGGCAGACCATCAGCATGTCGAGGTGCTCCTCGACGGTGTTGACGGTGTGCGGCCGGGTGGGGTTGGTGGAGCTCGGCAGCATGTTGGGCAGCGAGACGGCCGTGATCATGTCGGGGGCGTGTCCGCCGCCCGCGCCCTCGACGTGGAAGGCGTGCAGTGTGCGGCCCGCGACCGCGTCGAACGTGGCGTCGATGAAGCCTGCCTCGTTCAGCGTGTCGGTGTGGACGGCGAGCTGGGCGCCGGTCTCCTCGCAGACGTTCAGACACGCGTCGATGGTGGCGGGCGTCGCGCCCCAGTCCTCGTGGATCTTGAAGCTGACGGCGCCTGCGCGGAGCTGGGCGTGCATCGACTCCGCGTTGACCGTGTTGCCCTTGCCGAGGAAGCCGATGTTGACCGGGCTGGTCTCCAGGGCCGCGAACATCCGGGACAGGTGCCAGGCACCGGGCGTGATGGTGGTCGCCTTGCTGCCCTCGGCCGGGCCCGTGCCGCCGCCGAAGAGCGTGGTGACACCGGAGGCGAGCGCCTCGTCGACGATGGTCGGCGAGATGAAGTGGATGTGGGTGTCGATGCCGCCCGCGGTGAGGATCTTGCCGTTGCCCGCGATGACCTCGGTCTCGGGGCCGATGACGAGATCGGGGTGGACGCCGTCCATCGTGTCCGGGTTGCCGGACTTGCCGATCCCGGTGATGCGGCCGTCGCGGATGCCGATGTCGGCCTTGACGACGCCCCAGTGGTCGATGACCACCGCGCCGGTGATGACGGTGTCGGGGGCGCCTTCGGCGCGGGTGGTGCGGGACTGGCCCATCGACTCGCGGATGACCTTGCCGCCGCCGAAGACGGACTCGTCGCCGGAGTGGCCGGGTCCGCCCGAGCGGTCCTCCTCGATCTCGATCAGGAGGTCGGTGTCGGCGAGCCGGATGCGGTCGCCGGTCGTGGGGCCGAAGAGATCGGCGTACGCGGCACGGGACAGCTCAGGCATCGAGGGCACCTCCGGTCTCGCCGCGCAGACCGGGTACGACACGCTTGCCGGCCAGCGGGACGAGTTCGACGTCGACGGGGATTCCGGGCTCGAAGCGCACGGCGGTTCCCGCGGCGATGTTGAGCCGCTTTCCGTGCGCGGCGCCGCGATCGAAGTCAAGACCAGGGTTGGCCTCGGCGAAGTGGTAGTGGGAGCCGACCTGGACGGGCCGGTCGGCCGCGTTGAGGACGGTGAGACGGGTGACCTCGCGGCCCTCGTTGAAGGGGACGGGCTCGTCCGCGAAGAGAATCTCTCCGGGGATCAGCCCTTGTCCCGTGCCGTGCGGAGCGGCATGCATGCGGCGCGAACTCCCGTCAGACGATCGGCTCGTGGACGGTGACGAGCTTGGTGCCGTCCGGGAAGGTGGCCTCGACCTGGACGTCGTGGATCATCTCGGCGATGCCCTCCATGACGTCGTCACGGGTGAGGATCCGCCGCCCCGAGGACATCAGCTCCGCGACGGTCCGGCCGTCGCGGGCGCCCTCCAGGATGTGGGAGGTGATGAGGGCGATCGACTCGGGATGGTTCAGGAGCAGCCCCCGCGCCCTTCGCTTCTCGGCCACGTCCGCGGCCACATGGATGAGCAGTCTCTCCTGCTCGTGCGGGGTCAGTTGCACGGTTCCCACCTCACAGTCCTCACCCGAACCATGCGGGGTCCGGTTGCCGCGGCCACCGCGACGGATATAGATGTAACACACACCGACAGCACGCGATCTTGCGCACCCCGGTCAGAAAAACCGCTGGTGGCGTGGCACGGGAGGGTAGTTGGGAGGAGTTTCAACGAGGTTAACCAGTCGTTGACCATCGCATGACTGTCCGCTGGGCTGCGCCATACCTGTCGATGCCCTGGGCAACTTTTCGCACGCGTGGGCGCGGTTCAGAGAATGCGCCCCACTCTTACGTGGCCTGCGGGCCGCGGTGTTCCGCCGCGATGCCGAATCGCTGCCGCTCCTGCGGCGCGGGCGTAACGGACCCGACCGATGTGACCGCGCTGACCGTCGACTCCTCCACAGCCTGCGCGAGCCCTTCGAGACGCTCGAGGTCGGCGGCGGACACGAGCGCCACGAGCGGCTTGCCGTGCCGCGTGACGACGACCCGCTCGCCTCCGTAGACGACGCGGTTGATGAGCTCGGCGAGCTCTGCGCGGGCTTGCGTCACCGGAATCTCGTAGGCCATGCGTCCAGCTTAGAGCCTGCTTCCGGCACCCGGCCGGACCAGCGGGCGCCACCCGGAACCGCTCGACCCCCGAAGCACGGGACTGTACGTCCTGTACATTTTTTACAGACACCGGAGACCGGGCCGCACCGCGACCGGAAACGACGACCGGAATGAGAGGCGCGCCATGAACCGTCCGCACCGTCCGAACCACCCACCGTCCGTCCGCCACGTTCTGCCCGAGTTCACGGAACGCACCAGTTCGGGTGCGCGGACCATGGATCCGTACTCCAAGCTCCTCCAAGAGCGCATCGTCTTCCTCGGCACCCCCATCGACGACACCTCGGCGAACGACGTGATGGCACAGTTCATGCACCTCGAGTACCAGGCGCCGGACCGCGACATCTCGCTGTACATCAACTCCCCCGGCGGCTCGTTCAGCGCGATGACGGCGATCTACGACACGATGCGGTTCGTCAGCTGTGACGTGGAGACGATCTGCCTGGGGCAGGCCGCTTCCGCCGCCGCCGTCCTGCTCGCCGCAGGCACGCCCGGCAAGCGGTTCGCGCTGCCCGGCGCGCGCGTCCTGATCCATCAGCCCGCCATGGCCGAGCCGATCAGAGGGCAGGCCACGGACCTGGCGATCCAGGCCGACGAACTCCTGCGCACACGGCGGCTGTTGGAGGAGATGCTCGCCCGTCACACGGGGCGGAGCGCGGAGCGGATCGCCGCGGACATCGAGCGGGACAAGATCCTCGATGCCCCCGCGGCCCTGGAGTACGGCCTCGTGGACCGGATCATTCCGAGCCGCAAGACGTCGCTCGCCGCCCGCGGTCCGAGGTGACCCCGCCGATGCTGCCGCCCGAACTCCCGCCGCTGCCCGCGCTGACCCGGGCCGAGGCCGAGCTGATCGACCGCTATCTCGAAGTCGTCGACCTGCTCGGGCGGATCAACCCGTCCCGCGTCGAGCACACCTACGGTGGGCTGCGCGCCGCCCAGGCCCTGGTCGGCCGGGCGAGCGCCCTGCGCGACGCGCTCGCCGTGATGCACCAGCGGGGCGAGAGTGAAGTGCACGCGCCGACGCTCGCTCAGGCACTGCGCGTCCTCGACGGGGAGCGGCGGGCCGGAAGAGTCACCGTGCCGCCCCGGAACGGCGACTGAGACACCGTCGGCCAACTGTGTCCTTCGACACGTCGACGTCCGGGGCGACTTCGAAACGGACCAGTCGGGCTACCACGGACGGCGTACGAATACGTCGTTTCTCGCGGGGGTGAAAGTTGCGTTCCGCGAGTACAGCACCGGCGGAATTGCGCATTCCGCCGCTGGTCGAGAGGTCGTCGGACCACGTCCTCGGGGGTCGATTTCGGCAGTGTCCACCTGAACAGGCCAGTCGTGAGGAGCCTCACAAAAGGCCGTTTCGGCTCGGTTTTTCGACCCATCTCGGGTCAAGATCCCTTCCGACGACAAGCCCCCGCCACAGCGGCGGGGCGGTCCGGGCGGACGCCGAGTCCTGCCGCCACCCGGATGACCGGTCGACATCTGTGCAACGGCAGGAGTGGAGGACCCAGGTACGACGGGCCCGTCCGGGAAGTCCGGACGACGCCCTTGGGGTGAAGCCGCAGAGCACCACGCGGCCGGGCATCTTCGCCTGCCCGAACCCGACAGGTCATCTTTCACAGGCGGCTGACGAAGGGTTGCGCATGACCGCGCTGAATCATGTTCCGTCGCTGCTCACCAGGACCGGTGCCGCATCGGTCCTCACGCTCGCCGTCGTAGGCGGCACCGTCGTGGCCCCCGGGCTCACGTCGGAGGCCGAGGCAGCCACACACGGGACGAAGGCGCTCAAGATCGCGGCGTCCAAGAAGGGCTCCCCGTACGGCTACGGCTCGGCGGGACCCAACCGGTTCGACTGCTCGGGGCTGACGCTCTACTCGTTCAAGAAGACGGGCAAGAAGCTCCCGCGCACCGCCGCCGCGCAGTACAACAAGACCAAGCACATCTCCAAGTCCAGCCGGACCCGTGGCGACCTGGTGTTCTTCCACTCCGGTCGGAACGTCTACCACGTCGGTATCTACGCGGGTAACAACCGCATCTGGCACGCTCCCAAGAGGGGCACCGTGGTGCGTCTGGAGAAGATCTGGTCCAAGAGCGTCTGGTACGGCAGGGTCCGCTGACCCACCGCCGCCGGTCCGGCACCCTCCACACACCACCAGGCAACGGTGCGTGGAGGGTGCCGGCGGGGATACCCGTACGGGATGTCCGACGACTGCGCCGGTACCGCCCGCAATGAGACGCCGTCGCTGTTCCAGCAGCGGGCCAAGCCGCTCATCGTGCGGGTCTCGTCCCGGCTCGCCGCGGTCGGCCTGGGCGTGCTGGTCCTGACGCTCGCCGGTTCGGTGCTGCTCGTCGTCGATGTGACGTCGGGTCGGGCCGAGGGCATCCTCGTGGGCGCGGGGACGCTGCCGATGTGCGTCGGGCTCTGGGGCGTACCGCCACGGCTCGCGCGGCGCCCCCTGGCGCGTGTCGAGGCGGCGCTCGCCGAGGAGCCGGACATCGGGCTTTCGGGAGATGCCAGGCCCTCAGGGGTCCCGAGGGGGAGCCCCTCGCCCGTTGCGCCGGGAGCGGTGCAGGTAGGGCGACGAGCCCTTGTGCCGAGGGGCCCCCTGGTCAGTGGGCGGCGTCGCGAGGGGTGCGCCGGACGGGTGCGCGCCAGGGCAACGCGATCCACACGGTCTTGCCCCCCTCGTCGGTGGGGCTGACCGAGAGCCTGCCGCCGGCCTCGGCGGCCAGCCAGCGAATGATCACCATGCCGCGGCCGTTGTCCTGCTGGACCGCCGCGGGGAGACGTCTGGGGTAGCGCGGATGGCTGTCGGTGACGCCGATCCGCAGATGTTCGTCACGGTCGAGTTCGACGTCGACCGTGAAGGTGGGCGACTGTCCCAGGGTGTGCTGCACTGCGTTCGTGGCGAGTTCGGAGACGATCAGCCTGATCGTGTCGGCCACCTCCGCGTCGCCGGGCAGGCCCCATTCCGCGAGCACGCGCGAGACGTATTTCCGGGCGGCGGGGACCGAGGCAGGATCGCTCGGCAGGGTGACGGAGGCTTCCTGGTGGTCTGCCATGGCGGCGCTGTCCCTTTCCCACCGGGACCGGTCTCCGACCCGCGGCGGATGACTCGAGGACAGTCCCGGACTGGTGCTTCGCGCCAGCCTGCCACTCCTTGGCCGGTCACGGGTGGCGATCCACCGAGATGTGCATATATCTGTCGCTCGAAGCGGTGAACTCTGCTACGGCAGACCGTATTTGGGCGGGAGAGCGGTACTTCCTCTAATCTCGCCTACTGCCCTGCCCCGTCGCCGGGAAATCCGGCGGCTCCGTCCGAAAGGAGACGGGCATGCAGTACGGCCCCGCGGTGCGCCGCCGTCAGCTCGGTGCCGAACTCCGCGCGCTGCGTGTGCACGCGGGACTCACGAGCAGCCAGGCCGCCGCCAGGGCCGGTTGGCACCAGTCCAAGGTGAGCCGGATCGAGACGGGCCGCAGTGGCGTGAAGGCCGCCGACGTGCGGCTGCTCCTCGATGTGTACCAGGTGCGGGACCCGCGCCTCAGCGAACTGCTCATAGCGTTCACCGGCGCCGACGACCCGGGCGCGGGACGCCACCACTGGTGGAAGGCGTACCGCGATCTGCTGCCCGCCACCTACCGCGACTTCATCAACCTGGAGTCGCAGGCGAGTTGGATGCGCACGCTGGAGACGACGGTGGTACCGGGCCTGCTGCAGACGCCCGCGTACGCGCGTGCGGTCACCCGGGCGGCACTCGGCGGGGTGCCGGAGAAGCAGGTCGACGCGTTGGTCGAGGTCCGTCTCGCCCGCCAGGACGTGCTGCGCGCGGATCCGCCGCTGCGCCTGCACGTCGTCATGGACGAGGCGGTGCTGCGGCGACCGGTGGGCGGGGCGGAGGTTTTCGCCGAACAGTTGAATTGGCTACGACAAGCACCTCTTCTGCCCCACGTCGACCTGCAGGTGCTGCCGTTCGCCGCGGGTGAGCATGTAGGTCTGATCGGTTCTTTCGTTATTTTTTCATTTCCGGACATTGCTGATCTGGATGTGGTTGTTCTCGACCATTTGACGAGTAGCCTCTACCTCGAACGGAAAGAAGACCTCCAGGCCTACTCGGAGGCCTACTTGTCCCTTCAAGCACAAGCGCTCTCACCCGAGGACTCAACGGAATTCATCGCCGGGCTATGCGACGGCGCGTAAGGAGGCACCATGACCGCACTGCCTCGGTACGTACCTTCCAGCACGACACTCCAAGGTGCGCGGTGGCAGCGCAGCAGTTTCAGCAACGGAATGAACAACTGCGTCGAGGCCGCCACCCTCGACTCGGGTCCGCTGTCCGGCCTGTGCGCCGTGCGTGACTCGAAGAACATCGCAGGGCCGGCCCTGCTCGTCTCCCCCGGCCCCTGGGAGTCGTTCCTCAACAGCCTCCGGTAGGTGGTTCCCGGCCCCCGGCGGGGCCCGGCACACTATCGGTGCGCACTGCGGCTGATCACCCGTACGGCACCGGCGATCTGCGCGTCGGTGAGGTCCGCGCGGGCGGTCAGCCGCAACCGCGAGATGCCGTCGGGCACCGATGGCGGCCTGAAGCACCCCACGGCGAGGCCGGCGGCCCGGCAGTCGGCCGCCCAGCGGACGGCCCGCTCGGGCGACGGCGCGCGCACGGAGACGACGGCGGCGTCGGGACGTACCGCCGAAAGCCCCTCGGCCGTGAGCCGCCGGTGCAGCTCGGCCGCGACCTCGCGGGCACGCACCGCGCGTGCGGGCTCGCGGCGCAGCAGGCGCAGGGCGGCCAGCGCGGCCCCGGCAGCGGCGGGCGCGAGACCCGTGTCGAAGATGAAGGTGCGGGCCGCGTTCACCAGGTGCTCGATGACACCGGCGGGGCCGAGCACGGCGCCGCCCTGGCTGCCGAGGGACTTGGACAGCGTGAGCGTGGCCACCACGTCGTCCGCGCCCGCGAGCCCCACGGCGTGCGGCGCACCCCGGCCGCCGTCGCCGAGCACGCCGAGACCGTGGGCGTCGTCGACGATCAGCCCCGCGCCGAACTCCCGGCACACCACGGCCTGTTCGGCGAGGGGCGCCATGTCGCCGTCCACCGAGAACACCGAGTCGGACACGAGGACGGCGGGTCCTGTGCCGTGGGCGTCCAGCGTCTTGCGCACGGCTTCGGGGTCGGCGTGCGGCACCACATGCGTCGTCCCACGCGCGAGCCGGCACCCGTCGATCAGGGACGCGTGATTGCCCGCGTCGGAGACGATCAGCGAACCGTGCGGGGCGAGCGCGGTGACGGCGGCGAGGTTCGCCGCGTAGCCGGAGGAGAAGACGAGGGCCGCCTCGAAGCCGCAGAACGCGGCGAGCTCACGCTCCAGTTCGGCGTGCAGCTCCGTGGAGCCGGTGACGAGCCGCGATCCGGTCGCTCCGCCGCCCCACCGCCGGGCCGCGACGGCCGCGCCCTCGACGACCTCGGGGTGCCGGGTCAGGCCGAGGTAGTCGTTGCCCGCCAGATCGAGGAGCCCTTCGGGGTCCGCCGAGCGCGGGCGCAGGGTGCGGACGAGTCCGGCCTCCGCGCGCAGCCGCGCCTGCTCGTCGAGCCAGCCGAACGCCGCGGAGGACGCGCCCGTCAGAGGGTGCCTGTTTGTAGACATTGCACAGACCTTAGTCGTCGGACCACCTGGCCAGGGTGTGGCGATACCCACACCTCAAACCGTTTCTGTTGTGCGAACTCTCCTTGGCCGGGGAGGCTGCCGTACGTAAGGATCAGCGCCATGGACCTGCTGAACACGCTGGTGGACAAGGGGCTTCGGCGCGAGCTGCCGACCCGTGAAGAGGCGCTGGCCGTACTGGCCACCTCCGACGACGATCTCCTGGACGTAGTGGCCGCAGCCGGGAAGGTGCGGCGGCACTGGTTCGGGCGACGGGTGAAACTCAACTATCTGGTCAACCTCAAGTCGGGCCTGTGCCCGGAGGACTGTTCGTACTGTTCGCAGCGCCTCGGCTCCAAGGCCGAGATCCTCAAGTACACGTGGCTGAAGCCCGAGGAGGCCTCGCAGGCCGCGGCGGCCGGGGTCGCGGGCGGCGCGAAGCGGGTGTGCCTGGTCGCGAGCGGGCGCGGCCCGACCGACCGCGACGTGGACCGGGTGGCGAAGACCATCGCCGCGGTGAAGGAGCAGAACGAGGGGGTCGAGGTCTGTGCCTGCCTCGGTCTCCTCTCGGACGGGCAGGCGGAGCGTCTGCGGGGTGCGGGCGCGGACGCGTACAACCACAACCTCAACACGTCGGAAGCGACGTATGCGGACATCACCAAGACGCACACCTACGCCGACCGCGTCGACACCGTCCAGAAGGCGCATGCGGCGGGCCTGTCCGCCTGCTCGGGCCTGATCGCCGGCATGGGCGAGAAGGACGAGGACCTAGTCGACGTCGTCTTCTCGCTGCGCGAACTCGACGCGGACTCGGTACCGGTCAACTTCCTGATCCCCTTCGAGGGCACGCCGCTGGCCAAGGAGTGGAACCTCACGCCGCAGCGCTGTCTGCGCATCCTGGCGATGGCCCGCTTCGTCTGCCCGGACGTCGAGGTGCGCATCGCCGGTGGCCGCGAGGTGCATCTGCGCTCCCTGCAGCCGCTCGCCCTGAACATCGCCAACTCGATCTTCCTGGGCGACTACCTGACCAGTGAGGGTCAGGCGGGCAAGGACGACCTGGCGATGATCGCGGACGCCGGCTTCGAGGTCGAGGGCACGGACCAGGTGACGCTGCCGCGGCACCGCGTCGACGCGGCGGCCGGCTGTGGTGCGCACGAGGGCGGTGCCTGCGGTTCGCACGAGGGCGGCGGGTGCGGGCCCTGCGGGTCGGACGAGCCTGCCGCCGAGCCGGTGGACGAACCCATGGCCGAGCCCGTGGCGGATTCCAACGAGGCGCGCACGGACCTGGTGGCGGTACGCCGCCGGGGCGCGGGAACGGATCTGGCGCCCAATGCCTGACCTCTCCACCGCGGATCTGCTCGCACTCGACCGGCAGCACGTCTGGCACCCCTACGGACCGATGCCGGGCCGCCAGGAACCCCTGGTCGTCGAGTCGGCGAGCGGCGTCCGGCTGCGCCTCGCGGGCAGTGGCACCGAACTGGTCGACGGGATGTCGTCCTGGTGGTCGGCGATCCACGGCTACAACCACCCGGTCCTCAACGAGGCGGTGCGCGGTCAGCTGGACCGCATGAGCCACGTCATGTTCGGCGGGCTCACGCACGAACCCGCCGTCTCCCTCGCGAAGCGTCTCGTCGACATGACGCCCGACGGTCTGGAGCACGTCTTCCTCTCCGACTCCGGGTCGGTCTCGGTCGAGGTCGCCGTCAAGATGTGCCTGCAGCACTGGCGCTCGCTCGGCCGCCCGGAGAAGCAGCGGATGCTGACGTGGCGGGGCGGCTACCACGGTGACACCTGGCAGCCGATGGCCGTGTGCGATCCCAAGGGCGGCATGCACGAGCTGTGGCAGGGCGTGCTGCCGCAACAGGTGTTCGCGGACGCGCCGCCGAGCGGGTTCGACGCGTACGAGGAGTCGTACGCCGAGCACCTCCACGAGCTCATGGGGCGGCACGCAGGCGAACTCGCCGGAGTGATCGTCGAGCCGGTGGTACAGGGCGCCGGCGGCATGCGCTTCCACTCCCCCGGCTACCTCCGCGCGCTGCGGGAGGCGTGCGACGCCCATGACGTGCTGCTGGTCTTCGACGAGATCGCGACGGGCTTCGGCCGTACGGGCGCGCTGTTCGCCGCCGACCACGCGGGGGTCACGCCCGATGTGATGTGCGTGGGCAAGGCACTGACCGGCGGTTATCTGTCGATGGCCGCGACGCTGTGCACGTCCCGGGTGGCCGACGGCATCTCGCGTGGCGAGGTGCCGGTTCTGGCGCACGGTCCGACGTTCATGGGCAATCCGCTGGCGGCCGCGGTGGCCGGTGCCTCGATCGACCTGCTGCTCGGTCAGGACTGGCACACCGAGGTCAAGCGGATCGAGGCGGGCCTGCGGGAGGGCCTGTCCGAGGCGGCCGCGCTCCCTTCCGTGCGGGAGGTCCGTGTCCTCGGGGCGATCGGTGTCGTCCAGCTCGACCACCCGGTGGACATGGAGGCGGCGACAAGGGCGGCGGTGCGCGAAGGCGTGTGGGTACGGCCGTTCCGCGACCTCGTCTACACGATGCCGCCGTACATCACGGGCGACGACGACGTGGCACGGATCGCGCGCGCGGTGTGCGCGGCGGCGAAGGAGGGCTGACGTGACGGTGATCGTGGTGTCCGGCACGGGCACGGAGATCGGCAAGACGGTGACGACGGCCGCGGTGGCCGCGGTGGCCCGCGCGGCCGGGCGCAGCGTCGCGGTGCTCAAACCGGCGCAGACCGGGGTCGCCCCGGGCGAGCCCGGCGACGCCCAGGAGGTGCTGCGGCTCGCGGGTGACGGCATCACCACGCGTGAACTCGTGCGCTATCCCGAGCCGTTGGCACCGGACGTGGCAGCGCGGCGGTCCGGGCGGGCCCAGGTTCACCCGCGGGAGGTGGCCGACGCGGCCGCGAAGCTGGCGACCGAGCACGACCTGGTCCTGGTCGAGGGGGCGGGCGGGCTGCTCGTACGTCTCGACGACGAGGGCGGCACCCTCGCCGACGCCGCGCGGCTCCTCGGCGCTCCCGTGCTCGTCGTGGTGTCGGCGGGCCTCGGTTCGCTCAACACGACGCAGCTGACGGCGGAGGCGCTGCGGGCGCGCGGCGTGCGCCAGCTCGGTCCGCTGATCGGCAGCTGGCCGGCCGTCCCTGACCTGGCGTCCCGCTGCAACCTCGCGGACCTGCCGAAGGACGCGGGCTCGCCGCTGCTCGGCGCCGTCCCGGAGGGAGCAGGGGCGCTCGACGGCGCCGACTTCCGTGCGGCGGCGGCGAGTTGGCTGGGACCGGAACTCGGCGGCACGTGGGACGGCCCGTCCTTCGCCGAGCGTGAGGCGCCCGCGCCGCCCGCGCACTGATGCGGTGAGCGGGACGGCGGGCGGGTGACTTCTGGACGCGGCCGATGAGACGCGTCCGCTCTGCGGGGTCGCCCGCCCGCCGACGGGGCACCATGGCGGTATCCGTCCCGTACGCCGAGGTCTCCTCCGAGGAGGGCCCATGTCGCCGCGCTCAGCCAAGCCCAGGTCACGGGATGCCGTGCACCACCCCGTTTTCGCCCGCTTCTACGCCCGGCAGAGCGTGGCCGCCGAGCCCGTGATCGGCGCCCACCGCCGTGAGCTGCTCGCCGGTCTCTCCGGCCGGGTCATCGAGGTCGGGGCGGGCAACGGGCTCAACTTCGCGCACTACCCGGGAGCGGTCTCCGAGGTGGTGGCGATCGAACCGGAGCGTCTGCTGCGGCGGCTCGCGGTCGCCGCGGCGCTGCGCGCGGACGTGCCGGTGGATGTCGTGCCGGGCGCCGCCGAGGCGCTGCCCGTCAAGAGTGAGGCGTTCGACGCGGCCGTCGTCTCGCTGGTGCTGTGCAGTGTGCGGGACGTGCCGCGGGCGCTCGGCGAGCTCCACAGGGTGCTGCGGCCCGGCGGTGAGGTGCGGTTCTTCGAGCACGGCAGGGCGCCGGGGAAGGTGATGGCGACGACGCAGCACGTCCTGGACCGTACGGTGTGGCCGCCTCTGTTCGGCGGCTGTCACGTCGCGCGGGACACCCTGGCCGCTCTGCGCGAGGCGGGGTTCGAGCCGGGTGCGCACCGGCGCCTCCTGGTACCGGCGAAGGGGCCGAGGCTGCCCACGTCGTACTGCGTGCTCGGCACGGCCTACCGCCCCGACGTCCCCTGAAACACCGGCGGCCGGCTCACAGACTCCACAGGCGCAGCTGGTCCGCGATGGCGTGCACGCTCGCGCCGTCCTCCTTCACCAGCCGGGCGAGGTCGCGCACCTGCTCGGGCGAGGTGACGACCTTGAGACCGCTGGAGACGAGGTAGGCGTAGGCGACGGAGGAGGCGAAGAGGGCGTTGGAGCGTTCGAGCGCCGGGATGTGGAGGAGGACCTGGAGGAGCGCGGCGGCGCGGTCGTGCGGGGTTTCGTAGACGGGCACGCCGAATATCTCCGCCTCGTGTCTGCTCACGGCGGCGACGAGTGCGCCCCAGTCGGTGACCTGGGGGTCTCCGGGCGTCTTGTGTTCCGCGATCATCAGGAGCCAGGCAAGGTCGATTCTGAGGTCCAACGGCTCAGCGACGACCTTCACGCAGCGGGCGGCTGCCCTCGCGCTCCATGCCGAACTCCTCGGCGAAGACGGATTCGTACTGCTTCATGAAGTCGGCGGCGGCCTCGACGAAGGTGTGCCCGATTTCCCCGGCGTCCTGTTTGACCAGTTCTTCTATGTAGCGGTTCACGCTCATGCCCCGGGCCAGGGCGCGTTCCCGCGCGGCCCTGGCGGTGTCCTCGTCCACCCGTACGTTCAGCTGAGTCTTCGCCATACCGTCAAGCTAGCGTCAGGGTGCTAGCACGACAAGACCGCAAGGACCTTGTCCCTTACATACGTTGCGGGGCCCGACCTCGGAGGGATACCGGACACCCGGCCAGCCCCACTACTCTCTGCGGGGTTACGGGAGTTGGTCCGGCCACAACCCAGGAGGCCGCCTTGTCCACACCTGCTTCGGCACCGTTCACGGACAGTTCGGAGCCCGCCGGGATCGCCGCGCGCGCCCGCGGCCTCACCAAGGCGTACGGCTCGGGCGAGACGACCGTGCTCGCCCTCGACTCGGTCGACGTGGACATCACGCGCGGGCGCTTCACGGCCGTCATGGGTCCTTCCGGGTCGGGCAAGTCCACGCTGATGCACTGCCTGGCCGGGCTCGACAGCGTGTCCGCGGGCCAGGTGTGGCTCGGCGACACCGAGATCACGGGGCTCAAGGAGCGCGAGCTGACCCGGCTGCGGCGCGACCGCATCGGCTTCATGTTCCAGTCCTTCAACCTCATCCCCACGCTCAACGCCCTGGAGAACATGACGCTTCCGATGGACATCGCGGGGCAGCGGCCCGACCGCGACTGGCTGGAGCACGTCATCGACACGCTGGGCTTGCGGGACCGGCTGAAGCACCGCCCGGCTCAGCTGTCGGGCGGTCAGCAGCAGCGCGTGGCCTGTGCGCGGGCGCTCGCCGCGAAGCCCGAGCTGATCTTCGCCGACGAGCCGACGGGCAACCTGGACTCGCGGGCCGGGCTCGAAGTCCTCGGGTTCCTGCGCGACGCGGTGGACCAGCTCGGCCAGACCGTGGTGATGGTGACCCATGACCCGAGCGCGGCGGGCCACTCCGACCTGGTCCTCTTCCTGGGCGACGGGCGGATCGTGGACGAGATGGCGCGGCCGACGGCGGACGCGGTCCTGGAGCGCATGAAGCGGTTCGACGTGTCGCACGCGGCACCCGCGGCGCCGCCGGGCACGCCGGACGTGCCCGGGGACCGTCCGTCCGGGCAGCAGAGCTGAACGGGAGGCCGCGGTGCTGAAGGCTACGCTCAGAAGCTTCCTCGCGCACAAGGGCCGGCTGGCGCTCTCCGCGCTGGCCGTGATCCTCTCGGTGGCGTTCGTCGCGGGCAGCCTGATCTTCTCGGACACGGTCACCCGCACCTTCGACCGCCTCTTCGCCTCCACGTCGGCCGACGTGACGGTGGCGCCCGGGGAGGACCTCGACGAAGCGGTGCCGTCCGGGCAGACGCCGACGCTGCCCGCGAGCCTCAAGGAGCGGGTGGCCGGCGTCTCCGGAGTCGCGGACGCGCACATCGACGTGTCCGTCGACAACATCACCATCGTCGACCGCGACAACGAGTCCGTGGGTTCCACGACGGGCGCGCCCACCGTCGCCACGAACTGGTACCCCACCGACCGCAGCCCCGTGGAGCTCACCTCGGGCCGTGCCCCGCGCGGAGCCGGGCAGGCGATGATCGACGCGGACACGGCCGACAAGAAGGACGTGGAGATCGGGGACACCCTCACCGTCCTCGCCCGCCCCGGCTCGTTCGAGGTCGAGGTCGTCGGCATCGCCACCTTCACCACCACGAACCCCGGCGCCGCACTCGTCTTCCTGGACACCGCGAGCGCCCAGCGTGAGCTGCTCGGTTCGGCGAAAGCGGCGACGAGCATCTCCGTGACCGCCGACGCCGGGGTGAGCGACACCGTCCTGAAACGCCGCGTCGGCGCCGAACTCGGCTCCGGATACGACCTGGAGACCGCCGACGAGCAGGCCGAGTCCGCGGCGTCCGAACTCGGCGGCTTCCTCGACGTCATCAAGTACGTGATGCTCGGCTTCGCCGGTGTCGCCGTACTCGTCGGCATCTTCCTGATCGTCAACACGTTCTCCATGCTCATCGCGCAGCGCACCCGTGAGCTGGGGCTGCTCCGGGCGCTGGGTGCCGACCGCAGGCAGGTGCGGCGTTCCGTGCTCGTCGAGGCGCTGCTGCTCGGCCTCGTCGGTTCGACGCTCGGACTCGCCGCGGGCATTGGTCTCGCCCTCGGTCTGATCGAGCTCATGGGCGTGCTCGGGATGAACCTGAAGTCCACGGAGATGGTCATCGGGTGGGCGACGCCGGTCGCCTCGTACGTGGTCGGGGTGGGCGTCACGTTCGTCGCGGCGTTCCTCCCCGCCCGGCGCGCCGCGCACGTCTCGCCGATGGCCGCGCTCGCGGACGCCGAGATCGCCGGTGTCGGGCGGCCGTTGAAGGTGCGGGCGGTCGCCGGCGCGGTCGTCGGGGCGGCCGGTGCGGCGGCTCTAACGGGCTGCGCCACCGCGGAGAAGACGTCTTCCGCGGCCTCGCTCCTCGGCCTCGGCATCGTCCTGACCCTGATCGCCACGGTCATCGCGGGGCCCCTCCTGGTGCGGCCGGTGATCCGCATCCTCGGTGGCGTCTTCCCCGCGGTCTTCGGCTCCGTCGGCCGGATGAGCCAGCGCAACGCGCTGCGCAACCCGCGCCGCACGGGCGCCACGGCGGCCGCGCTGATGGTGGGGCTCGCGCTGGTCGGCGGCCTCTCGGTGGCCAGCGCGTCGATGACGAAGTCGTTCGACCGGCAGATCGACCGGACGCTGGGTGCGGACTTCGTCGTGCAGAACAGCAACTTCATGCCGTTCTCCCCGGAGATCACCGGGAAGGTCGAGGAGACCGAGGGAGCGGGTCTCGTCGTGCGCCAGCGCTTCACCCCCATCGAACTGGCGCTGCCCGACGGCAGGCACGTCGAGTCGACGGCCGCGGGCTACGATCCGCGTCTCGACGACGTCGCCAAGGTGACGTACGCGCAGGGTGGTTCACGGGACGCGCTCGCCGCGGGACGGATCGGCATGGACGTGGACTTCGCGAAGAAGCACAAGGTGCGGGTCGGCGACAGTCTGCCCGCGACGTTCCCCGGCGGGCGCGAGACGAAGCTGACCGTGGGCGCGCTCACCGACCAGGACTCGCCCGAGGGCTTCGGCGTCGAAGGCGGGCTGTTCCTCGGGTTCGACACGGTCGAGAAGTACGTGCCGGGCGGTCAGGACTCCGCGCTGTACGTCAACGCGGCACCGGGCACGGACGCCGACACCCTGCGCGAGCGCCTGGACAGGACGCTGGACCCGTATCCGCAGGTGCAGGTGCGCGACCAGGCCGACTACAAGGAGCTGATCCGGCAGCAGATCGCCGTGATGCTGTACCTCGTCTACGCCCTCCTCGGCCTCGCGATCGTCATAGCGGTCCTCGGTGTCGTCAACACCCTCGCCCTGTCGGTCGTGGAACGCACCCGGGAGATCGGGCTGCTCCGCGCCATCGGCCTCGGCCGCCGTCAGCTGCGCCGCATGATCCGCCTGGAGTCGGTGGTGATCGCGGTGTTCGGGGCGCTGCTCGGTCTCGCGCTCGGGATGGTCTGGGGCGTCGCCGTGCAGCAGGTGCTCGCGTTGCAGGGCATGAAGGAGCTGGCGTTCCCCTGGACGACGATCGTCGCGGTGGTGATCGGCTCGGTGGTCGTCGGCCTCGCGGCGGCGCTGCTGCCCGCGCTGCGCGCGTCGCGCATGAACGTGCTGGCGGCGATCGCACACGAGTAGGAGTAGGCGGAGGTTCCCCGGCAGGACCGCCGCCGTCCACATCCCGGATATCGCGCGCGCCCGGGCGTCGGCGGGTGGTGGGATGGCCGTATGGATGATCTTCGGATACGGGCCGCGGTGCCCGAGGACCTGGACGCGGTGCTCGCCTTCTGGAAGGTGGCCGCCGAGGGCACGAGCATCAGCGACGACCGCTCGGGCGTGGAGCGGCTCGTCGCGCGCGACCCGGAGGCGCTGATCCTCGCCGAGCGAGGCGGCGAATTCGCGGGGACGGTCATCGCGGGTTTCGACGGCTGGCGCTGCCACCTCTACCGCCTCGCGGTGCACCCGGACCACCGCAGGCGCGGCGTGGGCTCGGCGCTGCTCGCCGCGGCCGAGGAGCGGTTCGTACGGCTCGGCGGGCGCCGCGGGGACGCGATGGTCCTGGACCGCAACGAGCTCGCCCACCACACCTGGCACGCGGCGGGCTACACGCCCGAGCCGCAGTGGAGCCGGTGGGTGAAACCGCTGGGTGAAGCCCCCTCCGCGGGGTAGAGGGGTAGCCCCCGCACATCCCGGCCGGTTACGGCAGATCCCGACAGAGGTTCGAGTGGCTTTGCTGATCCTTTACCATGGACGCAATACTCGTATCCGACTGAAAGGTGTGAGCGTCCGCCCATGGGCGAGCCTCCCAGTACCCGACATCGCGCATTCCTCCCGCCCCTGCCCGATCATGGGACGGAGGTGACCCGATGACCGAAGTGCTCCTGCTCCTCGTGGCGGTGCTGCTCTGCCTGGCGTGCGGTGTGTTCGTCGCCGCGGAGTTCTCCCTCACGACGGTCGAGCGCAGTGAGCTCGAGCGGGCCGTGGAGCGCGGCGAGGTCGGCGCCGCCGGTGCCCTCAAAGCCGTCAAGAACCTCACCTTCCAGCTCTCGGGCGCGCAGCTCGGCATCACCGTCACCAACCTGGTGGTCGGCATGCTCTCCGAGCCGTCCATCGCCGCCCTGATCGCGGGCCCGCTGCGTGACATCGGCATACCGCGGTCCGCGGCGTCCTCCATCGCTCTGGTGATCGGAACGGCCCTGTCGACCGTCTTCCTGATGGTCATCGGTGAGCTGGTGCCCAAGAACTGGGCGATCTCCTCACCGCTCGCCGTCGCCAAGCGGGTGGCCACGCCGCAGCGGCTCTTCAGTGCCGCGTTCCGGCCGTTCATCGCGCATCTCAACAACACCGCGAACCGTTCCGTGCGCCGCTTCGGCATCGAGCCCGCCGAGGAGCTCGCGTCCGCGCGCGGCCCCAAGGAACTGATCGCTCTGGCCCGCCACTCCGCCAAGGAGGGCGCGCTCGAGGCGGACACGGCCGAGCTGTTCGTGCGCACGCTGAACCTCGCCGACCTGACCGCGGAGAACGTGATGACGCCGCGCGTCCAGGTCATGGCCCTCGAGGTGCACGCCACGTGCGAGGACGTCGCGAACGCCACGCGCGCCACCGGCCTCTCCCGCTTCCCCGTGTACCGCGGCAACCTCGACACCGTCGTCGGCGTCGCGCACATCAAGGACGTGCTGGCCGTGCCCGCGGAGCGCAGGCAGCGCGTGTCCGTCGCCGAGCTGATGCGCGAGCCGCTGCTCGTGCCGGAGACGCTCACCGTCGACCGGCTCCTGGACCGCCTCTCGGGCAAGCGCACGATGGCCGTGGTCATCGACGAGTACGGCGGTACGGCCGGGGTGGCGACCCTGGAGGACATCGTCGAGGAGGTCGTCGGTGAGGTGCGGGACGAGCACGACCCGCACGAGACGCCCGACATCTCCCACGAGGGCACCGACGACGACGGCAGGACGCTCTACTCCGCCGACGGCGCCGCCCGCACCGACCAGCTCGCACGGGTCGGCCTGCGGGTGCCCGACGGGCCGTACGAGACGCTCGCGGGCCTCGTCGCCACGGAGCTCGGCCGCATCCCCGCCGTCGGTGACGGCGTCCAGGTGGGCGGCTGGCGGCTCGACGTCGTGGACGCGTCGGGGCGGCGTGCCGCCCGCGTCATGCTGCGCGCCCCGCTCGACGCCGACGACAGCGACGACACCCCGGAGGATGTCCGATGATCGCCGTCCAGTTGCTGATCGGTCTGGCGACGCTCGTCGTCAACGCCTTCTTCGTGGGTGCCGAGTTCGCCCTGATCTCCGTGCGCCGCAGCCAGATCGAGCCGTACGCCGAGGACGGCGACCGGCGCGCCAAGAGCGTGATGTGGGGCCTGCAGCACGTGTCCGCGCTCCTCGCGGCGGCGCAGCTCGGCATCACGCTGTGCACCCTGGTCCTCGGTGTCGTCGCGGAGCCCGCGATCGCGCACCTGCTGGAGCCCGTGTTCGACGCGGTGGGCGTGCCGCACGGACTGGTCCACCCGATCTCGTTCGTCATCGCGCTGACCCTGGCGACGTATCTGCACATGCTCCTGGGCGAGATGATCCCGAAGAACATCGCCCTCGCGGAGCCCGTGCGTTCCGCGCTGCTGCTCGGGCCGCCGCTGGTGGCGCTCGCGCGTGCGCTGCGGCCGGTGATCTTCGCGATCAACGCGTTCGCCAACGGCCTGCTGAAGCTGCTGCACGTCGAGGCCAAGGACGAGGTGTCGGCGAGCTTCTCCGACGACGATCTCGCCCGCATGGTCAAGGACTCCGGAGACGCCGGTCTGATCGACAACCGTGCGCAGGAACGGCTGCACGACGCGCTGGAACTGGGCCGCCGTCCGGTGCGGGACGTGGTCCTGCCCCTGGAGGCGGTGGTCTACGCGCGCGTGGGCGTCACGCCGGAGAAGCTGGAGCAGCTCTCGGCCGAGTCCGGGTTCTCCCGTTTCCCCGTGGTCGACGACGGCCGCCGGATCGTGGGCTATCTGCATGTGAAGGACGCGCTGGACCGGGCGCCGCGCGATCTGCCGTTCCGGGTGCCGGACATGCGCAAGATCGCCCAGGTGCGCGAGACGACTCCGCTGGACGACGTCCTGACGGCCATGCGCGGCAGCCGCACGCATGTGGCGGCGGTCCTCGGCTCGGACGGGCGCCTGGCCGGCATGGTCACGATGGAGGACGTCCTGCAGAAGCTGTTCGGTCAGCCTGTGTGAGGGGGTGGGGTGCGCGGGTGCGGGGCGAGCTCTCGGGCCCGCACAGGCCACTGGGGGCCTCACCCCGCCGTCTCCCCCGCGCGCGCCCTCTTCGTCGGCTCCTCCGTGAGGCCGGGGCCGGACGCGCCGACCTCCGAGGCGCCGATCGCCGTCAGGACCGCCAGAACGGCGGCGAGACCCGCCGTCGCGAAGGCGGCGCCCCACGCCACGTCCAGGAGGCTGGTCGCTCCCGCCACGAGGACCGCGGCCAGCGCCTGGGCGAACGTGCGGATCGCGCGTTCCGCGGTGGCCTTCCAGAAGGCTGCGTTCCACATGGCGGGCTCGCTCTCTCGTGACGACGGCGTGCCTATGGCATACCGCCGTGGGGGGACGCTGCCCAGGTCCGCCGGGCCCGGCGCCGGGTTACGATCGTCTCTGCCATGCAGATGAATGCTAACTACACCAGTCTCGTCGCGGTGGGCGACTCCTTCACCGAGGGCATGTCGGATCTGCTGCCCGACGGCACGTACCGCGGGTGGGCCGATCTCCTCGCCGCCCGGATGGCCGCGCACACCCCCGGTTTCCGCTACGCGAACCTGGCCGTGCGCGGCAAGCTCATCGGGCAGATCGTCGACGAGCAGGTGGACCTCGCGGCCGCGATGCAGGCCGACGTGGTCACCCTGGTGGGCGGCCTCAACGACACGCTGCGCCCCAAGTGCGACATGAACCGGGTCCGCGGTCTCCTGGAAGAGGCCGTCGAACGGCTCGCCCCGTCCTGCAAGCAGCTCGTCCTGATGCGCAGCCCGGGACGGAACGGCCCGGTGATGGAACGCTTCCGTCCGCGCATGGAGGAGCTCTACTCGTACGTCGACGACCTCGCGTCCCGGCACGGCGCGATCGTCGTCGACCTCTACGGCGCGGCCGTACTCGGCGACCAGCGCATGTGGGACGTGGACCGCCTGCACCCCACGGCGGAGGGGCACCGCAGGATCGCCGAGGCCGTGTGGCAGGCGCTCGGGTACGACCCCAAGGACGACTGGCAGACGCCGCTGCCCGCCGCCGTGCCGCCGGGCTGGGCCACCCGTCGCATCGCCGACGTCCGGTTCGCCAGGCAGTACCTCGGCCCGTGGATAGGGCGCCGCCTCACCGGCCGCTCGTCGGGCGACGGACGCGCGCCGAAGCGCCCCGACCTGCTCCCGTACGACGGCCCGCTCTCGTAGGCCACGCTCCAGAATCCGCGGCCTAGAACACCGACCAGCCCGTCACCGTGGTGAAGTGGTCGAGCGCGGCCACGCCGGCCACGGAGTTGCCGTACGAGTCGAGGCTGGGGCTCCATACGCACAGCGTGCAGCGGCCCGGGATCACGGCGACGATGCCGCCGCCGACGCCGCTCTTGCCGGGCAGGCCGACGCGGTAGGCGAAGCTGCCCGCCGCGTCGTACGTACCGCAGGTGAGCATGACCGCGTTGACCTGCTTGGCCTCGCGCGGGGGCAGCAGACGCGTGCCGTCGTTGCGCAGCCCGTGCCGGGCCAGGAAGGCAGCCGAGAGGGCGAGGTCGCGGCAGTTCATGCGGATCGCGCACTGCCGGAAGTAGTGCTCCAGGACCGTGGAGACGGGGTTGTCGAGGTTGCCGTAGCTCGCCATGAAATGGGCGAGGGCGGCGTTGCGGTCGCCGTGCTCGGCCTCGGACGCCGCGACCACCGGGTCGAAGGCGACCTCCGGGTTGCCGCTCTCCGCGCGCAGGAACTCCAGCATGGTCGTGCCCGCGTCCCCGGTGAGGCTCTGCAGTCGGTCCGTGACGACGAGCGCGCCCGCGTTGATGAACGGGTTGCGCGGGATGCCGTTCTCGTACTCCAGCTGGACGAGCGAGTTGAACGGGTTGCCGGACGGTTCCGTGCCGACGCGGTCCCAGATCCGGTCGCCGCCCTCCGCGAGGACGAGCGCGAGGCTGAACGCCTTCGAGATGGACTGGACGGAGAACGGTTCCTGCCAGTCCCCCACGCCGTGCACGTCGCCGTTGACGTCGGCGACCGCGATCCCGAAGCGCTCGGCGTCCACGTCCGCGAGCGCAGGGATGTAGTCGGCGACCTGGCCGCGGCCCACCAGTGGCCGGGCAAAGGCGGCGACTTCTTCGAGAACGGCCTGGTAGTCCACAACCTGAGCTTTCTTCGGGTACGTCGTCATGCACGTCGTGGCGATGGGCACGCCCTGCGCGCTACGACCGTTTCACACTCATCCATACCGCTTCACACCGGAAAGTCGCTGGATACGGGCTATGTCGTCGGCCGCGGGCACAGGATAACGCCTGGCCGGGAAGCGCCCTCGTCCGGGACGTGACGCGTGTCAGAGTCTTCGTGGAGCGTCGACGGCCAACGGGGGGAAGCCATGCTGCGCGTCCACTTCACCGGCAGTGACCTGGCGAACGTACGGCTCGCCCGGCGTCCGGATCCGCTCTGGGAAATCGTGTGCAGCCTCTGCCGCCTGCAGACGCGTGAGGGGGCGCTGGCCTTCGGGCCGTGGCGGCGGATGGTGGGCGGGCGCGTGCGGCAGGGGCGGGCGGCGCGCGACGTGGCGTCGGCGCTGTCCAGTCTGGTGCCGCGCGCGGCGTACTTCCCGGACTTCCTCACCCCGCCCCTGGAAGGCGGCACGCACGGACTGCGGACGGGCATCGACCGGGTACTCGCCACGCCACGGCGCCGGTTGCGCCGCGAGCTGTCGCTGCTGTCGGCGACCGGTGGACGGCCTTGGGCGGGCGCGGAGTTGGCACGCGGTGAGGTGACCGCGCTGGCCGCGCTGGGCGCCAACCTCCGCACGTACCACCGTGAGTTCATGGCGCCGGTCTGGAACCGCGTCGACGCCGCGACGGCCACGGACCGGGCGTGGCGTACGCGCGCCCTGGCGGACGGCGGTACGCGGGCCCTGCTGGACAGTCTGCGGCCGATGGCGGTGTGGGAGCCGCCCGTTCTGACGGTCGACTATCCGGTCGAGCGCGACCTGTTCCTGGAGGGCCGAGGCCTGCTCCTCGTGCCCTCCTACTTCTGCTGGCGGCGCCCCATCACCCTGGCCGACAGCGACCTGCGGCCGGTCCTCATCTACCCGGTCGACAAGGCCCCCTCGCCCCCGGCGGCCTCCCCGACATCCCTGACCCGCCTCCTGGGCCCCACCCGGGCAGCACTCCTCCACGAGACCGCCGCGCTGACCTGCGCCACGACGTCCGAACTGGCCGGCGCGGCAGGGGTGTCGGTGCCGAGCGCCAGCCAGCAACTGGCGGTGTTACGGGAGGGCGGCCTCATCGCGTCCCATCGCGACGGAAAACGCGTCCTGCACGCGGCGACTCCGCTGGGCCGTCGCCTCTTGGGTGACGGTTGAGCATGTACCGCGCGGCGGGCGTGCGGTACACGCTCCCAGGGGCGAGCCGTCAGGTGCGGGCCCGCACGCTGTTCAGCCGGGTCCAGCCGTAGGCGCCGCGAGTGGGGGCTGGTCAGGGGCGAAGGCGCGGGCGGACCTGACCGCAGCAGCATGCGCCGCCGGCCGAGCACGTGACGTGTCGTTTCGGCTCCAGCCTGAACACGCGCTCGGCCTGTGGCCAGGTCGTCGCGGAGCCGGATGCCTGGTGCCCGTGCCCGAAGGGCAGTTCTCGGTGCCCGGGTTGCTGCCCGGTCTGGCCAAACGGGCAGCAATCGGGGCACAGGCGCCCGTTGACACGGTGAAGAACCGGGGCGAATGATGGTGCCTGGCCAGCCACCCTGACCCTCTGACCAGGCCTGACGATGGCTCGCGACGCGATGCGACGGCTTCGACGCCGCACGCGCCGCGCACCCCCTCCACCTCTCCCATCCACGCCACCTGCCCCGCAACGGCGCCGTCGCGCCCGGGCTCTCGTCGGCTTCGATCGTTCACCTCACGGCAGAAGGACCGCTCCTTGACGGCGATACGCACCCCCCACCCCGTGTCCTCCTTCGGCCAGCAGCGCCTGTGGGCACTGGCACAGGCCGAGGGCTCCAACGCCGCGTACAACGAGCAGTTGGACTACCTCATCGAGGGCGACCTGGACCATGTGCTGCTCGCGCGGGCCCTCGACATCGTTGTCGCACGGCACGAGACGCTGCGTACGCGGTTCGTCACGGTGGAGGGCGAGGCGCGACAGGACATCGGCCCGCCAGGGTCCGGGTTCGCGCTGCGTCGGGAGGATCTGTCCGGCCGCCCCGACAGCGGCGAACTCCTCGTCGCCCGGCAGCGCGAGGAGTGCGAGACTCCCTTCGATCTCGGTGCCGGTCCGCTCGCCCGCGGTCAGCTCCTCACGCTCGCGCCGGACCGGCACGCGCTCCTCCTGACGCTGCACCACTCCATTCTCGACGGACTTTCGGTGGGGCTCCTGCTGACGGAGGTCAGCACCGTCTACGCCGCCCTGCTGCGTGGCGAGCCGGACCCGCTGCCGCCGCTGCCCGCGCAGTTCGCCGACCATGCCGCGCGCCAGCACGCGTGGGTCGAGGGCGAGGAGGCCGCATCGCAGGCCGCGTACTGGCGGCAGCAGTTGGCGGACGCCCCCGCGCTGCTCGCGCTCCCGGCCGACCGGCCGCGCCCGCTGCTCCAGGACCACGCCGGTGGCCGCGTCCCGGTCCGCGTCTCCCGCGCGCTCGCGGAAAAGCTGGAGAGCGCGGCACGCGCACAGGACGCAACCCTGTTCACAGCCGTCCTCACGGGCTGGCACATCCTTCTGAGCCTGCTCTCCGGCGAGGCGGACACGGTCGTCGGCATTCCGGTCGCGGGCCGGCACCGGCCGGAGGACGAGCGTCTGATCGGCTTCTTCGCCAACTCCCTCGCGGTGCGAGCGGATCTGTCCGGCGACCCTACGGGTACCGAGGCGCTCCGACGGGTGCGCTCGGTACTGCGCGGGGCGCTCGACCACCAGGAGCTGCCCTTCGAACGGGTCGTGAACGCGGTGAACCCGAAGCGCAGTCTCTCCCACAGCCCGCTGTTCCAGACGATGTTCTCCTGGGGCATCACCTTCCGCGGCTGGCTGCGCCTGCCCGGGGCCCGGGTCGAGGCCATCGACATCCCGCACGCCCCCGCGAAGTTCGATCTCACGCTGATCCTGCACCGCGAGAACGGTGGCGTCGTCGGGCACCTGGACTACGCCCGTGCGCTGTTCGACCACGCCACGGTCGAGCGGTTCGTCCGCTACTTCACACGTGTGCTGGAGCAGTTGGCCCTGCATCCGGAGCGCGAGATCACCGCGTACGCGCTCCTCGACGCCGAGGAGCGCGCCGATCTCCTCGCGGAGGGGCGGGGGCGCGTCACGTCGGGGCCTGTCGTCGGGCCCGTCGAGCGCTTCGCCGAGCAGGTGCGTGTACGGCCGGATGAACCGGCGCTCGTCTGCGACGGTACGCGGCTGACGTACGCCGAACTGGACCGGCGGGCCAACCGGCTCGCGCACGCCCTGCTGGCCCGGGGTGTGCGTCCCGGGCAGGTCGTCGGCCTGCACTGCGGACGCACGGCGGAGTTCGTCGTCGGCATGTGGGGCGTCCTGAAGGCCGGCGCCGCCTACCTGCCGCTGGACCCCGGGCAGCCCCACGGGCGGCTCCTGGCCATCGTCGAGGAGGCCGTGCCCGCCCTGGTGCTCGGCGATGTCGCGGACCCGCCGGGCCCCTGGACGCCGTTGACCGAGGTGGAGGCCGAGGGCAGCCATGACGACGCGCCCTCGCGGCTGCCCACGCCGTCGCAGGTCGCGTACGTCATCTACACGTCGGGGTCGACCGGACGCCCCAAGGGCGTGGCCGCCACCCACGGGAACATCGCCAACCTGCTGGAGAACTGGCTCGCCGCGTACGGCTCCCTGCCCGGCGAGCCCTCCTCGGCGTGGGCCAGCATCGGCTTCGACGCCTCCGTGCACGAACTGTTCCTTCCGCCGACCACCGGCGGCGTACTGCACCTCGTGCCCGAGGAACGGCGGGGCGACCCCGAGGCGCTCCTCGACTGGATGAGGGAGCGCCGGATCGCGCACGCGTGGCTGCCCGCCTCGTACATCACCTGGATCGACGAGGACCCGGGCGCGCGTCTCGAAGGGCTGTCGCTCAAGCAACTGGCCACAGGTGCCGAGCCGTTGCCCGAGCGGGCACTGTGGCGGCTGCGCGAGGCCCTTCCCGGTCTGCGCGTCTGCTACGTCTACGGGCCGACCGAGACCACGGTCTACAGCATCACGCACAACGACCCCCAGGACCTGGACCGGCGCTCCCCCATCGGACGGCCTGTCGACAACACCCGGATCTACCTCCTCGACCGGCGGGGCGAGTTGGTACCCCCTGGGGTGGTCGGCGAGGTGCACATCGGCGGGGCCGGCGTCACCCGGGGCTACCTCCACCGCCCCGACCTCACCGAGGAGCGGTTCCTCGCCGACCCGTTCGTACCCGGCGGCCGGATCTACCGCACGGGCGACCTGGCGCGCCGCCTGCCGGACGGCACCTACGAGTTCGTGGGACGCGCCGACGACCAGGTCAAGCTGCGCGGGTTCCGGATCGAGCCCGGCGAGGTCGCGGCGGCCCTGCGGGAGCTGCCCGGCGTTCAGGAGGCCGTCGTCCTCGCCGACCGGGACGAGGCCGGGGAACTGTGTCTGGTCGCGGGCATCGGACGGGGCGAGGCACCGGAGTCGACCCCCGCGCAATGGCGCGCCGCGCTCGCCGAGCGGCTGCCCGACTACATGATTCCGTCGCTCTTCGCCGAGTTCCCACGGCTGCCGCTGAACCGCAGCGGCAAGCTCGACCGCGGGGAGGTCCTCGAACGCGCCCGCGCGTCGCGGTCCGACCAGGTCAACACCCTGGCCCCACGCGACCGGCTCGAAATGGCGCTGTACCGGATCTGGCGCCGGGTGCTGCTGCACCGCGACATCGGCATCACCGACGACTTCTTCGCGGTGGGCGGTACCTCGCTGTCCGCGATCAAGGTGGCGCACCTGATCCGGGAGGAGTTCGGCCGGACCCTGCCGACCCGTGACGTCCTGCAGTACCCGACCATCGAGCGGCTGGCTGCGCGGCTGCGCGGACAGACGCCGGTGACGCCCGACAACGGGCTCGTCGAGATCAGGGCGGGCCGGGGCGGACGGCGGGTGGTCTGCGTCCACCCGGCGGGCGGCACCGCTTTCTGCTATCTGCCGCTGGCCGGCGCCCTGCCCGACGGCATCCACGTACAGGGGGTCCAGGCCCGCGGCATCGACCCCGGTGAGGAGCCGTTGCGGTCGGTGGAGGAGATGGCGGAGCACTACCTGACGCTGCTGCGGCCTGAGCCGGGCGAACCTCTGGTGATCCTCGGCCTCTCCTTCGGCGGACTCGTCGCGCACGAGATGGGGCGACGGCTCGCGGACGCCGGGCACCGCGAGGTGTCCGTGGTGCTGCTCGACACGCACGGCACGGACGACCCGGCGGAACGCGAACGGTTCGCGCCGGTCGACGCCGCCGAGTTCCGCGACAAGCTCGTCCGCTTCAACGGCATGTACCCCGGCATCGACGACGCCCAGATCGACCGCTACTTCCGCATCTACAACCTCAACCGCGAAGCCGCCGGCGACTATGTGCCGGGGCCCTCGAAGGCCCCGATGCTCCTCGTACAGGCCGCGGAGACAGACGTCGGCGAGGGCGGCGACCCGGAGGCGGCGTGTGCGGCGCAGCGGAGGTTCTGGCAGGACCGTGCCGGTGCGGGGCTCACCGTGGAGGTGGTCGACGGGGGCCACTGGGACGTCCTGGAGGGTGACCGGATCCCGCTCATCGCGGGCCTGGTCGCCGAGCGGCTCACGTCGAACGGCGAGTGCCCGGCGCCCCCTGCCCCCACGAGTGCGACCACTGCTCCGACTGCTCCGACTGCTCCGACTGCTCCGACCGAGGACTGATGCGCACCTCATCCCGTTCCGCCGGCCTGGCCCGCGCGGTGTACGAACAGAGCCTCCGGACCCCCGCGGCCCCCGCCGTCGTCGACGGCGACCGCATCCTGAGCCATGCCACGGTCGACGCGTCGGCCGCCGCCGTGGCGGCCGGTCTGCGAGCCCGCGGGATCGGCTCCGGCGACGCGGTCGCCGTGGGACTCGCCCGGTCGTGGCAACTCGTCTGCGTCATGCTCGGCGTGCTGCGGCTAGGGGCCCGGGTCGTCCCGGCCGACCGGTTGAGCCCCGCCGACCGCGTCGGGCACATCCTCGACGACTCCGGTGCCCGGCTCCTGGTGCACGACGGCACGTTCGGGCACGGCTTGCCGGACCGGGTCACCGCCGTCCTCGCGGACGCGTTGCTCGACGCACCGGTGCACACGACCGACGGCCCGCCGCCCGGCGCCCCCGCATCGGCCTCCTTCACCTTCTACACGTCGGGTACCACAGGACGTCCCAAGGGCGTGGAGGTGCGCGACGCGGGCATTCTGCGCCTGGCCGACCCGGCGTTTCTCCCGGATTCGCGAGGCGCCCGCTTCGCCTGCCTGTCGAACCCCGCCTTCGACGCACTGAGCTTCGAGGTGTGGGTGCCGCTCCTGACCGGCGGCTGCTGCGTCATCCTGGCGGACGAGGACGTGCAGTCCCCGGGGCGTCTCGCCGCGGTGCTGCGACGGGAGCGCGTCCACACGGCGTTCGTCACCACGGCACTGTTCAACGCCGTGGTGGACACGGAGCCCGGCTGCTTCTCCGGCCTCACCGAGCTGCTGGTCGGCGGCGAACAGCTCAACGCCCCGCTCATCCGGCGCTGGTACCGCCACAACGCCGCCCCCGGCAGCCGCACCCGGCTCCACAATGTCTACGGCCCCACTGAGTGCACGACGTTCGCACTGCACCACCCGATCCCGCGGGACTTCGACAGCTCCGTCGTCCCCCTGGGGCGGGCGCTGCCCGGGACCGGTGTGGCGCTGGTCGCGCCGGGCACCACGCAGCCGGCCGTGACCGGTCAGGACGCCGAACTGCTGCTGTCCGGGGCCGGGTTGGCAGCCGGGTACCGCAATCTCCCCGAGGAGACCGACCGCCGTTTCGTGACGCTGTCCGGTGACGACGGCACCCCCACCGCGTACTACCGCACCGGCGACCTGGTGCGACGCTCGGCCGACGGCGACCTGACGTACGTCGGACGCGCCGACCGGCAGGTCAAGGTGCGCGGATTCCGGATCGAGCCCGGAGAGGTGGAGCGCCATGTCGCCGAGCACCCCGCCGTGCGGCAGGTGTATGTCTGCGCCCACCGCGACGGGCGGGGCGGCCCCGCGGAACTGGTCGCCTACCTCGTCGCCGAACCCACTTTGTCCTGGGACGAGTTCGAGGATCACGTGGCCGCGGGACTGCCCGGCTACATGCGCCCGCACCACCTCCACCGCGTCCCCGCCTTGCCGCTCACCGCCAACGGAAAGGTCGACGAGGCTTCGCTCCGTGCGAGCGCCGGAGCACCGTGGCGCCCCGAGGCGGCGAGCCGCCCGGCGCCCGCCGTCCTGGAACCCGCCGACGAACCGCTGCGCGTCGTCCTCGACCTCGCGGGCGAGATCCTGGGCGTGCCGGAGCCGCGTCCCGAGGACCGCTGGATCGCGTGCGGCGGCGACTCGCTGAAGGCTCTGCGCCTGCGCCACGAGATCCGGCGTCGGCTGGCGTGTGAGGTCCCCGCACACCGCGTGCTGCGCGGCGATCTCGCCGATGTCGCGGACGCCGTACGCGAAGCCCTGCGCGACAGTGCGCCCGCCCTGCCGCACGCCACCGCGGCCGGGGCCCTGTCCGGTCCCGCCACCGGCGAACAGGAACGCCTCTGGTTCCTGCAGCAGCGGTCCCCGGACTCACGGGCCTACGACGTCCGGCTGGCCTTCGCCGTCGAGGGGCCGGTGCGCCAGGATGCCCTGCGTACGGCCCTCGCCGCGCTGGTCGCACGCCATCCGGCGCTGCGGACGGGTTTCGCGGCGACGGCCGAGGGGCTGTGGCAGCGGGTGGACGAGCCGTACGACCCCTGGACGGCTGCTCCCGCGGTCGGCGCGGATGTTCTTCGCAGGGACGCCTTCTTCGCCGTGCCGTTCGACCTCGCGGTACCGCGCATGCTGCGAGCCTGCTGGCTGCCGTCACCGGACGGCGGCACACTGCTGCTGCATCTGCATCACATCGCGGTGGACGGCTGGTCGGTCAACGTACTGCTGCGCGACCTGTCGGCCGGGTACGCGGCGGCCGTGGCGGGAGACCCGGTGCGGACCGGTTCCTCCGGGGTTCCCACGCCGCTCGACTTCGCCGACTGGCAGCACAGTTGGCACGCGAGCAGCGCGTACGCGGCGCAGCGCCAGGAGCTGTCGGCTCTCCGCGCCGACGGCTCCGAGAATTCCAGCGGGGGGAATGGGGCGCTTCCACTGCCCCGGCCCGGCCGCGGCCCCGAGGGACGGCTGCTCTGCGACCCGCTCGACGCGGCCGACCGCGCCTCGCTGGACCGGCTCTGCGGCGACCTCGGACTGACTCGCTTCGAGTTGCTCTCCGGTGTCTACACCTGGGCGTTGTACGGCGTGACCGGCCTGACCGGGCTGCGCGTCGCCGCGCCGGTCGCCCACCGGCCCGTGCGGGAGTTCGCGGACAGTGTCGGCATGTTCGCCAACACCGTGCTGCTCCCGCTGTCCGTGGATCCGGGGGCGGCCGTGCGGGAGGAGGTGACGCGCACCGCCTCCGTCGTCCGCGCGGTGATGGAACGTCAGGACGTGGCCCTCACCGACGCGTTGACCGTCGGCCCGCACAACGCCGCGGACGAATCGCCGTTCGACTTCCTCCTCGTACTGGAGAACACCGACTACGACTCCCTCGCGCTGCCCGGCTGTGCCGCGCGTCCGCTGTGGCCCGTGCCCGCCGAGGCCAAGTGTCCGGTGACCCTCACCGTCGTGGAGCGCCTCGACGGTCTGGAGTGCCTCTGGGAGTACGCCGACGACCGCCTCGACGCCGACCAGGCCGCCGCCCTGGCCCGCCTCTTCCGGGAAGGCCTCGCCGCCCTCTCCCGGAACCCGGACACCACACCGGCGGAGCTGGTCGGGCCCTACCGCGACGAGCTGCCCGAGTCCGGCCGGGGTGCCCCCGCCGAACCGACGTGGACCACGGTCGCCGAGGGTTTCGCACGCCAGGCAGCCCGGACCCCGGCCGCGCCGGCCCTGCGCACCGCGACGGACACCGTCGACTATGCGACGCTCGACCGGTACGCCGCGGCGCTCGCCACCGAACTGACCACGGCGCTGCGGCTGCCGGACGCGGACGAGCCCGGCCATGTCGCGCTGTTCCTCGAACCGTCCGTCGAGCACGTGGTCGCGCTCCTCGCGCTGGCCCGGCTGAACCTCACGGCCGTGCCGCTCGACCCGTCCTACCCGCCGGCGCTCCTGCGGCAGGTGCTGGAGCAGACCGACCCGCTGTGCGTGCTCCTCCCACCGGGTGGGAGTGAGGCCTTCGACGGGCTGGAGGCCGGTGACGTACCGCGCACGTATGTCGCGCTGTCCGACGCCGCGGCTGACGGCGACGGACCGCCGCTTCCCGTGCACCGGGCCACACGCCCGCTGTACACCCTGTTCACCTCCGGCTCGACGGGCCGGCCCAAGGGCGTGCGGGTCTTCGACCGTACGTTGAGCAACCTGCTGCACTGGCAGGCCGGCCCCGGCGGTCTGGGTGCTCCCGCGCTGACCCAGCAGTTCTCCATGCTCTCCTTCGACGTCTCCTTCCAGGAGATCTTCGGCACCCTGTGCACCGGCGGCTGCCTGCGGATCGTCGATCCCGCCCTGCGCCGGGACGTCCCCGCGCTGCTGGACCAGTTGGAGTCGGAGGGCATCGAACGGCTCTTCCTGCCGTATGTGGCACTGCAGTTGCTCGCCGAGCATGCCGTGCACCTGGGCCGTTACCCGTCGCGCTTGCGTGACGTGGTGACGGCGGGCGAACAGCTGGTCTGCACCGATGCCGTCCGCGCGTGGTTCGCCGGTATGCCGGGCTCACGGCTGTTCAACCATTACGGGCCGACCGAGACGCATGTCGTCAGCGCCCTCTGCCTGGACGGCGACCCGGCCGACTGGCCGGACCGTCCCGCGATCGGGCACGCGGTGTCCGGCGCGGTGCTGCGCGTCGTCGACGAGGCGGACCTTCCGGCGCCGCCCGGCTGCGTCGGCGAACTGCTCATCGGAGGTGTCACCGACGAGCCCTGCTACCTGGGCGATACACCGCTGAACGAGGAGCGGTTCGTCCGGTTCCCCGGCGACGACGGGCTCTTCTACCGCAGCGGCGACCGCGCACGGTTTGAGCACGACGGGCTGCTGCACTGCGTCGGCCGCGTGGACGACCAGATCAAGCTCAGTGGTCACCGGCTGGAACCGGGCCAGGTCGAGGCGGCGTTGCTGCGGCACGATTCCGTGGTCGCGGCGGTCGTCGCCGTCGACAGAGCCGCGCTGGTCGCCTGCCTGGAGTGCCGCGACCCCGCGCCCACCGCGACGGAGTTGCGGGAACATCTCGCCGGGCTGCTCCCCGGACACGTCCGGGTCGAGCGTTTCCGGCTCCTGGAGCGGCTGCCGCGCACGCCGAGCGGCAAGCTCGACCGGGAGGCCGCGCCCGGCGCGCCGGGGCGTGACCTGGCGGGCGCCACCGGCCGGGACTCCCAGGAGCCGTCCGCTCGGGAGGCGCGTCTGGCCGCCGTGTTCGAGGAAGTCACCGGGCTGCCCATCGCTCCCGACCAGACGTACTTCGCGGCAGGCGCGTCGAGCCTCGGTCTGATGCGCTTCCATCTGCGCTGCACCGCGGGGCTCGGGCTCCGCTTCGCCGTCGCCGACCTCTTCGAGCACGTCACGCCCAGGGAGTTGGCGGGGTTCCTCGACCGTTCGGAGCCGGAGACGGCCGCAGTGCCCGCGACCGCTGCACCGGCGGTGGACGGCCGCATAGCCGTCGTCGGCATGGCCGTCCGCGCGCCCGGCGCACCGGACCTCGCGGCCTTCTGGGACCTGGCCGTCTCCGGGCGCAGCGGCATCGAGCACTTCGACGCGCCGGACGGCCTCGTCGGGGCGCGCAGCCAGCTGGACGGGCCGCTGGACTTCGATCCCGCCCGGTTCGGCATCAGCCGTCACGAGGCACGGCTGATGGACCCGCAGCAGCGCCAGTTGCTCATGACCTGCGTCGAGGCGCTCGCACACGCGGGCATCGCCGATCCCGGCGCTCCCGGCGCGCCGCGCACCGGCCTCATCGCGGGAGCGGGCGAGAACACCTACTTCCGGGCGATGCTCCGGGACACCGATCCCGCCACGCTGCCCGACGACTTCCAGCTGGCCCTCCACCACGAGAAGGACTTCCTCGCCACCAAGGTCGCCTTCCACCTCGGGCTGACCGGACCGGCGCTCGCCGGGCAGACCGCGTGCTCCAGTTCGCTGGTGGCGGTACACCTGGCCGCGTCCCTGCTGCGTCTGGGCGACGCCGACGTGATGCTGGCGGGCGGCGTACTCGTCGACCCGGAGCTGACCGACGGCTACCGCTACCGCCCGCAGCACATCTTCTCCCCCGACGGCCACTGCCGGCCCTTCAGCGACGACGCGGGCGGCACCGTCGGGGGCAGCGGCGCCGGGGTGCTGGTGCTCAAGACGCTCGCCCGCGCGCGCCGCGACGGCGACACCGTCTACGCGGTGATCAGTGGCTCCGCGGTGAACAACGACGGTGCCGCCAAGCTCAGTTACAGCGCGCCGTCCCTGGCGGGGCAGCGCGAGGTGATCCGCAGCGCCCTCGCGCGCAGTGGCCGCACGGGCGCCGACGTGGCGTACGTCGAGGCGCACGGCACCGGCACGCGGCTCGGCGACCCGGTGGAGGCGGGAGCCCTGCGCCAGGCTCTCGGCGTGGACGAGCCGGAGCGTTGCGCACTCAGCTCGCTGAAGAGTCAGATCGGACATCTGGGCGCGGCCGCCGGGGCCGTGGGCCTGATCCGGGCGGTGCTCGCTGTCCACCACGGCCGGATTCCACCCACGCGCGACTTCCGTGCGTTCAACCCGGAGATCGGGCCCGACCCCGCGCCGTTCCACGTACCGACTCGGGCACTGCCCTGGCCCGAGGGCCGGGAACGGGTCGCCGCGGTGAGCAGTTTCGGCATCGGCGGCACCAATGCGCACGTGATCGTGGAGGCGGCCGATCCGTCGACGGATCCGCATCCGCGCGAGGCCGCGGGCTCCGAGGTCGTGCCGCTCGTCGTGCTGTCCGGTGTGACCGAGGCCCAACTCGCCGCGGACGCCGAGCGGGTCGCCGCCCACCTGACCCTCCAACCGGACAGTTACGCCCGTACGCTGCGGCACCTCCAAGCGGGCCGGCCGCAGGGTCCGCTGCGGGCGGCCGCCGTCTGCCGGGACGCGGCCGGCGCCGTCGCCTGGCTGCGCACGGCAGCCGCGACCGCGACACGCCCCGACCCGGATCCCGGGCCCGCCCTGGAGGCCCGGGGCCGCCGGGCGGCGGATCTGGCGGATGCCTGGCTCGGGGGCCGGAACCTCGACTGGCCGGACGGCCCGGCGCAACCGCCGTGGGACTTCCCCGCCCCCGCCTTCGAGCTCGCCCCCTACGACTACCGCCGCACGGATCCCCAACCGCAGGCGCCACGGTCGGCCGCCCCGCGGGCCACGTCCGACACCGTGGCGGTACCGCCTCGGCTGCCCGAGACGGAGTGGCTGCACCAGCCGCAGTGGACTCGGCTGCGGCGCGCCGCGACGAGTACCGCCGTGCCGTGCGGGAGGACGGTCGTCGTCGTGGCCGACGGTCCCGCGGACGGAGCGGTTCCGGTCGCGCTCGCCTCCGGCCACCGCCGCGTGGTGTGGCTCAGGACGGCCGAGCACTTCGCCCGCCGGGAACACGACCTCTTCGAGGCGGACCCGGCCGACCCCGAGCACCTGCGACGCGTCCTGCACGCACTGGCCGATGAGGGCTGCGCGGAGGTCGACTGGCTGCACACGCTGCCCCTCGGCATCGACGGGCCGGTCGGCGACAAAGCGCTCGACCGGGCGGTCTGGGCCTGCCTGGACACCCCGGCCGCTGTCGTCCGCGCTCTCCGGGGCGCACCACGGGAGCTGGCCGTACGGCCATGGTGGCTGTCGTGCGGGGCCCGTCCTGTGCTCGGTGCCGTCACCCGCCCGGAGGCGGCGCTGCTCGCCGGCGTCACCGAGGTCGCGCCGCAGGAGGGCGGCCCCGACGGGCACTGGGTGGACGTCGAGGACCCCGACGGCTGGGCCCCGCAGGTGTCCGCCCTGCTCGCCACGCGGGATGCCGTGCCACCGCGCCATCTCGCGCTGCGCGGGGGCTTCTGGTGGGAAGAGGTGACGTTGCCCGTACGGGGCCGGAGTCCGGAAGCCGCGACGGCCCGCGCGGCCGGCGGCGACCACGTCGTCCTCGGCGGCACCGGCGGCATCGGGACCGCGCTCGCCGCCTGGCTGCTCGAACACACCGAAGGACGTGTGCTGCTGCTGTCCCGGCGGCCCCGGCTGCCCGCTGAGCTGACCCGCTGGGCCGACCGCGTCGACCTCGTCGAGGCGGATCTCGCCGTCACACCGCCGAAGGACGTGGCCGCGCTGGTCGCCACCCGCACGACGGCGCTTGGCTCGGTGGTGCACGCCGCCGGAGCGCCCGCGGGCGGTCTGCTGTCCCGTCGCGAGGCGGGCTCCGCGCACACGGCGCATGCCGCGAAGACGCGCGGCGCGCTGGTGACGGAACTCCTCGTCGAGCAGTTCCGGCCGGACGTCGCGGTCTACTGCTCGTCCATGTCGGCGCAGTTCGGTGGTGTCGGCCAGTACGACTACGCGGCGGCCAACGCGCTCCTCGACGCCTTCGCCCGGTACGACGGTGAGGGGGCGGGCGGGACGGGTGGCACCGCGCGGATCGGCATCGGCTGGGACGTGTGGAGCGAGACCGGCATGGCGTTGCGTGTGCCGGGCGGCGACAGCAGGCATCAGGCGCACCTCGGGGTCGGCCTGACCGTGGCGGAGGGAGTGCGCACCTTCGCGCGGGCGCTCGAACTCCGCCTGCCGCACGTGCTCGTGTCCACCACCGACCCGGAACGGTCACGCGTCTTCTACGCGGGGCCGACGCCCGGCACACCGCGTCAGGCGCAGCACGAGACCACGCCCGTCCGGGAACCCGGCGACCTGCTGGCCGGCTGGGCACGGGCCGCCCTCGATGTCGACGACCTCTCTCCGGACACGTCGCTGTACGACCTCGGGGCCGACTCGCTGACCCTCCTCGATCTGATCGAGACGATCGACCGGCACTTCGGTGTGGAGCTGGACCTGGCCGCCTTCAGTCACCGGGCCAGCCTCACCGAGATCGAAAGGCTCCTGGCCGAGCAGCGGAAAGAACCGGCGGACGGCCGCGAAGTCTCCCTGGAGGTCTGGCAGGAGGGCACCGGCACCGATGTCGTCTGTCTCGTGCACCCGGTCGGCGGAGACGTCCAGTCGTACCGTTCGCTGGTCGCCGCCCTCGACCCGAGCCTGACCGTCGTCCTGATCCCCGACCCCGGCCTGCGGCAGGACGCCTTCGCCGATGCTGCCGACGCCCCCGGGTGGAGCCTGCGCGAACGCGCCCGTCGCTACGCGTCCGCCCTGCGGGCCCGCTTCCCCGAGGACGCGTGGCACCGGCACCTGGCCGGCTGGTCCTTCGGCGCGTGGGTCGCCGCCGAGATGGCGGCCGAAGCCGAGGCCGCCGGGCGCCCGGCCCGCTCACTGCACCTGGTCGATCCGCCGCCGCCCGGCAGCGGCCCGGTCTTCGACGCGTACGACGACACGCAGTTGAGCGCGGTGTTCGCCGCCGAACTCGGTGTCGCCGGGGACGCCCGACCGGGGCGGCAGGCACGCGCGTACGCCGACCGGCTGGCCCGGTGCTGCCGGGCCAACCTGCGCAGCATGGCCTCCCACGAGGTGCCCCGCATCGGTGCGACACCCACCAGGCTCTGGCAGGCCGGGCAACCCTTCCCCGGCCTCCCGGTGCTCGGCAGTCCGGCGGAGCAGCGCGCCCGGTGGCAGTCCCATCTGCCCGTATCCCTGGAGTGGGGCGTGCTGGCCACGGACCACTACGGCGTCGTGCGGGAGCCGCACGCCACGACGGTGGCCGAGGCGATCAACGCCGCACGTCACGCCTGACCGCACCGCACCTGACACCTGACGCCTGACACCTGACCGCACCCCACCTGACATCAGACCCGCCGCGACCCAGGAGGACCCCGTGGAGCAGTACGAGCTGGACGCCCTCGAAGCGATCACGACCAGGAAGCCGAGGGACTACCGGGAGATATCCGTCGCCCCCTTGACTCCGGTCATCGGCGCCGAGGTCTCGGGCGTGGACCTCGGCGAGCTGTCCGACACGCAGCTCGCCGAGGTCAGGACGGCCTTCCTCGACCACCACGTACTGGTCTTCCGCGACCAGGAGATCACCGACGAGGAGCACAAACGTCTCGCCGGGCACTTCGGCGAGCTGCGCCCGGTGAACCCGCCGCCGCCGGAGGGCGACCCGTACGTACTGGAGATCAAGACCAGCTCGGCCGCGGCGAACGTCGCGGGGAACGCCTGGCACGCGGACGGCACCGCGGACGCCGAGCCCTCCCTCGGCTCGATGCTCTACATCACCGAGACCCCGCAGGGCGGGAGCGGCGGCGACACCCTGTTCGCCAACATGCACCTGGCCTACGAGATGCTCTCCCCCACCTGGCGCGGGCTCCTCGACGGGCTGACCGCCGTGCACGACGGCGAGCAGAGCTTCCGGGGCTACACCGTGCCGCCGAACTACGAGATCCCCGTCAACGAACATCCGCTCGTGGTCCGGCACCCCGAGACCGACCGCCCGATCCTCTACGTGAACCCGGCGTACACCTCCCGCATCCCGCAGCTGTCGGAGGACGAGAGCCGCGCGGTGCTCGACATGCTGTTCGCCCTCGTGACGAACCGCCCGCTGCTGACCTGCCGTGTCCGCTGGACCCCGAAGACCCTGGTCTTCTGGGACAACCGGTGCGTGCAGCACCACGCGACGTACGACTACTACCCGCTGTCCCGCTACGGCCGACGCGTCGCGATCAACGGCGGCCCGCTCAAGGGCTGACCGTCGCACCCCGGGCCTCCAGGTGCTCTGACCTGGAGGTTCCTACATACCCGGATGGTTCGGAGCCTGTATGGACGCCCGGTAAACTCCGTGCACGTGACTGCCGCGCCCGCAAAGCCCCGTATCCCGAACGTCCTCGCCGGACGTTATGCCTCCGCCGAGCTCGCCACCCTCTGGTCGCCCGAGCAGAAGGTGAAGCTGGAGCGTCAGCTCTGGCTCGCCGTGCTGCGTGCGCAGAAGGACCTCGGGATCGAGGTTCCCGACGCCGCCATCGCCGACTACGAGCGCGTGCTCGACCAGGTCGACCTGGCCTCGATCGCCGAGCGCGAGAAGGTCACGCGCCACGACGTGAAGGCCCGCATCGAGGAGTTCAACGCCCTCGCCGGGCACGAGCACGTCCACAAGGGCATGACCTCGCGCGACCTGACCGAGAACGTGGAGCAGCTGCAGATCCGGCTCTCCCTGGAGCTGATCCGCTCCCGTACCGTCGCGGTCCTCGCGCGGCTCGGCAAGCTCGCCGGTGAGTACGGCGAGCTGGTCATGGCGGGCCGCTCGCACAACGTCGCCGCACAGGCGACGACGCTGGGCAAGCGCTTCGCGACCGGTGCCGACGAACTCCTCGTCGCCCACCGCCGCCTGGACGAGCTGATCGGCCGCTACCCGCTGCGCGGCATCAAGGGCCCGGTCGGCACCGCGCAGGACATGCTCGACCTGCTCGGGGGTGACGCCGCGAAGCTCGCCGACCTGGAGCAGCGGATCGCCTCGCACCTGGGCTTCGAGTCGGCGTTCACCTCGGTCGGCCAGGTCTACCCGCGCTCGCTCGACTACGACGTCGTGACCGCGCTCGTGCAGGTCGCCGCCGCGCCCTCCTCCATCGCCAAGACGATCCGTCTGATGGCGGGCCACGAGCTGGTCACCGAGGGCTTCAAGCCCGGCCAGGTCGGCTCGTCCGCGATGCCGCACAAGATGAACACCCGCTCCTGCGAGCGCGTCAACGGCCTCACCGTCATCCTGCGCGGCTACGCGTCGATGACCGGTGAGCTGGCGGGCGACCAGTGGAACGAGGGTGACGTCTCCTGCTCCGTCGTACGACGGGTCGCCCTGCCCGACGCGTTCTTCGCGCTCGACGGTCTCCTGGAGACCTTCCTGACCGTGCTCGACGAGTTCGGCGCCTTCCCGGCGGTCGTGGCCCGTGAGCTCGACCGCTACCTCCCCTTCCTCGCCACCACCAAGGTCCTGATGGCCTCGGTGCGCGCGGGTGTCGGCCGTGAGGAGGCGCACGAGGCCATCAAGGAGAACGCGGTCGCCTCCGCGCTCGCCATGCGCGAGCAGGGCGCCGAGCGCAACGAACTGCTCGACAAGCTGGCCGCCGACTCCCGCATCCCGCTGGACCGCGCGCAGCTCGACGAGCTCATGGCCGACAAGCTGTCGTTCACCGGCGCCGCGAGCGACCAGGTCGCCACGGTCGTCGGCCAGATCGAGGCCCTCCTCAAGGAGCACCCCGAGGCCGCGGCCTATACCCCCGGCGCGATCCTGTAGCGGCGCTCCGCAACGGCACCTCGGCCCGCCCACCGATTCCCGGTGGGCGGGCCGAGCCGTGTCGCGGGCGGGCCGGGGTCAGGCCGCGCGGGCGGCAGGGCGCACGTCGCCGGCCTCGGCGCGCACCCGGGCGCAGCTGGTGCTGATCAGACGCGAGACGTGCATCTGCGAGATGCCGAGCTTCTCCGCGATGCGGCTCTGCGTCATGTCTTCGAAGAAGCGCAGGTAGAGGATGGTCCGCTCGCGTTCCGGCAGCTTCCGCAGGCCCCGTTTGGCCGCCTCCCGGTCGGTGACGACGTCGAACGCGGCGTCGGGTGCCCCGAGCGTGTCGGCGAGGCTGAAGCCGTCGGGGTCGGCGGACGAGATCTCGGCGTCGAGCGACAGGGCGCTGTAGCCCTCCATGGCCTGCATGCCGTCCTTCACCTCGTCCTCCGTGAGACCCGCGTGCGCGGCGATGTCGGCGATGGACGGCTCGGGGCCGCTGCCCGGCAGGTCGCGGAGCTCGCGCCGGGCGACACGGACCTTGTTGCGCAGGTCCTGGACGCGGCGGGGGACGCGCACGTCCCACATGCGGTCACGGAAGTGCCTGCGCAGTTCACCGGTGATGGTGGGCACGGCGTAGCTCTCGAAGGCGCCGCGGCCGGGCTCGTACCGGTTGACGGCCTTGACCAGGCCCATCGCGGCGACCTGCCGCAGGTCTTCGAGGCTCTCGCCCTTGTTCCGGTAGCGGGCGGCGAGACGGTGGGCCATGGGCAGCCACGCCTCGACGATCTCCGCGCACAGGACCTCCCGCTCCGGTCCGTCGTCGAGAGCGGCGAGCCGTGCGAACTCAGCGGTGGTGTCGGGTGCGTCATGGTGCGAGTGCCGGGCCGCGGTGCGGCGGCGGGCGGAGTATTCATTGAGGTTCGTCGGCATCAGTTCGCTCCTCAGCGGTGCGTCAACAAGGACCGCGAGGAGACGGGGCACCCGGCACAGGGCATCCACCGGGAGCAAACACACCGCTCCCCGCAAACGCGCCTCCAGTCCGAAGCACGACGTTCGCCTGCCCCTGCGATTAACCACCAAACAGGTGTCCCCACATGGATGTGGAGAACGGACCGTGAGCCCGACTGCGGGATTCCGTATGTGCGTTCGTGACTTCGCTCGATTCGTGGGAGCCCTGCATGTACCGGCGAGCGCGGGGCACACGGGACGCGGGGTGCGCGGCGTCGGAACGGCCACCGGACCCACGCATCGCCGACCGGCCGCATTGGGGTGCGGCCGGTCGGCCCTCCTCTTCCCCGGCTCTCCTGCCGGGTGGCTCACTGCTTGCCGGTGAGCACCTCGCCGTCCAGGTGCTCGAGCATGTCGGCCGGGTCCGCGAAGACGGCCGAGGCGCCCGCCTCTTCGAGGTCGCCTCTGGGAATGCCTCCGCAGAGGAGCGCGACGCCGCGGACGCCGGCGCGGGACGCCGCCTGCATGTCCCACACGGTGTCGCCCACGAACAGGGCCTCCTCCGGGGGGCATTCGGCGATTTCCAGGGCGTGGTGGACGGGGTCGGGAGCCGGTTTGCCCGAGGACACGTCGTCTGCGCTGGCGACCCCCGCGATGACGTCGTCGGCGTCGATGGCCCGGCGCAGCGCCCCGAGCTCCTCGCCGCCCGCCGAGGTCGCGAGGACGATGCGCCAGCCGCGGTCGTCGAGTGCGTGGAGGAGGTCGCGGGCTCCGTTCAGTGCGGGCAGCCGCTCGAAGTACGTGCCGTACAGCGTCTTGTGCGCGGCGCTGATCCTGTCGTCCTGGTCGCGGTCACGGTCCTCGCCGAGGAGCCGGGCGATGAGGTCGGTCGAGCCGAGGCCGACGGCCCGGTGGATGTCGTGCATCGCGACCTGTTGCCCCGCTTGGCGGAACGCTTCCCACCAGGTGGTCACGTGCAGGTGATTGGTGTCGGTGAGTGTTCCGTCCACGTCGAACAGCGCCGCTCGCGCCATGCTTCGCGCCTTTCCGTCTTCGGGCAGGTGTTGCCGGTTGATTTCAGCCGATCGGCTCAGCGCACTCCGGTGATGACGAAGCCGCTGCGGGGCCTGGTCGGCATGCGGTGCAGGGTGATGCGCAGGTCCTGCTGGGGGACGTCGTAGTCGAGTCGCGCGAGGTGCGGGAGCAGGGTGCTGAGGACGGCGAGGGTGACGTCCTCGCCCGGACAGCGGTGCCCCTGGGAGACCTCGCCGCCGCCCTGGGGGACGAGTTCGTCGCGGCCGGGCTCGCGGCCGTCGAACCGGTCGGGGTCGAAGACGTACGGCGAGTTCCACAGTTCCGGGTCGTGGTTCTGTCCGTAGAGGTCGAGGAGGACCATGGTGCCCTCGGGAATCGGCTCGCCGTGCCACTCGATGTCGGCGGGGGCGAGACCGGCGACGAACGGCGCGAACGGGTAGAAGCGCCGTACCTCGTGGGCGAACGCGCGCGCATGGCCCTCGTCCTGACCGGCGAGGCGCTCCCGCAGCGCAGGATTGCGGTGCAGGGCGTGCGCGCCGAACACCGTGTACCAGGTGACGGCGACGGTGGGCCGCAGGATGTTGAGGACCTCCACGGCGGCCGTACGCGGATCGAGCAGCTCGCCGTCGGCGTCCCGGTGGAAGGCGACGGCCGCCACCACGGACGGAGGCTGCCCGTCCCCGTCGGACGCCTCTCCCCCCGTCGCGCGGAGGTCCTCGACCAGGCGGGCGAGTCGGCCTTCCTGACGCTGCCGGGCGCGCCGGGCCTTCCAGTGCCGGGGTCCCTCGGTGGCGAAGCCGTCGACCATGGCCACGAGGTCCTGGGCGGTGCGGCGCGCTTCGTCCTCGGGGTGCTCGGGCAGCGGGACGCCCGCCCAGGCGCACACGGCCCGTGTGATGAGAAGGCTCACCTCGTCGAACAGCGTGACCTGCGAGCGGCCCGCCCACTCCTTGGCCGACCGCTCCCACTCCTGCTCGACGTGGCGTGCGAGGCCCGCGACGCCGTCCGTGTCCTTGAGGACCGTCACGAAGAGCGCCTTGCGCTGCCGGTGCTCGTCGCCGTCGAGCGTGTGCACCGCGCCCTTGCCGAAGAGCGTGCTCAGCACGGGCTCGGGCAGGGCCGTGCGGCGGCGGACGTGGTCCTCGTCGTAGAAGAACCCGACGGCCGCGGGTCCGCGCAGGGCGACGACCGGTTTGCCGAGCAGCCGGGTGCGGACGGGTCCCGGCCCGTTGCGGCGGGTCAGGTCGGGGAGCCACGCGTAGCCCTTCGTGAGCAGCTGCAGCGTGTTGTCCAGCATGCGGTCCTCCTCGGTGTAAAGGACGCAGGCCGCAGGAGCCGACGTACGACGGGATCCTCGTGGCCTGCCGATCATGGCTCACGGGTTCCCCGGCTTTACCTCCGCGAATCAGGGCGAAAGGTTCTTCAGAGACCGATGTCGCGGCTCCTGAAGTCCTCCAGCGACTCCCTGCGGACCAGCAACCGGGCGTGTCCGTCGGACACGGCGACCACGGGCGGGCGGCCGACGAGGTTGTAGCCGGAGGCCATCGACAGGTGGTACGCCCCGGCGACGGGGACGCCGAGCAGGTCGCCGGGCCGCACGTCGCCGGGGAGCGCGACGTCCGAGGCGAGGATGTCGCCGGCCTCGCAGTGCCGGCCGACGACGGTGACCGCGGCGGGTTCGGCCGTGGAGCGGCGCCCGAGGAGCCGGGGCAGGTAGCGCACGCCGTACAGGGCGGGGCGCGGGTTGTCGCTCATGCCGCCGTCGACGGCGACGAAGGTCCGCCCGCCGGTGCGCTTGACCGCGAGGACCCGGTAGAGCGCCACGCCGGCGGGGCCCGCGATCGCGCGTCCCGGCTCCACGGTCAGGCGGGGCACCGGCAGGTCCGCCGCCGCACAGCTCCCCACCAGTTCTGCCCGCACCCTGCGGGCGAGCGCGGCGATGTCGAGGGCCTCCTCGCCGGGCCGGTACGCGATGCCGTGCCCGCCTCCGAGGTCCAGTTCGGGCAGGGCGAGCCCGTGCTGGTCCTTGATGCGGGCCATGAGGCCGACCAGGCGGCGCACGGCGGCGAGGTACGGCTTCTCGGTGGTGATCTGTGAGCCGAGGTGACAGTGCAGGCCCACCAGGTCGAGGGTGGGCTGGCCGAGGATGCGGGCGACGGCGTGCTGGGCGGAGCCGTCCGCGAGCGAGAGGCCGAACTTCTGGTCGTCGGTGCCGGTTCGGATCTTGGCGTGCCCGCCCGCCGCGATGCCGGGCACCACCCGCACCATCACCTTCTGGCGGCTGCCCGGCGGTACTGCGGCGGCGAGCCGGGCGATCTCGGATGCGCTGTCGATGACGATCCGGCCCACGCCGAGCCGGAGGGCCGCGGCGAGGTCGTGCGGGCTCTTCGCGTTGCCGTGCAGCACGATGCGGTCCGCGGGAAAGCCCGTGGTGACGGCGAGTTCGAGTTCCCCCGCGGAGCACACGTCGAGGCCGAGGCCCTCCTCCTCCACCCAGTGCGCCATGGCACGGCACAGGAACGCCTTGGCGGCGTAGAGGACGTCGGCGTCGGGGAAGGCACGGCGGTACGCGCGGCAGCGGGCACGTACGTCGGCCTCGTCGATGAGGTAGGCGGGGGTGCCGAAGCGCTCCGCGATGTCGGTGAGCGGGACACCTCCGACGGTGAGGTCGCCGTGGGTGGGTTGGGTGGTGGTCGTGGGCCAGACGGAGAGGTCGGTGTCGGACGGCCCCGTGGAGGCGGGGGCGGGCGCGGCGGGGGCCGGGGGCGCGGCAGCGGCGTCGGTCGGGAGCGGGGGTACGCGCAGTGTGGTCATGGCAGCTTCTCTCTTCGCCTTGTCTCGTCCTCAGCCGTTCCGCGTGGTCAGGGCCCCCACCAGGGGCCCGGTCGTACCGGGGGCGCGTGAGGCGCCTGCGGGGCGCGGGCCCGGGTCCCGTGGGACGGTCGTGCGGGGCGGGCCGACGGGGTGGGCGGCGAGCCTCGGGTCGACGGTGACCTCGCTGACGCCGAGCGGCTCGGCGAGGGAACGGAGTGCCCGTTCGGAGAGCCTGATCCACGGCTGCCGGGGGCCGAGAGCCGCGCTCAGGAGCCGGGGGGTCGTGAAGGCGACGGCTGTGCGGCCGCCGACGGGCGTGCGGAACAGGCGGGCCACGCAGCCCGCGGGTCCCGGCCGGACGGGGACGAACAGCGGTCCGGCCGGGCCGGGTTCGCAGGGCTCGGGGTCCTCGGCGTACAGGAGCTCGGCCATGGATTCCTCCAGGAGAGACGTCTGGGCAGACGGCAGGGACGAAACAGGCACCGCGGGCCCGGTCGGAACCCGACGGCATACGGTGACGTTATGCCCGACACCGGGTGTCAACCGACCCCCCATGACGCGACGTTGACGCGACCGCGCCGACCTCTGACGCGAAGCCTGCGCCGGAGGCCGTCCCGCCGTCAGGGAGGCGTCGATTCCGCAGATGCGCTCTTGAGCGAGCGGGCCGCGACCAGTTGGATGTCGGACGGAACGGGAACCCGGCGTCCAGGCAGCCGACCGCCGGTCACGGCCCTGCCGACCGGTGCGCCCCGTTCACTCGAAGGTCTCACTCCGGAGGAGCGTCCGATGATGCAGCTTCCCCCGCACCACCTGCCCGCCGTGCCGCGCTGGTTCGTGCCCGGCTCCCCCGGCCCCGCCTCCCTCCCCGAGCACGTCACGACCACCGGCGTCGGGCACTGGTGGGCCGACCGCGCCCTCGATCCGCGGGCCGTCGCGGTCTCCTGCGCGGGTCATGTGCTGCTGCGCGGCGACCCGGGCAGTGTCGCGCCCGATCTGCTCGCGCCGTTCGCCCGCAGCCATGTCGAGGCCCCCGCGCGCTTCCTGCCGGTGCTCGGCGCCGCCTTCGACCGTCTCGTGCCGGCCGAGCGCATGGTGTACGTCCACCGCGAGCCGGTGCCTCCGCCGCGACCGCCGCGGGGCGTGACCGTACGCCGCCTGACGGCCTCCGACGCGCCCGCGCTCGCCGCGCTCTCCCCCGACTCGTCGTGGATCCACGACAGTTGGGGCGGCCCCGAAGGACTCGCGGCCTCCGGGCACGCCTGGGCGGCGGTGGACCGGGGCGGCCGGGTCGCCGCCGTGGCCTGCAGCTACTTCACCGGACAGACGTACGAGGACGTGGCCGTGCTGACCGCCCCCGAACGACGTCGCGAGCGCCTCGCCCTCGCCTGTGTCACCGCCCTGTGCGCGGACGTCGCCGCGCGCGGTCGCACGGCGAGCTGGTCGTGCAGCCGTGACAACCGCCCCAGCCGTCTGCTGGCCTGGACGGCGGGGTTCCGGCTGCACCGGGAGTACGTGCAGTACGTCACGGGGAAGGCGCTCGCGCCGCCCCGGACCTCCACCGACGTCCCGGCATGATGCGCGACTGCCGCGATATCTGCCGCCATGCCCGACTTGGCGCCCGGCTCGATGCCTCCGGCCGGTAATAGCCCTCTGCTCGTTTGAGATCAAGAGCCATCGGAAGAGGGCAAGGTCACAGCCCTTCATGGCACCCCGTGCCAGGCATTGCGCCCTAGCATCGGGGCATGACGGTCCTGCCTGACGACGGGCTTCCGCTGGCCGCCGAGTTCCCTGATGCGACCCATGAGCAGTGGCAGCGCCTTGTGGAAGGCGTGCTGCGCAAGTCGGGTAAGGACGTATCGGGCACGGCCGCAGAGGAAGCGCTGTCCACCGCTCTCGAGGACGGGCTCACCACCCGCCCCCTGTACACCGCGCGCGACGTCGCGCCCGACGCCGGACTCCCCGGCTTCGCCCCGTTCGTCAGGGGTTCCGTTCCCGAGGGCAACACCCCGGGCGGCTGGGACGTCCGGCAGCGGTACGCGAGCGCCGACCCCGCGCGCACCAACGACGCCGTCCTCACCGACCTGGAGAACGGCGTCACCTCCCTCTGGCTGACCGTGGGCCCCGCCGGCCTCCCGGTCTCCGGCCTGGAGCGTGCCCTCGGCGGCGTCTACCTCGACCTGGTGCCCCTCGCGCTCGACGCGGGCGACCAGGCCGGGCCCGCCGCGCGGGAACTGCTGCGCCTGTACGAGGCCGCGGGCGTCGCCGACGACGCGGTGCGCGGCACGCTCGGCGCCGACCCGCTCGGGCACGAGGCCCGCACGGGCGACAAGGTGACCTCTTTCAACGAGGTCGCCGACCTGGCGCGGCTGTGCGGCGAGCGCTACCCCGGCCTGCGCGCCCTGACCGTGGACGCCCTGCCGTACCACGAGGCGGGTGCCTCCGCCGCGCAGGAGCTCGGCGCCTCGCTCGCCACGAGCGTCGAGTACCTGCGTGCGCTCCACGATGCCGGCCTCAGCGTCGACAAGGCCTTCGCGCAGCTGGAGTTCCGGTTCGCGGCCACCGCCGACCAGTTCCTCACCATCGCCAAGCTGCGGGCCGCACGCCGCCTCTGGGCGCGCGTCGCCGAGGTGTCAGGGGCTCCGGCGGCGGGCGCGCAGCGGCAGCACGCGGTGACCTCTCCCGTGATGATGACCCGCCGCGACCCGTGGGTAAACATGCTGCGCACGACCGTGGCCTGCTTGGGTGCGGGGGTGGGCGGCGCGAACGCCGTCACGGTCCTGCCGTTCGACCACGAGCTGGGCCTCCCCGACGCGTTCGCGCGCCGCATCGCCCGCAACACGTCGACGATCCTCCTTGAGGAGTCGCACCTGGCGCGCGTCATCGACCCGGCGGGCGGTTCCTGGTACGTGGAGCGGCTCACCGACGAACTCGCCCACGCCGCCTGGGACTTCTTCAAGGAGATCGAGCGCGCCGACGGGCAGGCCGCGGCCCTGCGCTCCGGTTTCGTCGGCGACCGGATCGCCGCGACCTGGGCCGAGCGCAAGAAGAAGCTGGCGAGGCGCCGCGAACCCATCACGGGCGTCAGCGAGTTCCCGCTGCTGACCGAGCGCCCGGTGGAGCGCGAGCCCGCGCCGGCCGCGCCCTCGGGCGGTCTGCCCCGGGTGCGCCGCGACGAGGCGTACGAGGAGCTGCGCTCCCGCTCGGACGCCCACCTGGCGACGACCGGCGCCCGCCCCAAGGTGTTCCTCGCCGCGCTCGGCTCCGCCGCCGCGCACACCGCGCGGGCGACCTTCGCCTCCAACCTCTTCATGGCGGGCGGCATCGAACCCGTGCACGACCCGGTGTCGGTGGACGCGGAGACGGCCGCCGAGGCGTTCGCGGCGAGCGGTGCCACGGTGGCGTGCGTCTGCTCCAGCGACGCTCTCTACGCCGAGCAGGCCGAGGAGGTCGCGCGGGCCCTGAAGGCGGCGGGCGCGCTGTGCGTGTTCCTCGCCGGACGCGGGGAGTTCACCGACATCGACGAGTACGTCTTCGCCGGCTGCGACGCGGTCGCCGTGCTCACCACCACCCTCGACCGCATGGGAGTGGCGTAATGCGGATCCCCGAGTTCGACGACATCGAGCTGGGCACGGGCGGCGGTCCGTCCCCTTCGGCCGAGCAGTGGCACGCCGCGGTGAAGGAGTCCGTCGGCAAGTCCGATGCGGACCTGCTGTGGGAGACGCCCGAGGGCATCGCGGTCAAGCCGCTGTACACGGGCGCCGACGCGGAAGGCCTCGACTTCCTCGGGACGTACCCCGGTGTCGCGCCGTACCTGCGCGGCCCCTATCCGACGATGTACGTGAACCAGCCGTGGACGATCCGGCAGTACGCGGGCTTCTCCACCGCCGAGGAGTCCAACGCCTTCTACCGCCGCAACCTCGCGGCCGGGCAGAAGGGCCTGTCGGTCGCCTTCGACCTGCCGACCCACCGCGGCTACGACAGCGATCACCCGCGCGTCACCGGTGACGTCGGCATGGCGGGCGTCGCCATCGACTCGATCTACGACATGCGGCAGCTGTTCGACGGCATCCCGCTGGACAAGATGACGGTGTCGATGACGATGAACGGCGCGGTGCTGCCCGTTCTCGCGCTGTACATCGTGGCGGCCGAGGAGCAGGGCGTACCGCCCGAGAAGCTGGCCGGGACCATCCAGAACGACATCCTCAAAGAGTTCATGGTCCGCAACACCTACATCTATCCGCCGAAGCCCTCGATGCGGATCATCTCCGACATCTTCGCGTACACCTCGCAGAAGATGCCGCGCTACAACTCGATCTCCATCTCCGGCTACCACATCCAGGAAGCGGGCGCGACGGCCGACCTGGAGCTCGCGTACACCCTCGCCGACGGCGTGGAGTACCTGCGGGCCGGCCGGGAAGCGGGGCTCGACGTGGACGCGTTCGCGCCGCGGCTCTCCTTCTTCTGGGCGATCGGCATGAACTTCTTCATGGAGGTCGCCAAGCTCCGCGCGGCGCGCCTGCTGTGGGCGAAGCTGGTCAAACAGTTCGACCCGAAGAACGCCAAGTCGCTTTCGCTGCGCACCCATTCGCAGACGTCGGGCTGGTCGCTGACCGCGCAGGACGTGTTCAACAACGTCACGCGCACCTGCGTCGAGGCGATGGCGGCGACGCAGGGCCACACACAGTCCCTGCACACGAACGCACTGGACGAGGCGCTCGCCCTGCCCACCGACTTCTCCGCGCGCATCGCCCGCAACACACAGCTCCTCATCCAGCAGGAGTCGGGGACGACCCGGACGATCGACCCGTGGGGCGGCAGCACCTATGTCGAGAGGCTGACGTACGACCTGGCGCGGCGTGCCTGGCAGCACATCGAGGAGGTCGAGGCGGCGGGCGGCATGGCGCAGGCCATCGACGCCGGCATCCCGAAGCTGCGCGTCGAGGAGGCCGCGGCGCGCACGCAGGCCCGCATCGACTCGGGGCGCCAGCCGGTCATCGGCGTCAACAAGTACCGGGCGGACAGCGACGAGCAGATCGACGTCCTGAAGGTCGACAACTCCTCGGTGCGTGCCCAGCAGATCGCCAAGCTGAAGCGGCTGCGCGCGGAGCGCGACGAGGCCACCTGCCAGGACGCGCTGCGCGCCCTGACCGCGGCGGCCGAGCGCGGCCCCGGGCAGGGCCTCGAGGGCAACCTGCTGGCGCTCGCGGTCGACGCGGCCCGCGCGAAGGCGACGGTCGGTGAGATCTCCGACGCACTGGAGAAGGTGTACGGGCGGCACGCGGGCCAGATCCGTACGATCTCCGGTGTGTACCGCACCGAAGCAGGCCAGTCCCCGTCCGTCGAGCGCACGCGCGCACTCGTGGACTCCTTCGACGAGGCCGAGGGCCGCAGGCCGCGCATCCTGGTCGCCAAGATGGGCCAGGACGGACACGACCGCGGCCAGAAGGTCATCGCCACCGCCTTCGCCGACCTGGGCTTCGACGTCGACGTCGGCCCGCTGTTCCAGACCCCGGCGGAAGTGGCGCGCCAGGCCGTCGAGGCGGACGTGCACATCGTGGGCGTCTCCTCCCTCGCCGCCGGTCACCTCACCCTCGTACCCGCGCTGCGCGAGGAGCTCGCCGCCGAGGGCCGCGACGACATCATGATCGTCGTGGGTGGCGTCATCCCGCCGCAGGACGTCGAGGCGCTGCACGAGGCGGGCGCAACGGCGGTGTTCCCGCCCGGCACGGTGATCCCCGACGCGGCGTTCGACCTGGTGAAGCGTCTGGCGGCCGATCTCGGCCACGAACTGTGAGCCGGTGAACGGCGGGGAAAAGCCATGCCTGTGACGATCGACATCGATACGTATGTGAAGGGCGTCCTCGACGGGAAGCGCGCGTTCGTCGCGCGCGCCATCACCCTCGTCGAATCGACCCGACCGCAGCACCGCGCGCTGGCGCAGCAGCTGCTCACCGAGCTGCTGCCGCACAGCGGTCGGGCGCGGCGGGTCGGCATCAGCGGCGTGCCCGGCGTGGGGAAGTCCACGTTCATCGACGCGCTCGGCACGATGCTGACCTCGCTCGGGCACCGGGTCGCGGTGCTCGCGGTCGACCCGTCCTCGACGCGCACGGGCGGTTCCATCCTGGGCGACAAGACCAGGATGGAACGGCTCGCGCTGGACCCCGACGCCTTCGTGCGTCCCTCTCCCTCGGCGGGGACGCTCGGCGGGGTCGCGAAGGCGACGCGCGAGTCCATCGTGGTGATGGAGGCGGCGGGGTACGACGTGGTGCTCGTGGAGACCGTGGGCGTCGGGCAGTCGGAGACGGCGGTCGCGAACATGGTCGACACGTTCCTGCTGCTGACCCTCGCCCGCACCGGGGACCAGCTGCAGGGCATCAAGAAGGGCGTACTGGAACTCGCGGACGTCATCGCCGTGAACAAGGCGGACGGCCCGCACGAGCGGGACGCGCGCTCGGCGGCCCGTGAACTGGCGGGTGCGCTGCGGCTGATGCACCCGGCCGACGCGGCGTGGACTCCCCCGGTGCTGACCTGCAGCGCCCGTGAGTCCAGCGGCCTCGACACGCTGTGGGAGCGGATCGAGCAGCACCGCGCCCTGCTCGACTCGACGGGCCGCCTCGCCGCCAAGCGCCGCGACCAGCAGGTCGACTGGACCTGGTCGATGGTGCGGGACGAGCTCCTCGGCAGGCTCCTCGCCCACGCGGAGGTCAAGCGGCTCGCCACGGACCTCGAACAGCGCGTCCGTGCGGGCACCTTGACGGCCACGTCCGCCGCCGAGCAGATCCTCGACGCGTTCCAGGGCGGCGACCGCGACCATCCCTGACCGCACCCCCGTACGCCCACCGTGATCCGCGTACGTCCCTCGTGAACGGAGCCACCCGCACCATGAACGCCATGCCCGCCGCGCCCGTCGACGCTCCTGTCCTGCACCACCGCGAGGGGCGGGCCGGGCACCTCGTCCTGAACCGGCCGCGGGCCATCAACGCCCTGAACCACGCCATGGTACGGATCATGGCGCAGGCCCTGGACGCGTGGGAGCGGGACGAGTCGGTGGCGACGGTGGTCGTCACCGGTGCCGGGGAGCGCGGGCTGTGCGCGGGCGGCGACATCCGCTCGATCCACGACGACGTGCGCGCGGGCCGCGCGGCGGCGTCGGCTGCGTTCTGGCACGACGAGTACCTCCTCAACGCGCGCATCGCCCGCTTCCCGAAGCCATACGTGGCCGTGATGGACGGCATCGTGATGGGCGGCGGTGTCGGCGTCTCGGCGCACGGGGACATCCGGGTGGTCACGGAGCGGTCGCGGGTGGCGATGCCGGAGACGGGCATCGGCTTCGTGCCCGACGTGGGCGGTACGCACCTGCTGACGCGGACGCCCGGTGAACTCGGCACGCATCTGGCGCTGACGGGGACGCCGGTGGGCGCGGCCGACGCGCTGCTGTGCGGTCTCGCGGACCACTACGTTCCGTCGGAGCGGCTGCCGGAGTTCACCGCGGCGCTCGCCGACACCGATGCGACTGCGGTCGTGCGTGAGTTCGCGGCCACGGCTCCGGCGGGTGAGCTGGCGGCCCACCGCGAGTGGATCGACCACTGTTACGCCGCGGACTCCGTCGAGGAGATCGTGGACCGGCTGCACGCGAGTGGTGACCGGCACGCGAAGGAAGCAGCCGAGACGATCCTGTCCAAGTCCCCGACGTCACTGAAGGTCACGCTGGCCGCGCTGCGCAGGGCGCGTGAACTGCCCACCCTGGAAGCGGTCCTGGAACAGGAATACCGCGTGTCCTGCGCCGCCCTGGCCTCGCCCGACCTGCCCGAGGGCATCCGGGCGCAGGTCGTCGACAAGGACCGCAGGCCGCGCTGGTCGCCCGCGGAGCTGTCGCGGGTGACGGAGGCGGATGTGGCCCGCTTCTTCGAGCGGACGGGCGCGGGCTCGCTCGGGCTGGTCTGACGGGGGCCGCGCGCCGCCGTCACGGCGGGTCCGTCTCGGTGACCACGGCGAGCAGCTGAAACGGCAGTTCCTTGTCCCACTGGGCGACTCCGAGGGCTATCCACCGGCCGTCGACCCGCCACAGGTGCAGGTCCGGCACGCAGGAGCTCAAGTGCGCCCACGGCTCCGGTATCTCCTCCTCCGCCTCGCCGATGTCGGCCGCCATGGAGCGTTCGAAGAGGCTCGCCAGGCTGAACTGCTGCGGCGGGCCCCAGCGGTCGGCGAGCAGCACGGTCAGTGCGTCGCGCTCGGCGTCGTACTGCTCCTCCGTGAGGTGCCATCGCGTGCCGTCGTCCTCCCAGAAGGTGTCACTCGTCAGTAACTCCGCGATGTGGAAGCCGGGGCCCTGGGAGCCGTGCTCGGACCTGCCGGACTCCGTGGGGAAGTCCCGGGAGCGCAGCAGGTCGATCACGGCGAGGTGGTGTGCGCTGCTCATGACGTCCAGTAAAGCGGGCGGCACTGACAACACGTCATGCGTCGCGCGTTCCCGGTCACTCGGCACGCGTCACGCGTCCCGGTGGCGGACCGCCCACCAGCCGGCGAGCAGCACGCCCCCCGTCCAGGCCGCGCACACCGCGAGCCCCGCCCACGGGCCGAGGCTCCCTGTCGTGGTCTCGTGCAGCACTTGCCGGCCCGCCTTGTCCGGCAGGTAACCGGCGGCGCCGCCCGCCACGTCGCCGACCACGAACGAGACGATGAGCGTGAACGGGATGAGGATGCCGAGGACGGCGACGCCGCTGCGCAGGACGGCGGTGAGGCCCGCCGCGAGCAGCGCCATCAGCGCGAGGTAGACGCCGCCGCCCACGCAGGCGCGCACGGCGCCGGGGTGACCGAGCCCGATCGCGTGGTCACCCAGAAACGCCTGGCTGGTCAGGAACGTGGCGAAGCCGGTGACGAGTCCCACGAGCAGCGCGAGGCTTCCGATGACCAGCATCTTGGAGCCGTAGAAGAGCCCGCGGCGCGGCACGGCGGCGAGCGAGATGCGCAGGGCGCCGCTCGTGTACTCCGACGACATGGCGGTCGTCCCGAAGCTGATCGCCGCGATCTGGCCGAAGTTGAAGGCGTAGAAGGCGTCGAAGAGGGGCTCGGCGTCGGGGTTGTCGGCCTCGGCCCGGCCGATGGTCGCGGAGGCCAGCACGGTGATGGCGAGGGTCGCGGCGAAGATGACGAGCAGCGAGATCAGGCTCGACCGCAACGACTTGATCTTGATCCACTCGGCGTGGGCCACGGGCAGTACGGCGGAGTTCTCCATGGCCATGATCAGGCCTCCTGGCGGGACGCGGGGACGGTGGTGGTGCCGGCTCGGAACTGGGCTTCGTCGGCCGTCAGGGCGAGGTAGGCCTCCTCCAGGGAGGTGTGTTCGTCGGCGAGTTCGAGCACCTGGACCCCGGCGCCCGCGGCGATCGCTCCGACCTCCTCGGCCTTCGCCCCTTCGACCGTCCAGCGGCCCTCGACCGACTCCCCGAGTACGTATCCGCGGCCCGACAGCAGTTCACGGAGCAGGTCCGGGTCGGTCGTCCGGACGCGGACCCGTGCCTGGCTGTGCGACGCGATGAAGTCGGTCATGGGGGCGTCGGCCAGCAGCCTGCCCCGGCCGAGGACGACGAGGTGATCGGCGAAGGTCGCGGTCTCGTTCATGAGGTGGCTGGAGACGAGGACGGTACGCCCCTCCTTGGCCAGTCGGCGCAGCAACTCGCGGATCCAGATGATGCCTTCGGGGTCGAGACCGTTGGACGGCTCGTCCAGCATCACGACCTCGGGGTCGCCGAGCAGCGCCGCGGCGATGCCGAGACGTTGCCGCATGCCCAGCGAGAACGTCTTGATGCGCTTGCCCGCGACGGAGCCGAGCCCCGACTCCTCCAGGACTTCGTCCACGCGCCGCGCGGGGAGCCGGTTGCTGACGGCGAGCGCGAGGAGGTGACTTCGGGCGGTGCGCGAACCGTGGGCCGCCTGGGCGTCGAGCAGCGCCCCTACATGGCGCAGGGGGTCCGGGAGTTCGGTGTAGCGGTGGCCGCCCACCGTGGCCGTGCCCGAGGTGGCGCGGTCCAGGCCGAGGACGAGGCGCATGGTGGTCGACTTGCCGGCGCCGTTGGGTCCGAGGAAGCCGGTGACCCGGCCGGGGCGGACGTTGAAGGTGACGGCGTCCAGGGCGCGGGTCGGGCCGTACTCCTTGGTGAGGTCTTTGACGTCGATGCTGGTCATGGGCGTCAGCCTGGCCGCTGAGGCCCTTCGGGGGCTTCCCCCGCCCGGGGAGTCCGTCTCCCCCTCACGGGGGAGTCGTACGGTGGGGGTGGCCTGGCACGATGGCGGAATGCTCGGCTTCCTGCGGCCCCTGACCCGTGCGGTCACGTACACGCGCTGGCTGCACATCTTCCTGGGGTCGGCCATCGCGTGGGTGGTCGCCTCGATCTATCCGGGGCTCTCCGAACCCTCCTACATCGACTGGGTGCTCGTCGGGGTCACCCCCGTGCCGTTGCTGGTGGCGGCTGCGCTGGTGCCCGTCATCCGCAGGGCCGAGGGACTGCAGGCCAGGATGATGCTGTTTCCCGGTCACCACGCGCCCGTGCCGGGCGGCGAGGCGGAGGACTCCGGCATCTCCGTCGCCCCTTCGGCCTCTTGGCGCGACCGGGTACGGACCGCCGTATGGCTGGTGTTCCGCCTGGAGACAGGCATCGCCCTGGTTCATGTGACGGGCCAGCTCATCGGGATGGTCTTCGCCTTGACGGGTGCGAACGACCAGGCCTCGGAGAAGGACGGCCTGCTGCTCACCCCACCCGACACGGCCTGGGTCAAGGCGCCGCTGAGCCTCCTGCTCGTCCTCGCGGAGCTCGGCGTGCTGCTGGCGGCGGGACACCTCACCGCTGTGGTCGCCCGGCGTCTGCTCGGCCCCTCCCCCGCCGAACGCCTCGCCGTCATGGAGGAACGCACCGAGCAGCTCCTCGAGCGCAACCGCATCGCGCGCGAACTGCACGACTCCATAGGGCACGCCCTGACCGTCGCCGTCGTCCAGGCGGGCGCCGCGAGGGCCGCCTCCGACCCGGAGTTCACCGCACGCGCCCTGGAAGCGGTGGAGGAGACGGGGCGGGCCGCGCTGGAGGACCTGGAGCGGGTGCTGCGGGTGCTGCGCGAGGACGAGCAGCCGGTGAGCGGGCGGCCGACGCTCACCGACGCCGACCGGCTGCTCCAGTCGGCGCGTGCCTCGGGCGCGGAGGTGGACATGGAGGTGTCGGGGCCCGTGGAACGGCTGCCGGGACCCGTCTCCCGCGAGGGCTACCGCATGCTCCAGGAAGCGCTCACCAACGTCCTGCGCCACTCCGGCCCCGTGCCCGTGCGCCTGCGCATCGCCGTGGACGACGCCCGCCTGGTGATGAACGTGCGCAACGCGCTGCCGCGCCCCACCGGTTCGACGGGGCGCGGCGGCAGCGGACTCCGCGGCATCCGGGAGCGGGCGACCCTGCTCGGCGGCCGGGCCACCACGGGCCCCCACGAAGGCGACTGGCAGGTGCACGTCGAACTGCCCCTCAAATGATCTACGCTGGCGGGATGCCGGTCACCGTGCTCCTCGTCGACGACGAACCCCTCGTACGCGCGGGCCTGCGTGCCGTCCTGGAGGCGCAGCCGGACATCCGTGTGGTCGGCGAGGCGGCGGACGGCGCGGCGGTGATCCCCCTGGTCCGCGAGGTGCGCCCCGACGTGGTCGCGATGGACGTCCGCATGCCGCTGCTCGACGGCATCGAGGCGACCCGCGCCGTGCTGCGCACCGTGCCGGACCCGCCGAAGATCCTCGTGGTGACGACGTTCGAGAACGACGAGTACGTGTACGAGGCGCTCCGCGCGGGCGCCGACGGGTTCCTGTTGAAGCGCGCGAGGCCCGCGGAGATCGTGCACGCGGTGCGGCTGGTCGCCGAGGGCGAGTCGCTGCTGTTCCCCGCCGCGGTCCGGCAGCTGGCCGGCGAGTACGGCGCGGAGCGGGGCAATCCGCAGGCCCGGGACGCCCTGGAGAGGGCCGCGCTGACCGAGCGTGAGGCGGAGGTGCTGCGGCTCATGGCGCGCGGTCTGTCGAACGCGGAGATCGCCGCCCGCCTCGTCGTGGGCACGGAGACGGTCAAGTCACATGTCAGCGCGGTCCTCGCGAAGCTCGGGGCGCGGGACCGGACGCAGGCGGTCATCGCCGCGTACGAGTCCGGTTTCGTCGAGCCGGGGTGACGGCCCTGTCTGCGGGGAAGACGGTGCCGGACACGGTGCGGACGGGCCCGGCACTCGCCGCCGTACCGTCCTGCGAGTACGATCCGGCCATCACGCGCACGAGCTGGGAGGACGGACGTTGGGGCAGCTGAGCGGCGGGGACCCCTCCCTGTTGCGGCGTATCAACTCCGCGGTGGTGCTGCACGCGCTGCGCGCCGCGGACGTGGCGACGCTCACGGAGATCACCCGCGCGACCGGGCTCTCCCGGCCCACGGTCGAGGGGGTCGTCGAAGGGCTCATCGAGGCCGGGCTCGTAGTGGAGTCGGCGCCCGAGGACGGCGGCGCGCGGCGCCAGGGCCGGCCCGCGCGTAAGTTCCGGTTCCGGGCGGAGGCGGGACATCTGCTCGGTCTGGAGATCGGCCCGCACCGGGTGGCCGCCGTCCTCTCGGACCTGGACGGCAAGGTCCTCGGGGCGGCGTCGAAGGCCGTCTCCGCGGAGGCTTCCGCGGACGACCGGCTCGAGCGGCTGCGCACGGCGGTCGCCGATCTGCTGCGCCGCGCCGGGATCGCCCGCAGTTCGCTGCGGGCCGTCGGGGTGGGCAGCCCCGGCATCCTGGACGCGGACGGCACGGTGCGGCTGAGCACGGCACTGCCCGAGTGGACGGGGCTTCAGCTGGGCGAGCGGCTGCGCCGATCGTTCAAGTGCCCGGTCCTGGTGGAGAACGACGCCAACGCCGCGGCCGTGGCCGAGCACTGGAAGGGCGCCGCGACCGACACGGACGACGTGGTGTTCGTCCTCGCGGGGCTGAGCCCGGGGGCCGGTTCGCTGATCGGCGGGCGCCTGCACCGGGGTTACGGCGGCGCGGCGGGCGAGATCGGCGCGCTGCACCTGCTGGGCCGCGAGGTGACTCCGGAGACGCTGCTCTCGACCACCGGCGAGCCGCTGCACCCCTTGGACGAGCAGGCCGTCGCCGACGTGTTCGCGCACGCGCGCGAGGGTGACGAGCGGGCGCAGGCCGCGGTGGAACGGTTCATCCAGCGGCTCGTGCATGACGTGGCCGCGCTGGTCCTGGCGCTCGATCCGGAGCTGGTCGTCGTGGGCGGCTGGGCCGCGGGGCTCGACGGGGTGCTCGAGCCGCTGCACCAGGAGTTGGAGCGGTACTGCCTGCGGCCGCCGCGGGTGGCCCTTTCGATGCTGGGCGAGGCGGTGGTGTCGACCGGGGCGCTGCGGCTCGCGCTGGACCACGTCGAGGAGCAGCTGTTCGCCGTCGAGGGGACCGTCACCGCGCGGCGATGACGGTCCTCTCGACGGAGCGAACGGAGTGGCCGGTTCGCGTCAGGAAGCGTGGCGCTCCGTGTCGTGATGGATCTCGACGCCGCCGGAGTCCCCGAACGTGAGGCGGCAGGTGTCGGCGCGGTAGGTGGCGACGGACACCGCCGCCGTGCGGCCCTCGGCGAAGAAGCGGGTCGTCACGACGAGCACGGGTGCGCCGGGCAGGCGGTCGAGGGCCTTGGCGTCGTCCGCGCGGGCCGAGCCGAGTTCGACGGCGCGGTCCTGTCCTTCGAGGCCGAGCCGGGACAGCTCACGCAGGACGACACGCGCGCGTGCCGCGCCGGACGGCTCGTCCATGCCGGTCAGTTCGGCGACCGACGACGTGGGCACGTACAGCAGCTCGGCGGCCACGGGCTGGCCGTTGGAGACGCGGGTGCGGCGCACGACGTGCACCTGTTCGTCCGCGGCGGTCTCCAGCATCCGGGCCACGTCCGCCGACGGGACCGCCGGGGCGCAGTCCGCGGGCTGCCAGGCGTCGCCGACCGCGCCCGGCCACGAACCCTGCGCGGATCCGACGGCCACACCCATCCGCGGCGGAGCGACCGTGGTGCCCACTCCACGGCGGCGGTGGAGCCTGCCTTCGAGTTCGAGCTGTTCGAGGGCCTGCCTGAGGGTGGCGCGGGCGACACCGAAGCGGGCGGCCAGGTCGCGCTCGTTCGGCAGGATCTCGCCCACGGAGAACTCGGAGTCGAGCGCCTCACTGAGCACGGTCTTCAGATGCCAGTACTTCGGCTCCGGCACCGTTTCGAGCTGCGTGGTCCCCACCCTGTCCTCCGCAATCGCCGTGACCGGCGGCTTTTTAGCGCCCTTGTTTATTAAAGGTTCCTGCACTATCTCTGCGACCATAGGCCCGCACCCACCCTTGGTCAAGACCAATCCTCGATCCGTTACAGCGTGCACAGGGACGATGCCACAGAGCATTCATGCGGAGTTCGCGCGGGGCCAAGCAGGCGTAATCGGCCAGCCGCAGATGAACGGCCGACGAAGAGCACACGACTGAGCCCCCGCCGATCGAGGCGGGGGCTCTGAGCTGGGACGACGTATCGCGCGTGGCAGCTCGCGACCGAAATGTCAGGGCACGAGCGACACGAGCTTGTCCGGATTGCGGACGATGTAGACGTCCTGGATGAGGCCGTCGGCGACGTCCAAGCGGAAGACGCTGTCGGGTCGGCCGTCGACGAGGATGAAGAGGCACTCCGCGCCGTTCGCCTGGATGAAGCGGACTTCCAGTTCGCGTGCCTCCGCGGCGACCTTGCCCGCGGTGCTGTGCAGGAAGCGGCCCACCTTGTCCGCGGACTCCAGGACGCGCAGCGGCGCCTTCGACTTGCCGCCCGCGTCGCCGACCAGCCGGACGTCCGGGGCCAGCAGCGACATCAGCCCGTCGAGGTCGCCCTCGGTCGCCGCGGCGAGGAAGCGCTCGGTCAGGTCGCGGCGCTCGGCGGGGTCCACCTTGTAGCGGGGCCGGCCTTCGTCCACGTGCTTGCGGGCCCGGCCCGCGAGCTGACGCACGGCGGCCTCGCTGCGGTCGAGCGTGACCGCGATCTCGGCGAACGGGAACCCGAACGCCTCGCGGAGCACGAACACCGCCCGCTCCAAGGGCGAGAGGGACTCCAGGACCACGAGAACGGCCAGGGAGACGGAGTCGGCGAGCACGGCCCGCTCCGCGGTGTCGGGCACGGACGACCCGAGGTCGGTGACGTAGGGCTCGGGGAGCCACGGCCCGACGTACGCCTCGCGCCGGGACTGCAGGTGGCGCAGGCGGTCGATGGCGAGCCGCGTGGTGACGCGCACCAGGAAGGCGCGGGGTTCGCGCACCTGCTCGTGGTCGGACTCCGACCAGCGCAGCCAGGCCTCCTGGACGACGTCCTCCGCGTCGGCCACCCGGCCGAGCATGCGGTAGGCGACGCCCATCAGGACGGAACGGTGCTCTTCGAAGACGTCGGTCATGGTGTCGGTGGCCACGCTCCTATCCCAACCCACGAAGCAGCGCCTGTCCAGGCACTTTGGCTGCGGTACGCGGCACACTCACCGTCACCGGGAACGGCTTGTCCGAAGCGCCTGGGGCCGGCCTCTTGAACTGGGGGCTACTGGACGGTAATTGTTGCTGACAGCGCGTCTAACACATCGGGAACCGTCGTCCGGTGGCGGGGACAGGAGCAGTCATGGCCGCAGAGGTCTCCTTCAGCGTCGCGTCGCACGGCGGCCCGCACACGGTGACGATCTCCTACGAACGGGCGGGTACGGGCGAGCCGTTGCTGCTGCTGCACGGCATCGGCCACCACCGCCAGGCCTGGGACCCGGTGTTCGAGATCCTGGCCGCCGAACACGACGTGATCGCGGTCGACCTGCCGGGATTCGGGCGCTCCCCCGCACTGCCCGAGGAACTGGAGTACGGGCTGCCGGCGGTCGTCCCCGCGCTGGGCGCGTTCTGCGAGACGCTGCAGATCGAGCGACCGCACGTGGCGGGCAACTCCCTGGGCGGACTGCTCGCCCTCGAAATGGGCCGCGAGAAGCTGGTCCGCTCCGTCACCGCGCTCTCCCCGGCCGGCTTCTGGACGCGCGCGGAGCGCCGGTACGCGTTCGGCACACTCCTCGCGATGCGGCGCGGCGCGCGTCTGCTGCCGCGTCCCGCGATCGAACGGCTGTCCGCGAGCGCGGCCGGGCGCACGGCACTCACGAGCACGATCTACGCGCGCCCTTGGCGCCGCTCCCCCGAAGCGGTGGTCGCCGAGACGCTCGCGTTGCGCGAGGCCACCGGGTTCGAGGCGACACTCCTCGCCGGGCGCGACGTCCTCTTCCAGGATGACGTGACGGGCCTCCCTGTGACCGTCGCCTGGGGCACGAAGGACCGGCTGCTCCTGCGCCGGCAGGGGATACGCGCGAAGCACACCATCCCCGGCGCACGTCTGGTCCGGCTCCCCGGCTGCGGCCACGTACCGATGAACGACGACCCCGCGCTGGTCGCCCGCGTCATCCTCGACACCTGCCGCTGACCGGCCGCCCGGCGCTACGCCTCCGCCGCCGGGCCCACCCGGTCGCCGCGCGGCGGTTCCCCCCGGACTGTGGGGAGTTGTTCACTTGGGGTTCGCGTGGGCGCTGTGGCGCGGTGCCGGTCGGGCGCCCGCACACTGGTCGCACCCGTCAACTGGAGGCGCATTCATGTCGCAACGTCAGCCGAGCCCGTCCCCCCGTCGTCGCAGCGTGCTGCGCGGATCGCTCGCCGTACCGGCGGCGCTCGCCGTGCCCGCACTGGCCGGGGCCGCTCCGTCGCTCGCCCTGTCGGGCCGCCCGAAGGCCGGGTGGGGTGTACAGGCCGGAGACGTGACGGCGCACGCGGGGCTCGTCTGGGTCCGCTCCGACCGGCCCGCCCGGATGATCGTGGAGACGTCCGCCACCGAGTCGTTCCGCCATCCGCAGCGGTGGCGCGGCCCGCTGCTCGGCCCGGACACGGACTTCACGGGGACGACGCGGCTGCGCGGCCTGCCCGCGGGAGAGCAGATCCACTACCGGGTGCTGCTCGCCGACCCCGACGACCCGCGCCGCACGGGCAAGCCGGTGACCGGTACGTTCCGCACGACGCCGAAGGGCCGCAAGCAGGATGTGCGCTTCCTGTGGTCGGGGGACATCGCGGGCCAGGGCTGGGGCATCAACCTGGACCGCGGCGGCTACCGGATCTTCGAGGAGATGCGCAGACGCGACCCGGACTTCTTCCTGTGCAGCGGCGACAACATCTACGCCGACGGCCCCATCCCGCCGAGCGTCACGCTGCCCGACGGCACGGTGTGGCGGAACGTCACGACGGAGGAGAAGTCCAAGGTCGCCGAGTCCCTCAAGGAGTTCCGCGGCGCGTTCCGCTACAACCTGCTCGACGACAACCTGCGGCGGTTCAACGCCCAGGTGCCGTCGATCATCCAGTGGGACGACCACGAGGTGCGCAACAACTGGTACCCGGGGCAGATCCTGGACGACGCGCGGTACACGGAGAAGAACGTGGACGTCCTCGCGGGCCGGTCGCTGCGCGCGTTCAGCGAGTACTTCCCCATCTCGACGCTCCCGCCGGGCGACGAGGACGGCCGCGTCTACCGCGTGCTGCGCCACGGCCCGCTCCTGGACGTGTTCGTCCTCGACATGCGCACCTACCGCAACGCCAACTCCCCGAACAGGCAGCCCGACGACGCCACGGGCATCCTCGGCGCCCGGCAGCTGGCCTGGCTCAAGCGCGAGCTGTCCCGTTCGCGTGCCGTGTGGAAGGTCATCGCCTCCGACATGCCGCTGGGCATCGTCGTACCGGACGGCAGGGAGAACTTCGAGGCCGTGGCGCAGGGCGATCCCGGCGTGCCGCTGGGCCGCGAGCTGCAGATCGCCGAACTGCTGCGGCACATCAAGCACCGCAGGATCACGGGCACGGTGTGGCTGACCGCCGACGTGCACTACACCTCCGCGCAGCACTACGACCCGTCGCGCGCGGCGTTCAAGGACTTCGCGCCGTTCTGGGAGTTCGTGTCCGGCCCGTTGGCCGCGGGCGGCTTCCCCGCGACGAAGCTCGACGGGACGTTCGGCCCCGAGCAGAAGTTCGTCAAGGCGCCGAGCCGCGCCAACACGTCTCCGGCCGAGACACCGCAGTACTTCGGCGAGGTCGACATCGACGGCGGCAGCGGGGAGCTGACGGTGCGGCTGCGCCAGGAGGGCGGCGGCGTGCTGTTCACCAAGGTGCTGCGTCCGGGCCGCGTCGGGCAGTGAGCGGGGCGGCCCCTACACCGAATTGCCGCCAAAGGGGCCAATGACCTCTTTACCCATCAGTCACAGGGCGTTCGTGATCACGAAACACCGGTCCAGCACAGTGAACGTATGAGAGCTGACATGTCTGACGTGACACGGACCAAGCACGGACGCCCCGTTCATCACTGGCGGCGCGACGTGGTCGAACTGGCGGCCCTGTTCACCGCCGTGGCGGTGGCCGACGCCGTCGCGAACATGGTGGGGCACGGGCCCGACGGCCCCGGCCTGCTGGTCGTGTCGGCCGTGGTGCTGCTCGCCACGGCCGGCTTCCACATCTGGTGGGCACGGCGCCACGACCACGCCCCGCCCCCGGCGCACGATACCGTCGCCCGGCCGCCCGCGGACGCGGAGCAGGCCGGGCGCACGACGACCACCACGACCACCGACAACGCGGTCGCCCCCGCGACCGCCACCGAGACCACCCTGTGGCGGATGCGCACGACCGTGCGGGACGAGCCGGGCTCCCTCGCCGCGCTGTGCGTGACGCTCGCCGAGCGCCGCTGCGACATCCTCAGCCTGCAGGCGCACCCGCTGGCCGAGGGCACCGTCGACGAGTTCCTGCTGCGCGCGCCCGCGGACCTCGCCGGCGCGGAGATCACCCGGTCGGTCGCGCGGGCGGGCGGCACGGGCACCTGGATCGAGCGCGCCGACGCCCACGACCTGGTGGATGCCCCGACCCGCATCCTCGGCCTCGCCACCCGCACCGCCCTCGACGCGGCCGAACTGCCCCTGGCCCTGCGGCACCTCCTGGGCCGCTGCACCATCCGCTCCCTGCCCGCCGCCGCTCGCACGGAGAGCCGGGACGAGTCGGCCCCGTCGGAGCCGACCCCGGTCGACGGCGTACTCGACGGCACGGTGCTGAGGCTGAAGGGGCCCGACGGCGAGGTCATCACCGTCGAGCGCCCCTATCTGCCGTTCACGCCCACGGAGTTCGCCCGCGCGCGGGCCCTGGTCGAGCTCGACACGCGGCTCGGCCCGCGCATCCCGCGCAGCCAGGACGTCCTGACGCTCCCCGAGGGCAACTCCATCACCGTGCGGCGGGCCGACACCGCCGACATCGAGGCCGCCAAGGCCATGCACGAGCGGTGCTCACCCGCCACACTGGACAAGCGCTATCACGGCCCGGTGCACGACGCCGACCGCTACCTGAACCACCTCCTCAGCCCCCGGTTCGGCCGCACCCTGGCGGTGCGCACCGCGTCCGGCCGGATCGTCGGCATCGGCCACCTTCTGTGGGACGGCGACGAGACCGAGGTCGCGCTGCTCGTCGAGGACGAGTGGCAGCGCCGCGGCATCGGCGGCCAGTTGCTCGGCCGTCTGGTGGCGATGGCGGTCGAGGCGGGCTGCGAGAGCGTGTACGCGGTGACGCGGGCGTCCAACACCGGCATGGTCGCGGCGATGCGCGGGCTCGGCCTGCCGCTCGACTACCAGATCGAGGAGGGCACGCTGGTGATCACCGCCCGCCTCGACGCGACGCCGGTCAGTTCGCGGCTGCCGTACGACCACGCGCGGCGCCCCTGAGCCCTTCGGCGGCGGCTGTCCCGGTGGCCGTCGGGGCGCGGATGGTGACCGGGACGGGGCCGAGCGCCCTGTCCAGGTCGCGCCAGAGGTCGTCGACGTCCTCCAGGCCGCACGACATGCGAAGCAGCCGGTCGCTGACACCGGCCGCACGCCGGTCCTCGACGTCGACCACGCGATGGCTGATGGACGCCGGGTGCTGGATGAGCGAGTCGACGCTGCCGAGGCTGACCGCCGGGGTGATCAGCCGTACGCCGGCGATCACCCCGTGCGGGTCGCCGCGTACCTCGAAGGCGACCATGGCGCCGCCCATCCGCGGATAGTGGACGCGCTCCACACGCGGGTCGGCGGCGAGGCGGCGCGCCAGCTCCGCCGCGTTCGCCGAGGCCGCGCGCACCCGCACGGGAAGCGTGGACAGGCCGCGCAGCAGCAGGTAGCCGGCGAGGGGGTGCAGCACCCCGCCCGTGGCGAAGCGGACCTGCCGCAGCCCCCGTGCGAGTTCCTCGTCGCAGGCGACCACGCCGCCGAGGACGTCACCGTGGCCACCGAGGAATTTGGTGGCGCTGTGCAGCACCAGACGGGCGCCGCTCTCGGCGGGCCGCTGCAGCACGGGGGTCGCGAACGTGTTGTCGGCGAGCAGCGGGACGGTGCCGCAGGCGCGGGCGACCTCGGCGAGGTCGAGTTCGGCGAGCGTCGGATTGGCGGGCGACTCGACCATGACCAGGCCGGTGTCGGGCCGGATGGCATCGGCGATACCCTCGGGGTCCACCCAGGTCACCTCGGTTCCGACGAGCCCCGCGGAGAGCAGGTGGTCGCTGCAGCCGTACAGCGGCCGGACGGCCACGACGTGGCGCAGGCGCGCGGATCCCCGTACGAGAAGCACCGCGGTCAGCGCCGCCATGCCGCTCGCGAAGGCGACGGCGCTCTCGGTGCCCTCCAGACGGGCGAGCGCCGTCTCGAAGCGGGCGACGGTCGGATTGCCGAGGCGCGCGTAGATTGGCGGCCCGTCGTCGACGAGGCCTTCGGCGGCGAACGCGTCGATGCGGGCCGCCTCGCCGCGGCTGTCGCGGGAGGGGTAGGTCGTGGAGAGGTCGATCGGCGGGGCGTGCAGGCCCATTTCGGCCAGATCGTCCCGTCCCGCGTGCACGGCTTCGGTGGCCAGGGCGCGTGACGGCGAGGCGCTGTCCGCGGAGGGTGTGTGCGGTGCTGTCCCGGTGTTCGCTTCCATGCCGCACAGGCTGAACATCGCACGGGGTCATGGGGGCACACCCCGTGCTACGTTCGGCCGATGGCCGATTCCGTCGCACTGGACCCGGTGGATCTCCACATACTGCGCGTGCTGCAGAACGATGCCCGGACCACGTATCGGGACCTGGCGGCGCACGTCGGGGTCGCGCCGTCGACGTGTCTCGACCGTGTGACGCGGCTGCGGCGCTCCGGGGTGATCCTCGGACACCAACTGCGCCTGGACCCGGCGAAGCTCGGCCGCGGGGTGGAGGCGCTCCTCTCCGTGCAGGTCCGGCCGCACCGACGGGATCTCGTCGGGCCCTTCGTGGAACGCGTCAGGGCGTTGCCGGAGTCGTTGTCCCTGTTCCACCTCACGGGCCCGGAGGACTTCCTGGTGCACGTGGCGGTGGCCGGGCCCGCGGATCTGCAGCGGCTCGTGCTCGACGAGTTCACCGCCCGGCGTGAAGTGGCGCGTGTCGAGACCCGGTTGATCTTCCAGCAGTGGGCGTGCGGCCCGCTGCTCCCGCCAGACGCCGCTTCCGGCGTCACGGAGGATCCGCCGGGTGAATCATGGTGACGCGCACCGCTTCTCTGTACGACGATGTCCGCATGTCAGCCACTGAGAAGCCGCATGCGAGCACCGGCCCCCTGCCCCGTGCCGTCGCCGACGCCTACGTCGACGAACTCATCGCCCTCGACCCCATCACGGGCACCTACCTCGGTGTCGCGGAGAGCAACAGCAGGCTCCCCGACACCTCCCCCGAGGGCCAGGAGGCTCTGGCGCGGCTGGCGCGCGCGACCCTGACGCGGCTGGACGAGGCGGAGCGCAGGCCCGGCGCGGACAGCGAGGCCGAGCGGCGCTGCGGGCGGCTCCTGCGGGAGCGGCTGACCGCGCAGCTGGCCGTGCACGAGGCCGAGGAAGGGCTGCGCGCGGTCGGCAACCTGGACACGATGCCGCATCAGATACGGGAGATCTTCACCGTCTCCCCCATGGAGACGGAGGCCGACTGGGCGGCGATCGCCGAGCGGCTGCGCGCCGTGCCGAAGGCGTTCGAAGGGTACCGGGCCTCCCTCGAACTGGGCCTGGAGCGGAAGCTGTTCGGGCCCCCTCGCCCCACCGCCACCTTCATCGGGCAGCTCACCGAGTGGGCGGGCGAGACCGGCGACCACCCGAGCGGGGGCGGCTGGTTCGACGACTTCGCGGCGGCGGGCCCCGGCGCCCTGCGCTCCGACCTGGACACCGCCGCCCGCGCCGCCACCGCGTCGGTGGTGGCGCTGCGCGACTGGATGCGCGACGTCTACGCACCGGCGATCGAGGGCGCCCCCGACATCGTGGGCCGCGAGCGCTACGCGCGGCTGTCCCGCGCGTGCAACGGCACCGACCTGGACCTCGACGAGGCGTACGCGTACGGCTGGTCGGAGTTCCACCGGCTGCTCGCGGAGATGCGGACCGAGGCGGAGAGGATCCTGCCCGGCGCGGCCACGCCGTGGGTGGCGCTCGCCCACCTCGACGAGCACGGGACGCACATCGAGGGTGTGGAGGAGGTCCGGGTCTGGCTGCAGGAGCTGATGGACGAGGCGATCGACGCCCTGGACGGCACGCACTTCGAACTCGCCGAGCGGGTACGGAAGGTGGAGTCCCACATCGCGCCGCCCGGCGGCGCCGCGGCCCCGTACTACACGGGCCCGTCCGAGGACTTCTCCCGGCCGGGCCGCACCTGGCTGCCGACGATGGGCGAGACCCGCTTCCCCGTCTACGACCTCGTCTCCACCTGGTACCACGAGGGCGTGCCCGGCCATCACCTCCAGCTCGCCCAGTGGGCGCACGTGGCGGAGAACCTCTCCCGCTTCCAGGCGACGGTCGGCATCGTCAGCGCCAACGCCGAGGGCTGGGCCCTTTACGCGGAGCGGCTGATGGACGAGCTCGGCTTCCTGACCGACCCCGAGCGCAGGATCGGCTATCTCGACGCGCAGATGATGCGCGCGCTGCGGGTCATCGTCGACATCGGCATGCACCTGGAGCTGGAGATCCCGGCGGACTCCCCCTTCCATCCGGGTGAGCGCTGGACACCGGACCTCGCCCAGGAGTTCTACGACGCGCACTGCAGCCGCACCACGGAGTACGTGACCAGCGAGATGACCCGCTACCTGACCATCCCCGGGCAGGCCATCGGGTACAAGCTGGGTGAGCGGGCCTGGCTCCTCGGACGTGAGAACGCGCGGCGCAGGCACGGTGCCGCGTTCGACGCCAAGGCGTGGCACATGGCCGCCCTTTCGCAGGGCTCGCTGGGCCTGGACGACCTGGTGGAAGAGTTGTCCGCGCTGTGACGACGTAACGGCGCCGGGGCGGTCAGCAGCCGCAGTCCCCGGTGTCCACGGGGGCCGTGAGCGGGTCGGCGTCGCGCCGCTCACGGCCTTCCCACGTCTCGAACTCGAACCCTTCGCGCGCCCAGTACTCGAACCCGCCGAGCATCTCCTTGACCTGGAAGCCCAGTCGGGCGAGGGCGAGAGCGGCGCGGGTCGCGCCGTTGCAGCCGGGTCCCCAGCAGTAGGTGACGACCGGCACCGCCTTGTCGAGGAGCGTCTCCGCCTGCTCGGGGATGAGTGCGGTCGGCAGGTGGACCGCGCCGGGGAGGTGCCCCTGGTCCCATGAGGCGGTGGAACGGGTGTCGATCACCACGAAGCCCGGGTCGGCGTCCCCGGCGAGCGCGGACGCCACGTCGGACACGTCGGCGTGGAAGGCGAGGGACGCGCCGAAGTACGCGGCGGCCGCGGCCGGTGAGGCGGGCGGAATCCTCAGGACCGCGTTGCGAGCAGCGGGTGCGGAAGCTGAACCAGGGGCGCTGAGCTGCGCGTTCGTGTTGTTCATGGCGGAAAATCTACGGGCGGCGAACGGAACTCTGAAGCGGTGAATCCCGGCGCCCGCGCGGGCTCACCGGCAATTCCCCGGCAGTTCGACGTTCTACGACCCCATTCCCCTGTGGGGCTCCCGGGCGGGTCCCAACAGGGTTGTCGTGAAAGCGCGTTGCCAGGAGCACGTCAGGTCCGTCGACAATGGTCCGGACCAAGAATTGGTTTGATCATGCACTGGACCGCAAGCTCACCCACGGCTGCACGCACGTCACAGAAGGCGTCGCCGACCTCTTGCGCCGCCCACGACTCCTCTGCCAGATTCTCTCCCGCCAGAGATGGCATGCACGCGACAGGAGATACCCGCCTCCTCGGCGTGCGCTGCGGCTGCATACCTATGCGGTCTCGTCCTCATCAAGGACGCTTCATCCCCACACAATGGAGACGAACGTGCGAATATCCAGACTCGTCCCCGCGCTCGCGGCCACCGCCCTCGCCGTCCTGGGGCTCGCCCCCACCGCGGCCGCTCAGAGCGCGACGCGCGCGGAAACGCCCGCCGTTGCTTCCACCAACGGCCCGCAGCCGATCATCGGCGGCGGCTACGCCAGCAACGCACCCTGGGCGGCCAGGCTCTTCTCCAACGGCCGGCAGACCTGCAGCGCCACGATCATCGCCCCCACCTGGATCCTCACCGCCAAGCACTGCGTCAGCGGCGGCGGCCTCTCGTTCCGCATCGGCAGCCTCGACCAGACGTCGGGCGGCACCACGGCCAACGGCGTCAGCGTCACCAACCACCCGTCGTCCGACCTGTCCCTGGTCCGCCTGGACCGTTCCGTCGCGGGCACCTACGCGCGCCTCGGCTCCCCGGGCTCGGTGTCGGTGGGCCAGACCGTCCAGGTGTACGGCTGGGGCGCGACGTCCCAGTGCGGCCAGGAGATCAACTGTCAGTCCCGGCTCCTGAAGGTCGCCAACGTCGTCGTGACCGGCGGCTGCCGCGACGCCTACCAGGGCCAGGCCATCTGCGCCCGGCGCGGCGACGGCATCACCGCGGGCGGCGACTCGGGCGGCCCGATGATGGCCAACGGCGTGCAGGTCGGCGTCGCCTCCACCAGTGACCGCCAGACCACGACCGCGTACACGAACGTGACGGCGTACCGCTCCTGGATCCAGAGCGTCGCGGGCGTCTGAGTCCCGCCGCTCGTCTCCGCTCGTCCTCACCCGCCATTGCGGACGAGTGGCACAAATCCCCGGCCGGCTCTTGATCGGCCGGGGATTTCCCTGTTATCTCTCGGCCATGACCGGTTATTCCACGGACGCCACCGACTGGCGCATCCTCGATGTCCTCCAGCGCGAGGGCCGCGCCAGCTACGCGGAGCTCGCGCGCGCCGTCTCGATGTCCGCGAGCGCCGTCACGGAGCGGGTGCGACGCCTCGAAGAGGCCGGGGTCATACAGGGGTACGCGGCCGTGGTCGACCCGGAGCGGCTCGGGCTGCCCATCCTCGCCTTCGTGCGCCTGCGCTATCCCAACGGCAACTACAAGCCGTTCCACGACCTGGTCGACGCGACCCCGGAGATCCTGGAGGCGCACCACGTCACGGGCGACGACTGTTTCGTCATCAAGGTCGCCGCACGCTCGATGCAGCACCTGGAAGAGGTGTCGGGCAGGATCGGCGCGCTCGGATCGGTGACGACGAGCGTCGTCTACTCCTCCCCCCTGCCCCGCAGGCCACTGGGCCGCTGACGTTCGTCCCCCCGGCCTGACCTGCGCGCCCCGTCGCCGACGACACCGTTCCGTCAGGCCCCGGCGCGTTGGCGTACCGCCGAACCGGACCGCCCCTTCACCACCTCCAGCTGCGCGTGCACGCGACGGCGCAGGTCCGCGACGTGGCTGACGATGCCGACGCTGCGGTCCCGTTCGCGCAGGGAGTCCAGGACGTCGAGGACCTCGTCGAGCGTCTGGTCGTCGAGGCTGCCGAAGCCCTCGTCGATGAAGAGCGTGTCGAGCCGGACGCCGCCCGCCTCGTCGGTGACGACGTCCGCGAGGCCCAGCGCGAGGGCGAGGGAGGCGAAGAACGTCTCGCCGCCGGAAAGGGTCGCGGTGTCGCGCTCGCGGCCCGTCCAGGCGTCGACCACATGGAGCCCGAGGCCCGAACGCCCTCGCCCGGTGCGGTCGTCGGAGTGCACGAGGGTGTAGCGGCCGGACGACATGCGGTGCAGCCGCACGGTCGCCGCCGCCGCGACCTGTTCGAGGCGGGCCGCGAGCACGTACGACTCCAGGCGCATCCTGCGTTCGTTCTCCGCCGACGTGCCGGCGGCGAGACCGGCCATGCGGGCCACCCGGTCGTACGCGGCGCGCAGCGGCGCCAGCCTGCGCGTGGCCGCTGCCGTGCGGGCGGAGAGCCGGTCGAGTTCGGCGCAGCGCCGGGCTGCGGCGTCCCGTGCGGAGGCCGCGTCCCTGAGACGCCGGGCGGCGGCCTCGGCGGCCTCTCCGGCGGCCCGCAGGTCGGCGGGCGGCTGCTGGGCGGCGGCGGCCGTGTCCGGTTCGGCGAGAACGGAGCGCACGGCGGCGTCCTCGTTCCGCCAGGCGTCGATGCGGTGCTGGACGTGCCGGTACGCGGCGTCGTCGAGGAGGGCGGCCGCGGCGGCCGTCGGCGTGTCGAACCCGGCGCGGAAGGCCGCGTCGGCGAGTCGCGCGTCGGCGTCCTTGAGGCGTTCGGCGGTGTCGTCGGCGGCACGGACGGCGTCGGCGGCCTCGGTGAGCAGGGCGGCCTGCCGCTCCAGCTGGGCGGCACGGTCGGCGACGCTGCCGGCGGCTCCCCGCGCACGGGTCAACTCGGCGTCGAGGGACTGCTGTTCGCGTTCCAGGGCGTCGCGCAGGGTCGCCCTGGACGCGGCGCGCCGCGCGGCCTCCTGCTGCTGTGCGAGTCTGCGGTCGTACTCGCGCTCGGCCCGTGCCAGGGCCTCACGGGCGGCGTGCAGCCCCGAGGCCAGACCCCTGGCCTCGGTGTACTCGCGCCGCAACGTGTCCACGGACGCGGCGAGTTCGTCGGAGGTGGGGTCCTCGTCCAGGGGCCCGTCATGTGAGGTCCGGGGCCCGCCCTGCGCGGTCTCGTGCGGGTGCGCCGCCTGACCTCCTCGCGCGGCGGCCTTCGCCGCGGCCAGGGACTCTCTGACGTCGCCGAGGGCACGCTCTGCGGACGACCGGGATTCATCCGCGCGGCGGTGGGCGGCGAGCGCCGCCTCCTCGGCCTGCCGGTCCACGTGCCCGGCGACCTTCCGCGCGGGGGCGGGGTGTTCCGTGGCTCCGCACACCGCGCACGGTTCGCCGTCGCTGAGGTGGGCCGCGAGTTCGGCGGCGATGCCGGTGAGGCGCTGCTCCTTGAGAGCGAGCCAGTGTTCGCGGGCCGCGGTGGCGGACTCGCGGGCGGCGAGGGCGTGTTCCTGTGCCTCGGCCACGTCGTGGGCGAGCCGGTCACGGCGGCGGGCCGCGTCCAGGCGGGCCTCGGCGGGTGCGAGCAGGCCACCCAGCCGTTCGGCGCGGGTCGCGGCCTCCTGGGCGGACTCGATGCGCTCCTGGAGCGTGGCCCGGGTCGTCTCCCAGCCGTCGAGCCAGCCCGACGCCTCCTGGAGCAGCTCGTCGTCCGCGCGTTCCTGACGGTCCAGCGCGGCGCGCTCGACGGTGATCTCGGCGGTGCGTCCCTCGGCGCGCCGGGCGGACGCCAGGCCACCCAGTTCCTCGGCGGCCGTGCGCGCGGCGGCGGCGAGGCCCGCCGCGCCGGAGGACACGAACGTCTCGGGCAGCCGGGCACGCGCGCGTGCCTCGGCGTCCGCGGCGCGGCGGTGATCGGCTTCGGCGGTGTCGCGCAGGCCGAGCGCGGGGGCGACCTTCTCGGCCTTGCGGGCCCGTTCGAGGCGCTCTTCGAGGTCGCGCTGTTCGTCCACACGCGCGTGGAGCTGCTCGGCGCGCGCCTGCGCGTCGGCGAACCGGCGCTGCAGCCGGTCGAGTTCGCGTACGTCGCCGAGTCGGCGTTCCGCGCCTGCCTGGGCGGATTCAGCGGCGGCGAGTGCGCAACGGGCGACGGCGAGACGCTCCCTGGCTCCCGCGCGGGCGACGGCCGCCCAGGTGAGGACCGCGTCCGCCAGGCCCGGGTCGCCGGGCGCGAGTCCGGGCAGGGGCAGTTCGGCTTCCCTGCCCCCCTCGCTCGCGGCCTGCTGCATGCGGTGCGCGTCGGCGAGGAGCGCGGCGTCGCCCTCCTTGACCTCGGCTTCGGTGGTGCGCCGCTGCTCGGCGAGCCGCTGTTCCACGGCGGCGAACCTGTGGGTGTCGAAGAGGCGCCCGAGCAGCTTGCCGCGGGCCTCGGCGTCCGCGCGCAGGAACCGTGCGAAGTCGCCCTGTGGCAGGAGCACGACCTGGCAGAACTGTTCCTTGCTCATGCCGAGGAGCCGGCCGATCTCCTCACCGATCTCGTTGTGGGACCGGCTGAGGGCCTTCCATCCGCCGTCCGGGCCCTCCCCGGGGTCGTACTCGCGCAGCCAGCTCTGCGCCTTCTCCGTGGTGGTGCCCGTGCCACGCTTCTTGGGGCGCTCCCACGGGGGCTGCCGGGTGACCTCCAGGCGGCGTCCGGCGACGGTCAGTTCGAGGCACACTTCCGTGCGCGTGCCCTGCTGGGCGTGGTCGCTGCGCAGCGTCATGCCCTGGCCGCCGCCCTGGTGCCGGGCGCCCGGCACCGAGCCGTACAGCGCGTAGCACACCGCGTCCAGGACGGAGGTCTTGCCCGCGCCGGTCGGGCCGTGCAGGAGGAAGAGGCCGGCGGCCCTGAGGTCGTCGAAGTCGATGTCCTGGGGGGTGCCGAACGGTCCGAAGGCGGTGATGCGGAGCCGGTGGAGTCTCATCGGGCGACCTCGCGCAGCGTGGCGTCGGTGCGGACCGCGTCGAACGCCGAACGCAGCACTTCCTGTTCCTGCTCGTCCGGTCCGGCGCCGCGCACGTGGGTCACGAAGTCCTCGGCGATCTGCTGGTCGCTGCGGTCCTTGAGCCGTTGGGCGTACGAGACGTCCGGGTCGTCCGGGACCCGGTCGGGGGCGAAGACGAGGCTGAGGGTGTGCGGGAAGCGTTCGCAGAGCCTGGCCATCGGGTCGTCGGGGCGGACCGCGTCGGTGAGGGTGGCCTCGACCCACGCGTCCTCGTGGCGGGCGAGGTCCGGGTCGTCGAGCAGCTCGTCGAGGGTGCCCCGGATGCGGGCGAGCGCGCGCGGCACCGGGCAGTCGACGCGCTCGGCTTGGACGTGCCCGTCGGGACCGATGTCGACGAGCCACATGCTCTTGCGGTGGTCGGCCTCGGAGAACGAGTACGGCAGGGGCGAACCCGAGTAGCGCACGCGCTCGCCGAGGGTCTGGCTGCCGTGCAGGTGGCCCAGGGCCGCGTAGTCCACGCCGTCGAAGACTTCCGCGGGCACGGCCGCCACCCCGCCGACCGTGATGTCCCGCTCGCTGTCGCTGACGTGACCGCCGCTGACGAAGGCGTGGGCGAGGACGACGGAGCGGGTGCCGGGCGCGCGGCCCGCCAGGTCGGCCCGGACGCGGTCCATGGCGGCGCCGATGACCGCCTCGTGTCCCGCTCTGTCCACCGCGAACTCGTCCTTCACCAGGGCCGGTTCGAGGTAGGGCAGGCCGTAGAACGCCACGTCCCCGTGGGCGTCGGTGAGGATCACCGGGTCCGCGCAGGCAGCCGGGTCGGTGCGCAGGTGGATGCCCGCGCGGTCGATGAGGCCGGCGCCGACGCCGAGGCGGCGCGCCGAGTCGTGGTTCCCGGAGATCATGACCGTCGGCACGCCGAGGTCGGCGAGGCGGTGCAGGGCGTCGTCGAAGAGCTCGACGGCGGCGAGCGGGGGCACCGCTCTGTCGTACACATCACCGGCCACCACGACGGCGTCCACGTCGCGCTCGCGCACGGTCGCCAACAGGTGGCCGATGAACGCGGCCTGGGCGTCGAGCATGTTCACGCGGTGGAACGAGCGGCCCAGGTGCCAGTCGGACGTGTGCAGCAGCCTCATGATTCCCGAGACTATCGGGCGGGTCGGACATCACGGATGGCCACTCCCGCATCACGGGCGACCGCTTCCGCGACACGGCCGGCCGCTCCCGCGACTCCCCCGGGCACCCGTGCGTCAGGCATCCCCGTACGCCTCTCCCCCGAGCTCCAGCACGGCGCTGCCCGCGGTGGCGTCCGCGAGCCAGCCGCGGAAGGCGTCCACGTCGGCGTCGGGCAGCCCGATCTCGATCGTGACGGCGTCGCCGTAGCGGACGTCGCGCACCTCGCGGCCCGCCGCCCGCAGGTCGTTCTGGACCTTGCCCGCGCGCTGGTGGTCGACGGTGACGGTGGCGAGGCGGAAGCGGCGGCGGGTGACGGTGCCGAGGGCGTCGAGCGCCTCGCCGACCGACCCTCCGTAGGCGCGGATGAGTCCCCCGGCGCCGAGTTTGACCCCTCCGTAGTAGCGGGTCACGACAGCGGCGACGTACCGCATGTCGCGGCGCATCAGCATCTGGAGCATGGGGACGCCCGCGGTGCCGCCGGGTTCGCCGTCGTCGCTCGCCTTCTGCACGGCGGCGTCGGCCCCGATCACGTACGCGAAGCAGTTGTGGCTCGCGGTCGGGTGCTCCTTGCGGATGCGCGCGACGAATTCCTGGGCCTCCCGCTCGGTGGCCGCGGGTGCCAGGGCGCACAGGAAGCGCGAGCGGTTGATCTCGGTCTCGTGCACGCCCTCGCGGGCCACTGTGCGGTACTCGTCCTGCATCACGCCAGCGTATGCGCTCGTCGCGGGCAGGCCGCACCGGGAGGGCGACCGGGTGGCGCAGGCCACAGTCCGTACTCGTGTGCGGGTCACCCGGTACCGTGATCTCCCGTGACGTCACCTTCGATACCCGCACACCAAGTCCCCGGTCCGGCGGGCCCCTTGGCCACTCTGCTCGCCGGCGTGCCCGTCACGGTGGTCGAGACCCACGAAGACCCTGCCGACGCCGTCCTCTTCCCGGCGGAGGAGGCCGTGGTCGCGAATGCGGTGGACAAGCGGCGCAAGGAGTTCACCACCGTGCGGCACTGCGCCCGCACCGCTCTGGCCCGCATCGGTGTGCCGGCCGCGCCGATCCTGCCGGGACACCGCGGCGCCCCCGGCTGGCCCGACGGCGTCGTCGGCAGCATGACGCACTGCGCCGGGTACCGCGCCGCGGTCGTGGCGCGCGCGGGCGAGGTGACGTCCGTCGGCGTCGACGCCGAACCGGGCGAGCCGCTGCGCGACCCCGACGTCCTGGACCTGGTCGCCGACGAGACGGAGCGTGCCGTGCTGGCCTCGCTCGGCGCACGGCAGTCGGCCACTCCGTGGGACCGCCTGCTGTTCAGTGCCAAGGAGTCCGTCTACAAGACGTGGTTCCCGCTGACCGGTCGCTGGCTCGGCTTCGAGGACGCCCGGGTGGAGCTCGACCCGGACGGCACGTTCACGGCGCGGCTCCTGGTCGAGGGGCCCGTGGTGGCGGGCGTCGAGCTGAAGGGGTTCTCCGGGCGGTGGATCGTGCGGGACGGGATCGCCGCCACGGCCATCGTCCTGCGCTGACCTCCGGCGACCGGGTGCCGGCATCCGGCGACCGGGTCATGCGTCGCGGTCCCGGTACGTCGGCCTGCCGCCCAGCCACGTGCCGCGCACGCGCGCGTGGCGGATCTCCATCGGGTCGGCCGTGCGCGGGTCCGCGGAGAGCAGGACCAGGTCGGCGGGGGCGCCCGGGACGAGGGCGAGGCGGTCGTCGGCGCCCGCCTGGTGGGCGACACCGGATGTGGCGGCCGTCAGCGCCTGGTCGACGGTGAGCCGCTGGTGCGGGAGCCATCCCTCGGCGGGTTCGCCCGTGAACGTACGTCTGGTGACGGCGACTTGAATGCCCTCCAGCGGTACGTGCGAGCTGACGGGCCAGTCGCTGCCGAAGGACAGCCGTACGCCGCTCCGCGCCAGCTCACCCATCGGGTACTGCAGCGCGGCACGCCCCGCGCCGATCCGCGGGACGGACAGCTCGGTCTGGAGCGGGTCCGGCTGCGCCCACAGGGGCTCGAAGTTGGCGATGACGCCGAGCTCGGCGAAGCGCGGCAGGTCGGCCGGGTCGACGATCTGGACGTGGGTGATCACCGGGCGCCGGTCCCAGGCCGGGTTGGCGGCGATCGCGGACTCGACGGCGTCCAGCGCGGCGCGCACCCCGGCGTCCCCGATGGCGTGGATGTGCGTCCGGAAGCCGTCGGCGTCGAAGGCCCGCACCGCCTCGGCGAGCGCGCTCGGCTCCCACACCGGCATGCCGCAGCTGTGCGGGGCGTCCACGTAGGGGGCGAGCATGGCGGCCGTGCCGCCCTCGACGACGCCGTCGCTGAAGTACTTCACCGTCCGCGCGGTGAGCAGTTCCCCGCCCTCGGCCGCCACGCGCGTACGGGTCGCCGCGAACGGCCCGCGCTGTTCGCGCCAGCGGTCGGGGTCGGCGCGCTGGGCGAGGTCGACGCGGAGGGCGAGGGCCCCGCGCCGGACGGCGGCGAGGTACGCGTCGGCCATCTCCGGTTCGACCCAGGCGTCCTGGACCCACGTGATGCCCGCGCGCGCGTATGCGTGTCCGGCGCGCCGGATCGCCTCCACCAGCTCGTCCTCGTCCCGCGCGGGCACCTGGTCGAGCACGAGGTCGCAGGCGTGCCATTCGCGGAGGGTGCCGAGCGGGGTGCCGTCCGCGCGGCGCACGATCCAGCCGAGCCGCGGCTCCGGAGTCGCCTCCGTGACCCCTGCCCTGCGCAGCGCCTCGGTGTTGCACCACACGGTGTGGTAATCGTGGGCGCGCAGGACGACGGGCCGATCGGGCACCGCGGCGTCCAGCCAGCGCGCGTCGAACTCGCCGTCGGGCGCGAGCGCGGGGTCGTAGGAGGCGCCGACGATCCACTGCGCCTCGGGGTGCCGCCGCGCCCACCGGCCGACCTCGGCGACGATCGCTTCGACGGAGTCCAGCTCCTTGATCTGCGGCCCGAAGGTCTCCAGGCCGCCGAAGAGGGGGTGCGCGTGCCCGTCGCCGAAGGCGGCCATCAGCAGTCCGTCGCCCGTGTCGATCACTTCGTCGGCGGTGCGGGCGAGGGCGCGGGCCTCGTCACCGAGCGCGAGGACGCGGCCGTCGCGCACGGCGAGGGCGGTGGTGGCGGGGGCGTCGCTTCCGGTGCGGACCGTGCCGAGGAAGACCAGGGTCGCTGCCGTCATGAGGTCGGTGTCTCCTTCGGATCGTTCAGGCGGTTCAGGCACGGTCGGCGTCCACGGTCGTCAGTCGCTCGTACGCCTCCGGTGCGCGCCGCCGGATGCGCAGCGCCACCCCGACTCCCCCCACGAACACCAGCGGCAACGGAGCGATCAGCGCCACGTTGACACCCCTGGACGCCCCGGTGAGCAGGTCGAGGTCGGCGCAGACCAGGACGATCATGACGGCGAGCCCCGCGCAGGCCAGCAGCGGCGCCGCGACCACGCGCCAGGACGGCACGCCTCGCCGGTCGCGCCGGAAGAACCCGTACACGGCGAGCGCCGCGAGTGCCTGCAGCAGCATCACGCCGAGGATGCCCGTGCCGCTGCTCCACAGGAAGGTGACGCTGTACGGATCGGCGCCGCCGGTCAGTGTCGCGGCGATCACGGCGAGCGCGACGGCCGACTGCGTGAGCACCGCGACGGCCGGCGCGCGCGTCCTCGGCGACACCGTGCCGAGCCCGGCGGGCAGCAGGCCCTCCCTGCCCAGGGCGTAGAAGTAGCGGGCGGCGCCGTTGTGGAAGGCCAGCGTGGCGGCGAAGGCGCTGGTGATGATCAGCACGTGCATGGAGTCGGCGGCCCAGGCACCGGCGAACCGTTCGGTGGCGGAGAACACCATGTCGGCGCCGCCGTCCCCGGAGGCGACGGCTCGGGCGCGGTCGGATCCGTACGCGTTGATGATCATCCAGACGGTGAAGGTGTAGAAGAGGGCGAGGAACGCCACCGCCACATAGGTGGCACGCGGCACGGTCCGCTCGGGCCGCCGTGCCTCCTCCGCGTAGATCGCCGTCGCCTCGAAGCCGATGAACGCTCCGATGGCCAGGACGAACATGCCGCCGACGCCCGGCTCGCCGAGACCGGTGGGCGAGAGCGTGCCGAAGTCGAGCCCCTGCGGACCGCCCCCGTGCGCGAGGACGCCCGCTGCGAAGACGAAGAGCACGAGGACTTCCAGGACGAGCGCGACACCGAGGATCCTGGCGCTGAGGGTGACCCTGAGGTAGCCGAGGACGCCGATGGCGAGCAGACCCGTCGTCGCCCAGATCCACCAGGCCACGCGGACACCGGTGAGGTCCTCGAAGCCGGACTCGGTGAACCGTCCGAAGGCGGCGAGCAGTCCGACCTCGATGGCGTTGTACGCGACGAGGGCGACGTATGCGGCACCCGCTCCCGCGGGGCGCCCGAGCCCCCGTCCTATGTACGCGTAGAAGGCGCCCGCGTTCCGCACGAACCGGCTCATGGCCGTGAACCCGGCGGCGAAGACGGCGAGGAGCAGTCCGGAGAGGAGGTAGCCGAGCGGCGCCGCTTCGCCCGCCATGCCGATGGCGATGGGGGCCACGCCCGCCATCACGGTGAGCGGGGCGGCGGCCGCGACGACGAAGAACACGAGGTCGCCGGTGCCGATGGCGCCGCCGCTGAGACGGGCGGCGTCGCCGGGCGCGGAGGAAGCGGGTTCGGAGGAGGTGGGTGCGGTCACGCGCGTACTTCCACGACGAAACCCTTCGGTCCGGGGCTGCCAGGACCGTACTGTGCGGGGGATCATCTGGGAAGAGGGCACCGAGTGAGGCAGTGGAGGCGCGGGTCAACGGCGCCCGGCGGCCCCGCTCTCGCGCTCCGCGAGAGTCGTCCAGAACATCTCCTCGTAGTGCGCGAGGAGCCGGCCGAACCGCAGGTGGGCCGTTGTGACACGGTCTCGGTCGATCCCCGCCCGTACCGCGGCGAGTGCCTGCCGGTCGAGGTCCGGGGCGGGCTCGGCGAACAGGTCGAAGAACCCGCACGCCTCGTCGTCGAAGCCGTAGTGCTCGCGCAGCCCGCGGGCGACCGCGGCGCAGGACCGGCCCCAGGCGGCGAAGTTGGCGGTGAGGGCGAGGACGACGTCGGCCGGTTCGCCGTTCAGGGCGAGCCAGGCGACGTACGCCGGGTAGGCCTGGCAGCCGGGGTGCGGTTCGTATGTCGCCGCCTCCGACCTGCTCACTCCGCACGCCTCGAACAGCGGGTCGAGCCGCTCCCTGGCGAGGCTCTCCCCGTCGGCGAGGGTCTCGAAGAAGGCGGCCGACTCCAGGTCCTTCGACTCGGCGGCCCGCCGGGCCAGGTGCTGGAACGAGCGTCGGTCCGAGGGGATCACATGCCGCTGTTCCAATGCCAGGAGCGCGAGGGTCCGCAGCTCCGCCCGGCCGTCGGCGACGCGCGGCACGACCGGGTTCCTGTCCGGGTCGAGGGCGAGGCGGGCTGCCGTGGTCCGCAGGAGTTCTTGTGCCGTCGGAGTCATCACGCGCACCTTCCGCTGGGCGGGAACTTCTCGGCCCGACTGCTAGTTTCTACTCTGTTGTAGAAACTGGCGGGGACCCGGGCCTGCGCGCAGCGTACCGGGGCCCTCGTCCAACACCCCTGATACATCGATACGTTTATGGAGTCTCCCCATGGCCCTGTGGGACCGCGTCAAGGAATCCGCATCGACGATGCAGACCCAGCTGATGGCGAAGAAGAACGACCTGAAGAGCGGAGCCTTCCGCGACGCGAGCATGGCCATGTGCGCCCTGGTGGCGGCGGCGGACGGCACCGTCGACCCGTCCGAGCGCCAGCGTGTCGCGCAGCTGATCGGCACGAACGAAGTGCTGCAGAACTTCCCCGCCGACGACCTGCGCCGCCGCTTCGACGAGTACGTGGACAAGCTGACCGCCGACTTCGCGTTCGGCAAGGTGAGCGTGCTCCAGGAGGTCGCCAAGGCGAAGAAGAAGCCGGCCGAGGCTCGCGCGGTGATCCAGATCGGCATCGTCATCGGCGGTGCCGACGGCGACTTCGACAAGGACGAGCAGGCCGTCGTGCGCGAGGCGTGCTTCGCGCTGGACCTGCCGCCGCACGAGTTCGACCTGTAGTCCTCCCGGCGGGCCGCCGCACCGTGGCGGTCCACCACGGCTCTCCACCGCGATCGGCCGTCAGAGCGGCGTGGCCGCCCGCAGGATGAGGACCATCGTGACCGCGGAGTTCGCCGAGGACATCGCGGACACCGCGGTGCCGAACGCGGCGGACCACAGGGCGAGCCCCACCCCCGTGAACACGGACGGCCGGGTGGCCGCGGCCGGCGCCGGAGCGAGCAGCGCGGCGACGCGGCGCGGCACGGGCCCCGGCGCCGCGAGCCCGGCGAGGGTCGGCGCGGGCGTGCTCCGGGAGACCAGCGCGGCCTTGCCGATCGCGCGGGCGACGACCCGCCGGTCGCGCACCGCACGCGCCGCCGCCTCGTCGGCCCAGCGCTCCGCGGCGAAGGCGACGGAGGTGCGCAGCGGCCGCAGGAAAGGGTTGGCGCGGGCAGCGAGCTGTGTGACGAGCAGGTGCCGGTGGTGCCGCGCCGAGAGATGCGCCCGCTCGTGGGCGAACAGCGCGCGGCGCTCCGGGGCTGCGAGCCGGGACAGCATCCCGGTGGTGACGACGACGCGGCCGCCGCGGCGCGAGGGCAGGGCATAGGCGTACGACGCCTCGTCGGCGACGACCGCGACGGAGCCGCCGCGCAGGCCTTCGAGGGCGCGGCGCCCGCGACGGCGCACTCGGGCGTGCCGCCAGAGTGTGCGCAGGCATGCCGCGCACACGACGAGCAGCGCGGGGATCGCGGCCTTCCCCGCCACCTCGTCGTAGGGGACGGCGGCGCGCACCTCGGGGTCGGACCAGCCGTCGGGCAGCGGGTTGCCGGGCAGCTGGGCGGTGCCGACGACCATCAGCAGGGCGAGGCAGAGCGTGCTGCACAGCGCCATCACCCCGGCGACGGCGGTGAGCAGCCGTGTCGCGGTGCGCGGGTGGAGGTGCTGTTCGGCGAGGCGGGCGATCGGCCACGCGGTCAGCGGCAGCACGAGCGGCAGGAAGACGAAGACGCCCATCAGCGGATAACCCCCATCTGCGAACAGCCCTTGTCAGGCGTCAGTCGTCGGCCTCGGCGCCGGCCTGCCCGAGCAGGTCGCGCAGGAGCTGTTCGTCGTCGGGGGTGAGCGTCGTGACGAAGCTGGCGAGCACGGCCTCGCGGTCGCTCTCGCCGTCGAGCACCTTGCGCATCCGGAAGGCGGCGAGTCCGGCCTCGTCCGACGCGGGCGTCCACGCGAAGGAGCGGCCCGCGCGCTCGCGCGTGACGACGTCCTTCGCGAGGAGACGGGTCAGGATCGTCATGACGGTGGTGTACGCGAGGTCCCCGCCGATCCGCTCCTGCACCCAGGCCGCGCTGACGGGTCCGCGCGCGGTGTGCAGCGCGGCGAGCACCTGTGACTCCAGCTCGCCCTGCGCGCGCCGACGCAGTCGCGGCTGCCGCTCGTCTCGCGCGTCGCGCTCGCCGTGCGCGTCGTGCTCGTCGTGGTGCGTCATGCCCGCGATCCTACGGGACGCCGCCCCACCGCCCACTTCTACAGTCCTGTAGATTTCTGGGAGTCGGAACCAGATCGACAACCCGATCCAGAACTTCGGACGTAGGAGGACATCGTGGGAGTTTCGCTGGCCAAGGGCGGCAACGTCTCGCTCAGCAAGGAGGCCCCGGGCCTCACCGCCGTCGTGGTCGGCCTGGGCTGGGACGTGCGCACCACGACCGGCACGGACTACGACCTCGACGCCAGCGCCCTGCTCTGCGACGAGTCGGGCAAGGTCGTCTCCGACCAGCACTTCGTCTTCTACAACAACCTGACGAGCCCGGACGGCTCCGTCGAGCACACCGGCGACAACCTCACCGGTGAGGGCGAGGGCGACGACGAGGCCGTGAAGGTGAACCTCGCGCAGGTGCCCGCCGACATCTCGAAGATCGTCTTCCCGGTGTCCATCCACGACGCCGAGAACCGCGGCCAGAGCTTCGGCCAGGTCCGCAACGCGTTCATCCGCGTGGTGAACCAGGCGGACAACGCGGAGATCGCGCGCTACGACCTGTCGGAGGACGCATCCACGGAGACCGCCATGGTCTTCGGCGAGCTCTACCGGCACGGTGCGGAGTGGAAATTCCGCGCGGTCGGCCAGGGTTATGCCAGTGGGCTGCGCGGCATCGCGTCGGACTTCGGCGTGAACGTCTGACACGGGCACGGACCTGACGGCAATCCCGCCGCGACGCACGAACGCGACAGACGAGCGCGACATACGAGGAGGCAGGCCATGTACGGCGACGACGAGACGGTGCGCAGGATCCTGACGGAGCGCGGCGACACCTGGGCCGTCGTGGGACTGTCGAACAACCGCGACCGGGCGGCGTTCCGCGTCGCGTCGGTCCTGCAGCACTTCGGCAAGCGCGTGGTCCCCGTCCACCCCAAGGCCGAAACGGTCCACGGCGAGCAGGGGTACGCGTCCCTGTCCGCCGTGCCGTTCCCGGTCGACGTGGTGGACGTCTTCGTGAACAGCTCACTGGCGGGCCGGGTCGCCGACGACGCGGTCGCCGCCGGTGCGCGGGCGGTCTGGTTCCAGCTGGGCGTGATCGACGAGGCGGCGTACGACAGGACGCGCGCCGCGGGTCTGGACATGGTCATGGACCGCTGCCCGGCCATCGAGATCCCGCGCCTCGGCTGACACCACCGGCTAGAACGGCTGGTCGGGCCAGTCGAGCAGGCGGGCCCCGATCACGGCGGTCTGGAGCGTGTAGCGGTGCACGGGATCGGCCGGATTGGCGCCGGTGAGCCGGTGGATGCGCTCCAGACGGTACGTCAGGGCGCGCACGCTCAAGGAGAGGCGGCGGGCCGCTTCCGCCGCGACGCAGCCGGAGTCGAAGAACGCGGTGAGCGTGTCGATGAGGGGCCGCGCGCCGCCGCGGGCCTGCTGCAGCGGGCCGAGCGTATGGACCACCAGATCGGCCATGGCCTGCCGGTCGCGGGTCAGTACGGGGTAGACCAGCAGGTCGGCGGCGTGCAGCACGGGCTCGTCGAGCTCCAGGCGCTCCGCGAGGTCCAGGGCGTTGAGTGCTTCCTCGTACGACTGGACGACGCCGCCCGGACCCGGCTGCGGGCGGCCGATGACGACGCGGGCGCCGTCGATGGCGGCATACGCGTGCTTGGCGAAGAAGGCGAGGACCTCGCCCTGGTCGCCGGGGGCGATGCAGACCAGCCGGCCCTCCTTCGTCGTGAGCAGGATGCTGCGGTTGCCGAACCGGCCGACGAGGGCGCTCTCCACCTCGCGCGGCACGGCGTCCCCCTCCTCGTAGCCGCACGGGCCCTGGGCGACGGCGACCGCGTGTTCGTAGGAGAGGCGCAGCCCGAACCGTTCGGCGCGTTCGGCGAGCCTGCCGAGGTCGCTGCGTCCGTGGAGCAGGTCGTCGATGAACTCCCGCCGGGCCGCCTCCTGCTGACGGACCGCCAGGCGCTGCGCCCGCTCGTACCCCTCGGCGAGGGCGTCCACGGCCTGCTCGACGGCGGCCAGCACACGGTCGGCGTCCCCGGCGGCGGGCCAGTGCCCGCGGGTCGCCGAGAGGTGCGCACCCACCAGCGCCCGCAGCCCGAGCCCCGCCTCCGCCGCCCGCTCCCCCAGCGCACGCCGCGAGTCCAGCTCGTCGCGGGTCAGCCGCCGCCCGGTCGCCGCCGCGGCGGCGAGGATCTGGTCATAGCCCTCGAGATAGACCTCGGGTATGCCGTGCCCTGCCATGTCCGCCCCCGGCGCGCGTCCTGGTGGAACCGATGCCACCGCGTTGAATCATTTACCGCCTTTTTAACTCATAACGCGTTCCGACCGGTAACGGCCCGCTCCACAGGAGCTCCGGCGGCACGATGCGGCAAGAAGGGTGACGTTCGACGCAAACGGCGTCCGCCCGTTGTGTCAGGGTGCCCCCGACTGATCGGGTACGAGGGCCGGGCCCGGGGGAGGCGCCGGTGGAGCCGTCGAGCACAGGAGAACTCCGCATGACGACCGGGTACTTCACGTCCGTCGACGACGTCGCCGCGCGTCTGGCCGCCACCGGCTATCTGGCCTCGCCCGCCGTCGCCACCACCGTGTTCCTCGCGGACCGGCTCGGGAAGCCGCTGCTGGTGGAGGGGCCCGCAGGGGTCGGCAAGACGGAGCTGGCGAAAGCCGTCGCCGCGGTCGCCGACGCGCGGCTCGTGCGGCTCCAGTGCTACGAAGGCGTCGACGAGTCCCGCGCCCTGTACGAGTGGAACCACGCCAAGCAGTTGCTGCGCATCACCGCGGGGCGCGACGAGTCGTGGGACGAGACGCGCACCGACATCTTCAGCGAGGAGTTCCTCCTCTCCCGGCCGTTGCTGACCGCGATCCGCGGCGCGGAGCCGAAGGTCCTGCTCATCGACGAGACGGACAAGGCCGACGTCGAGGTCGAGGGACTCCTCCTCGAAGTCCTCAGCGACTTCCAGGTCACGGTGCCGGAGCTGGGCACGATCAGTGCGGAGCGCCGTCCGTTCGTCGTCCTCACCTCCAACGCGAGCCGCGAGCTGTCCGAGGCGCTGCGCCGCCGCTGCCTCTTCCTCCACATCGGCTTCCCCGAGGAGGAGTTGGAGCGGCGCATCGTCCGCATGAAGGTGCCCGGTCTCGACGAGGCGCTCGCCGCCTCCGTGGTGCGGGTGGTCGGCGCGCTGCGCGCGATGGACCTGCGGAAGGTGCCGTCGGTCGCCGAGACCATCGACTGGGCGCGGACGCTGCTCGCGCTCGGCGCGGACACGCTGGACGAGACCGTCGTGCGCGACAGCCTCGGTGTCGTGCTCAAGCATCAGGACGACGTCCTGAAGGCCGCGGCCAAACTGGATCTGGACGCGGTGTGACGGCGCCGTCCACCGGCCCGTCTCTTCCCATCGACGGGATCACCGGCCGCCTCACCGGGCTGGTCAAAGCCCTCCGGTCGCACGGCCTGCGCATCGGCCCCGGTGAGACGGTGGACGCGGCTGCCGCCCTGGAGGCGCTCGGTCTCGCCGACCGGGAGCGGGCCAGGGAAGGGCTCGCCGCCGCGCTGCTCCACCGGGAGAGCCAGCGCGCGGTCTTCGACCCCGTCTTCGATCTGTACTTTCCGGCGGGCGTGGGCGTGCCGGTACGCGGGGACGGGGACCGGGACGCGCTGCGCGAACGGCTCGTCGCCGCGCTCGCCGCGGACGACCAGGCGCTCCTCGCCCGGCTGGCGGGCGAGGCCGTCGACGGTTTCGGCGCCTACGGCTCCTTCGGCCAGGGGGGCGACGGCTGGTCCTCGTACCAGACGCTGAGCAGGGTGCGGCCGGAGACGCTGCTCGCGCGCGTCCTCGCCGCCCTCCGCGCGGAGTCGGCCGCCGAACCGGGAACAGAGCGGCCCGCGTTCACCGACCGGCTGCTCGCCGACGAGGTCCGGCGCCGCATCGAGGGCTTCCGTGAGCGCGTACGGACCGAGGCGCGCCGCAGGGTCGCCGAGCGGCGCGGCACCGAGGAGATCGCACGCCGGGCCGTGACCACCACCGCCGACCGCGTCGATTTCCTCCTCGCGGGCCGGGCACAGCTGGACGAACTCCGCCGGGCGGTGCATCCACTCGCCCGCAAGCTCGCGACACGCCTCGCGGCCCGGCGCCGCAGGGCCGCGCACGGCAGCATCGACCTGCGCCGCACCCTGCGCGGATCGCTGTCGACGGGCGGTGTGCCGATGCGTCCCGTGCTGCGGCGCCGCCGTCCCGCACGCCCCGAACTCGTCCTGCTCTGCGACGTGTCCGGATCGGTCGCCGGCTTCGCGAACTTCACGATGCTGCTGGTGCAGGCGCTGCACGACCAGTTCAGCAAGGTCCGCGTGTTCGCTTTCGTCAACCGGGTCGACGAGGTGACGGACCTGGTCGCGCACGGAAACGCCGACCCGGCGGGCCTCGGCGCCCGCATCCTGGGCGAGGCGACGGTGACGGGGTGGCACGGCAGCAGCGACTACGGCACGTCGCTGGGTGAGTTCGCCGAGCGGTACGTCGACGCGGTGGGCCCGCGCTCCACCGTCCTCGTCCTCGGCGACGCCCGCACGAACATGAGCGACCCCAATCTCCCCGCCCTGCGGAACATCGCGGAGCGGTCCCGCCGGGTGTACTGGCTCAACCCCGAGGCACGCACACAGTGGTCGACCGGGGACTCGGCGGCGTACGCGTACGCCGAACTCGTCGAGATGTACGAGTGCCGCAACGCCCGACAGCTCAGCACGCTGATCACACGCCTGCTGCCGGTCTGAGGTTTCCGGCGAGGGCGACGACGTCGAGGGGCGTGCGGGCAGGGCGGCGGCGAGGGTGCCGAACAGCACTGCGACGGCCTGGGTGACGACACGGCGAAGACCGCGCCCGGCATGCGGTGTCCCCAGTGACGGACGACGGCGAGCAGCGGACCAGGGGGCATGCCGCGGGTGGCAGGCGTGTCCACCGCGACGCGCGAAGGAGCATGGCTCCCTCCCCCGCGTCCCGCCGATCACCTCCCTGACGTGTGCCTTTGTAGGCCTTGGGTACTCGGCCGCCTCCACCACGACAGGAGGATCTTCCGTGACCGCACACCCACAGGCACAGCCGAAGAACGTTTTCGTCATCGGCCTCGACGACGCGAACCTGCCCACTCTGAGCGACATCCCCCACGCCGAGTCCTACCGCTTCCACCCGCTGCTCACCGTCGAGGAGCTGCAGGGCGGCGAGGTCTCCGTACCGGCGCTCCTTGAGAAGGCACAGGGCATCCTCGACTCGTTCGACGGCAGCATCGACGCGATCGTCGGCTACTGGGACTTCCCCGTCAGCACGCTCGTGGCGATCCTGGGCGACCGCTACGGCACGCGCCACACCAGCCTGGAGTCGGTGGTCAAGTGTGAGCACAAGTACTGGAGCAGGCTGGAGCAGCAGAAGGTCATCGACGAGCACCCGCGCTTCGGCCGGGTCGACCTGGACGCGGACGAGCCTCGGCCGCCCGAGGGCGTGCGGTTCCCGATGTGGCTGAAGCCCGCGCTGTCCTATTCCTCCGAGCTGGCGTACAGCGTGAAGGACGAGGACGAGTTCCGCGAGGCCTGTGCCCGGATCAAGGCGGGGATCAGCCGCGTCGGCCGCCCCTTCGAGCACATAATGCGGCAGGTGGACCTGCCCCCCGAGATGGAGGGCGTCGGCGCGGAGGTGTGTCTCGCGGAGGAGGCGCTGTCCGGCGTCCAGGTAGCCGTGGAGGGATACGTCCACCGGGGCGAGGTGACCATCTACGGAGTCCTGGACTCCATCAACTACCCCGATTCCTCGTGCTTCCTCCGCCACCAGTACCCCTCCGCCCTGCCGGGGCCCGTGGTGCAGCGCCTGCACGACGTGTCGGAGCGGGTGATGCGGCAGATCGGCATGGACGCGGCGACGTTCAGCATCGAGTACTTCTATGACCCGAGCACGGACGCCATCAACCTCCTGGAGATCAACCCCAGGCACTCGCAGGCCCACGCGGAGCTCTTCGCGTACGTCGACGGTGTGCCCAACCACCACTGCATGGTCAGCCTCGCCTTCGACGAGGACCCCGCTCTCCCCCACCGCGCGGGCCCCTACAAGGCGGCGGCCAAGTGGTACTACCGGTGGTTCGCCGACGGCGTGTCGCACCAGGTGCCGACGCCCGAGGAGATCGAGCGGATCGAGCACGAGATCCCCGGCGTGAGCGTCGACGTGCTCGCCGAGGAGGGCAGGAAGCTGTCCGAGGTCACCCACCAGGACAGCTACAGCTTCGAGCTGGCCCACATCAGCACCGGCGGCGACAGCGAGCAGGACCTGCGCCGCAAGTACGACCGGTGCGTCGCCGCGCTGGGCCTTGTCTTCGACGACACCGAGCCCGGCGGCCGCGACCTCACCAACGACTAGAGCGGACTTCAGCGGCAACCAGAACAGAACCCGCCCTTCCCCCGGCGGGAAAGCGACCGAGAGGACGGCCCTCCCCCATGCGTTACGTGGGCAATCTCCCGTACGCGACGAAAGAAGAAGAACACGTCGTCATCCCCATGTCCGACGGCGTCCGGCTGTCGGCCCGCATCTGGCGTCCCACCTGCTCGGAGGACGATCCGGTGCCCGCGATCCTGGAGTACATCCCGTACCGCAAGCGCGACCTGAGCTCGCAGCGCGACTCGATCCACCACCCGTACATCGCGGGGCACGGGTACGCGTGCGTGCGGGTCGATCTGCGCGGCACCGGCGAGTCCGAGGGCGTGCTCACGGACGAGTACCTGGAGCAGGAGCAGACGGACGCCGAGGAGGTGCTCGCCTGGCTGGCCGAGCAGCCCTGGTGCGACGGCTCGACGGGCATGATGGGCATCTCCTGGGGCGCGTTCGCCGCCCTTCAGGTCGCGGCCCGGCGGCCCGCGAGCCTGCGCGCCGTCGTGCTCTCCTCGTTCACGGACGACCGCTACGCCGACGACATGCACTACATGGGCGGCGCGATGCTGTCGGACAACCTCGCCGAGGCGGGCACCATGTTCGCCTACGCCACGTGCCCGCCGGACCCCGCCGTGGTCGGCGACCGCTGGCGGGACATGTGGCGGGAGCGGCTCGACCACGCCAAGCCGTGGGTCCTGGAGTGGCTGCGCCACCAGCGCCGCGACGCGTACTGGCGGCACGCCTCGGTCTGCGAGGACTACCGGAGCGTCCAGTGCCCCGTCCTCGCCTCCAGCGGCTGGGCGGACGGCTACTCCAACGCCGTCACGCGGCTCCTCGCCCACCTCGACGTGCCCCGCAAGGGCCTCATCGGCCCGTGGTCCCACAAGTACCCGCACCTGGGCGAGCCCGGCCCCGCCATCGGCTACCTGCAAGAGGTGGTGCGCTGGTGGGACCACTGGCTCAAGGGCGAGGACAACGGCGTGATGGACGGCCCGATGCTGAGGGCCTGGATGCAGGAGAGCGTCCCGCCCTCCACGTCGTACGAGGAACGCCCCGGGCGCTGGGTCGGCGAGCCGGACTGGCCCTCCCCGCACATCGAGCAGGTCAGCCACCCGCTGGCGCGGCACCGCATCCTGATGGCGGGAGAGGCGGAGACGGGCGAGGCCATGACCGTGCAGTCGCCGCTCTCCGTCGGCCAGTTCGCCGGCAAGTGGGCCTCCTACAACGCGCCGCCGGACCTGCCCTACGACCAGCGCGAGGAGGACGGCGGCTCCCTCGTCTTCGACTCTCCGGAGCTGACCGAGACGGTGGAGATCCTCGGTTCGCCGACCGTCGAACTGGACCTGTCGGTCAGTGAGCCGGTGGCCACGGTCGCCGCCCGGATCTCCGACGTCGCCCCCGACGGCCGCGCCACCCGGGTGACGTACGGCGTCCTCAACCTGACGCACAGGGAAGGCACGGGCGAGCCCGAGCCCCTCGAACCGGGCCGCCGCTACCGCGCGACGCTCCAGCTCAACGGCGTCGCCCAGTCGTTCCCGCCGGGGCACCGGATCCGGCTCTCCCTGTCGACGTCCTACTGGCCGCTGGCCTGGCCGCCGCCGCGTCCCGTGCTGCTCAGCGTGTACGAGGGTTCCAGCGCGCTGCGCCTGCCGGTGCGCCCGACGACGGAGCCGGACAACGCGCCCCAGCGGCCGTTCGGTGAGCCCGAGGGCACCCCGCCGCTCGCCACCACCCAGCTCACCCCTCCGGAGCAGCGCTGGGAGGTCAAGCGCGATCTGGTCGGTTACGACTCCTCCCTGGAGATCGTCAAGGACCGCGGCACCGTGCGCTACGACGAGATCGGGCTCGACGTCGGCTGCCGCGCCTTCGAGCGCTACACGGCCACCGGCGACGACTTCACGTCGGTGGGCGGCGAATCGGACTGGACGATGCGGTTCCGGCGGGACGACTGGGACGTGAGCGTGCGGACCCGGACGACACTCAGGTGCGACGAGGACAACTTCTTCGTCGACGCGACCCTCGACGGCTACGAGGGCGAGCGCCGCGTCTTCTCCCGCACCTGGAACGAGACGCTGCCCCGCGACTGGCTCTGAGCCGCGCCGGGGCCGGCCGTGACGGCGGCGCGGCGGCCGGGTTTGGCACCCGGTCCGGAGGAGACTCGAGCCACCGACGCCGACATAGTGGAGGCCGCAGTGCACGCCGTCACGGAGCCCGCATGAACATCAAGACGCCCGGCCCGCTGCCGGGACGACCCGAGTCGTACTGGATGGAGACCAGCGCGTCGACGTCCCACCCGTCGCTCGCCGAGGACATCGAGGTGGACGTCGCCGTGGTCGGCGGCGGAGTAGCGGGCCTCAGCACGGCCTGGGAGCTGGCGCGCGACGGGCGGTCGGTCGCCGTCCTGGAGGCCGACCGCATCGCCGCCGGGGTCACCGGCAACACCACCGCGAAGCTCACCGCCCTGCACTCCCAGGTCTACGACCGGCTGCGCCGCACCCGCGGCCCCGAGGGCGCCCGCCTCTACGCGGAGTCGCAGCAGCAGGCCGTGGAACACGTGGCCGCGGTCAGCGCCGAACTCGGCATCGACTGCGACCTCGAACGCGCGCCCGCCTTCACCTACACCACGCGCGCCGACCGGACCGACGAACTGCGGGCCGAGGCCGCCGCGGCCAGGGAGGCCGGACTCGCCGCCTCGTACACGGACGAGACCGGGCTCCCCTTCCCCGTGGCGGGCGCGGTGCGCGTCGAGGACCAGGCTCAGTTCCACCCCCGCGCCTATCTGCTGGCGCTCGCCGACGACCTGCGGACGCGGGGCGGTGTCATCTTCGAACGGACCCGGATCACCAAGCTGCGCGATGGCTCCCCGTGCACCGTGACGAGCGAGGGCGGGCACACCGTCACCGCGCGGTTCGTCGTCATCGCCACGCACTACCCGGTCTTCGACCGCGCCCTGCTGTTCGCCCGGCTCTCCCCGCGGCGCGAACTCGTCGTCGCGGCGCCGCTCGCCGCCGCACAGGACCCGGGCGGCATGTACATCACCCAGGACGAGGGCAAGCGTTCGGTGCGGACCGCGCCCCACGGCGGCGACGGCGGGCGTCTCCTCATCGTCACGGGTGACAGCTTCACGCCGGGCACGGGCGACCCCTCCGGCGGTTTCATCGCCCTGGACACGTGGATGCGTGAGCGCTTCGACGTCGGCGCGACGGCCTACCGGTGGGCGGCGCAGGACAACGACGCCACGGACACCGTGCCGATGGTGGGGCCCTTCCACCCCGGCGCCCGGAATACCTACGTGGCGACGGGGTTCGGCGGCTGGGGCATGAGCGGCGGCGTCATGGCCGGTCGGCTGCTCGCCCGGCTCATCGCCGGGGAGAAGTCCTCGTGGGCCGAGCTGTACGACCCGCGGCGGCTGTGGAGCACGGTGCGGGAGATGCCTTCCCTGCTGAGCCAGCAGGCCGAGGTCGCCAAGCACTTCGTCGGGGACCGGCTCCGTACGACCCACGTCGACTCCGTCGACGACATCCCGGCGGGCGCCGGTGCGGTGGTCCGCGTCGAGGGGCGCCGGTGCGCGGTGCACCGTGACGAGTCCGGTGCCCTGCACGCCGTCTCCGCCCGCTGCACCCACCTGGGGTGCCTGGTCGCGTTCAACGAGGCGGAGACGACGTGGGAGTGCCCCTGCCACGGCTCCCGCTTCGCCACCGACGGCTCGGTGCTGCAGGGGCCCGCGACGCGTCCGCTGGAGCCGCGGAAGCTGCCGGACTCATGAGGGCCGCGGCACCGGCCCGTCGGTGAGGGGTGCGGGGAGGGTGCCGAAGGTGCCGGTGCGGGCGAAGGCGAGCCACGCGGAGCGCAGGGCCCTGCCGAGCCTCTCAATCTCCTCACGGGGCGTGGTGCCCAGCATCGGCGCCGTCCGCCAGGCGTCGTGGGTGCCGAAGAGCAACGGCAGTTCCAGGCAGTGGGTGGCGCCGAACGGGGACCCGGCGGGGCGCCAGTCGAGGCGGTAGGCGTGGACCCGGGCGCCGGCCCGGGTCAGCCGCTCGCCGTAGCGGGTGAGCGGCTCCTCGTACACCTCGCGGGTGCGCACGGTCGGGTCGTCGTCCGGGCCCGCGAATGCGGTCATGTCGTCGGCGTTCCAGCCGTACAGGACGTCGAGCCCCTGGACGCTCCCGTCGAGCGGGGCACCGGGAGCGGGGACGGGACCGGCTCCCTCCACCGGGATGAACGCGGGTTCCATGCGGCGGCCCGCGGTGCGCAGGTGGAAGCGGGCCGTCGCGCCCTGTGCGGCGAGGATCGCGGGGATGTCGGCCGTGCGCGGGTCGGTGCCGAGCGCGTCGGCGAAGTACCGCCCCAGTGCGAGGGACTCCTCCGCGGCCCTGCGGGTGATCTCCAGCGGCGCGCTCTGCAGGATCGCCCGGCGGAACAGGCCGTGCGCCTCGGGCAGTTCCATGAGGAGGCGCACGGAGATGCCGCCGGCGGACTGCCCCAGCACCGTGACGTCCGCGGGGTCCCCGCCGTACCCGGCGATGTGCGCCTGCACCCAGCGCAACGCCTCCACCTGGTCGTACAGACCGAGGTTGCCCTCGCTCACCCCGTCGAGGAAGAGGTAACCCAACGCGCCCAAACGGTAGTTGACGCCGACGACCACGACATCGCCCTCGGCGGCGAGGACTGATCCGTCGTACCAGTCCATGAGACCGGCGCCGCTGCTGAAGCCGCCGCCGTGCAGCCACACGAGCACGGGCCGGGCCGCCGCGTCCCGTGCCGGCGTGGCGACCGTCAGGTTGAGGCAGTCCTCGCCCTGCGGGCGGGTGTCCGAAGGCGGCCCCATGACGAAGTCGAGCCTGGAGGGCGGCTGCGGACCGATCTCCCCGGAGGCGGGGCGCGGGTCGTCGTCCGCGACGGGCCGCGGCCGCCCGAAGCGTTCCGCGGTGGCGTAGCGGATCGGTCCCGTACGGAGCACTTCCGTACGGGCGCTCATCGTGTCGGTCATGCGTCCGCACCCTAGGGCCTGCTCGGACACGCGTCCTAGCCCTGGTAGTTCGTGCGTCCCTCGTCGTCGAGGTCGAAGGGAGCGTCGGGGATGATGCAGAACTCGTTGCCCTCCGGGTCCGCCATGACGAGGAAGCCTCCGTCGTCGTACCCCTCCAGCCTGCGCCCGCCGAGCGCCTCGACGCGCCGCTGCTCGGCGGCGAAGTCGGACGCGGCGAGGTCGAGGTGCATGCGGTTCTTCACCGTCTTGCGCTCGTCGACCCGCTGGATGCCGAGGACCGTGCCGTTCTCGCGCCGCAGCCAGATGTAGGGGCCCGTGCGGCCGGCGATGGGCCAGTCGAGCAGTTCGGACCAGAAGGCGGCGACCGGTTCGGGGTCGGTGGCGTCGATGATGAAGGCTTTGATCTCCATGGTTGATGCTCCCAAATCAGACCAGGGCGTCGGCCCGCGGAGGGCCGCCGGGCGTGTCGTGGTGGATCGGTGTCCGTGCCCCGGTCAGCGGGTGCCCCGTGCCGCCCTGGCGTACCGCGACGATCTCCGCCGCGATGGACAGGGCCGTCTCCTCGGGTGTGCGGGCGCCGAGGTCGAGGCCGATCGGCGAGCGGAGCCTCGCCAGTTCGGCCTCGGTGACGCCCTCGTCGCGCAGCCTGCGGTTGCGGTCCTCGTGGGTGCGGCGCGAGCCCATGGCGCCGACGAACGCGACGGGCAGCCGCAGGGCCGCCGTGAGCAGCGGCACGTCGAACTTGGCGTCGTGGGTGAGGACGCACAGAACGGTGCGGGCGTCCGTCGTGGTGCCGCGCAGGTAGCGGTGTGGCCACTCGATCACGATGTCGTCGGCGTCCGGGAACCGGGCCCGAGTGGCGAAGACGGGGCGGGCGTCGCAGACCGTCACGTGGTAGCCGAGGAACTTGCCCACGCGGACGAGGGCCGCCGCGAAGTCGACGGCGCCGAAGACGATCATGCGGGGCGGCGGCTGGCTGGACTCGACCAGGACCGTCACGGCGGTGCCGCAGTGCGCGCCGCTCTCGGAGACGACGAACTCCCCCGTGCGGCCCGCCGCGAGGAGGGCGCGGCTCTCCCCCACGGCGGTGCGGTCGAGGTCGGGGTGCCCGCCGAGCGTTCCGTTCCCGGCCCCCGCAGGGGTCACCAGGAGCGGTCGGCCGAGGAGTTCGGCCGGTCCCCTGTAGACCCGGGCCAGGGCCGTGGCCTCACCGCGCACGGCGGCCGTCAGGGCGGCGGCGAAGACCGCCCTGTCGGGTGAGTCCACGGCGACCGGTGCCACCAGGACCTCGATGACGCCGCCGCAGGTGAGGCCGACCGCGAAGGCGTCGTCGTCGCTGTACCCGAACCGTTCGACGACGGCTTCGCCCTCGTCGAGTGCCTGGACGCACAGGTCGTAGACCGCGCCCTCCACGCAGCCGCCGGAGACCGAGCCGATGACGGTTCCCTCGCCGTCGACGGCCATCGCGGCGCCGGGGCCGCGCGGTGCGCTGCCGCCGACGCTCACGACGGTGGCGACCGCGAAGTCCCGGCCCTCCTCGACCCAGCGGTTCAGGTCGGTGGCGATGTCAAGCACGGTGCTCTTCCCGCTCTTCCCCGAGTACGGTTCCCGCCCGCAGGACGCGGTCGGGGCGGATCGGCAGGGAGCGGTGGCGGACGCCGGTCGCGTGCCGGACGGCGTTGGCGATGGCGGCCGCGGCACCCACGATGCCGATCTCGCCGACGCCCTTGATGCCGACGGGGTCCTCCACGTCCGGGTCGTCGACCCAGTCCGCCTCGATGTGCGGCACGTCGGCGTGCGAGGCGATGTGGTACCCCGCGAGGTCCGGGCCGACCAGGCCGCCCGTCGCCGGGTCCCTGACGGCCTCCTCGTGCAGCGCCATCGACAGGCCCCAGGTCATGCCGCCGATCAGCTGGCTGCGTGCGGTGAGCGGGTTGACGATGCGTCCCGCGGCGAAGATGCCGAGCATGCGCCGCACGCGGACTTCCCCGGTGGTGACGTCCACGGCGACCTCGGCGAACTGGGCGCCGAACGCGTGCCGTTCCTTCTGTGCGAGCGCGCCGATCACGTCACTGGTGTTCGAGCGCGCGGTGAGACCCTCTGGCGGGATGTCACCGCCGGGAACCAGCTTCTCGCGCAGTTCGCGCGCGGCGAGCATGACCGCCCAGCCCCAGGAACGGGTGCCCATGGAGCCGCCCGCGATCATCGCGGGGCCGAAGTCGCTGTCGGCGATGCGGACGCGGACCCGCTCCGTCGGCACTTCGAGGGCGTCGGCGGCGATGAGGGTGAGCGCGGTCCGCGCGCCGGTCCCGACGTCCGCGGCGGTGATGCGCACGGTGAACATTCCGTCGGCCTCCGCCGTCACCGCGGCCGTGCTCGGGGCGACGAGCACGGGGAAGGTGGACGCGGCGGTGCCGGTGCCGAGCAGCCAGCGCCCTTCGCGGCGCACTCCCGGGCGCGGGTCGCGGTCCGCCCAGCCGAACCTGCGGGCGCCCTCGTCGAAGCAGGCGAGCAGGTTGCGGCTGCTGAACGGCAGCCCGGACACGGGGCCGACAGCGGGTTCGTTGCGGGCCCGCAGCTCGATCGGGTCCATGCCGCATTTCTCGGCGAGTTCGTCGAGCGCGGACTCCACGGCGAAGGAGCCGGGCGCCTCGCCGGGGGCCCGTACCCAGGTCGGGGTGGGCACGTCGAGGCGGACGAGACGGTTGACGGTGTGGTGCGCGTCGGCCGCGTACATGGCGCGACCAAAACCGGCGCTCTCCTCGACGAACTCGTGGACGGTCGACGACAGGCTCTGCCCCTGGTGGTCGAAAGCGAGGAGCCGCCCGTCCGGGTCGGCGCCGAGCCTGACGCGTTGCGCGGTGGGGCTGCGGTAGCCGATGAGGGAGAACATCTGGCGGCGCGTCATGACGACGCGGACGGGCCGGTCGAGGACGGTCGCCGCCATCACGGCGAGCACCTGGTGGGCCCGCAGGCCCTTGGAGCCGAAGGCGCCGCCGACGTGCTCCGAGCGGACCCGCACGGAGGGCGGGTCGAGGGAGAAGAGCTTCGCGAGCTCGTCCGCGACCCAGGTGCTGCCCTGGTTGGAGTCGACGATGTCCAGCCGCCCGTCGTCCCAGCGTGCCGTCGCGGCGTGCGGCTCCATCGCGCTGTGGTGCTCTTCGGGGGTCGTGTACTCGGCGTCCACGACGTGCGCGGACGCGGCGAGCCGGGACTCCAGGTCCCCCACCGCCGTGCGCATCGCGTCGCCGTCCGGCGTGTAGGTCCCGGGCCGTCCGGCGGAGAAGGCGACGTCGTGCGGCTCCTGGTCGTAGTGGACGACCAGCGCCTCGGCCGCTTCCCTGGCCTGTTCGGACGTCTCGGCGACGACCAGCGCCACCGGCCAGCCCACGAAGGGCACCCGGTCGTGCTGGAGGACCCCGACGACCGGGTCCGGCTTCCCGAGCATGCCGACGTAGTCCGCGTCGACGCGCGGCGCGTTCCCGTGGTGCAGGACGGCGAGGACACCGGGCATCGCGAGGACAGGTGCGTCGTCGACCGAACGGATCCGGCCGCGGGCGATGGTGGACAGGACGAGCCAGCCGTGGGCGAGGTCGGCGAAGGGGATCTCACCGGCGTAGCGGGCCGCTCCGGTGACCTTCTCACGGCCTTCGATGCGGGTGTGCGCGGTGCCGACCGCGCCCGTCACCGCGGTGGTTGCGGTGGTCGTGGTCATCGGGCGGCCTCCTCGGTGAGTTCGGACAGCACGGCCACGACGAGGTTGCGCGTCAGCGTCACCTTGTAGCCGTTGTCGGGCAGCGGGCGGGCCGCGGCCAGTTCGGCGTCGGCCGCGGCGGCGAACGCCTCGGCGGTCGCCGGGCCGCCGGTCAGCGCCTGTTCGGCCGCCCGGGCACGCCACGGCCGGGACGCGACCGCGCCGATACCGATGCGTACGTCCCGTACGACACCGTCCTGTACGTCCAGGGCGGCGGCGACCGAGCCGATGGCGAACGCGTAGGAGGCACGCTCGCGCACCTTGCGGTAGCGGGAGTGCGCGGCGACGGGGGCGGGCGGCAGCGTCACGTGGGTGATGAGCGCGCCGGGCGGCAGCGAGGTCTCCAGGTGCGGGGTGTCGCCGACGGGCAGGTAGAACTCGGTGAGCGGCAACTCGCCCGGGCCTTCGGCGGTTTCGTAGTGGACGACCGCGTCGAAGGCGGTGAGGGCCACGCCCATGTCGGAGGGGTGGACGGCCACGCAGTGGTCGGTGGCGCCGAGGATCGCGTGGTTGTGGTGTTCGCCGCCGACGGCCGAGCAGCCAGTGCCGGGCTCGCGTTTGTTGCAGGGCTTGGAGAGGTCGGTGAAGTAGCCGCAGCGGGTGCGCTGGAGCAGGTTCCCGCCGACGGTCGCCATGTTGCGCAGCTGCCCGGAGGCGCCGGCGAGGACGGCCTGCGTCAGGGCGGGGTAGCGGCGGCGCACGTCGGGGTGGGCGGCGAGGTCGCTGTTGGTGACGGTCGCGCCGACGCGCAGCCCGCCGTCCTCGGTGGTCTCGACGGTGTCCAGGGGCAGTTCGCGTACGTCGACGAGGAGCGCGGGCCGTTCCACGCCGGTCTTCATCAGGTCGACGAGGTTGGTGCCGCCGCCGAGATAACGGGCGTCGGGGTCGGTGCCGAGCACGGCGACCGCGCCGGACACGTCGTACGCCCGCTGATAGCCGAAGTCCCTCATGCCGCTCCCTCTCCCACTGCTGCTTCCTCGTCCGCTGCTGCTCCGTCTCCCGCGCGGGCCGCCTCGGCGACGGCCTGCACGATCGACACGTACGCGCCGCAGCGGCACAGGTTGCCGCTCATCCGCTCGCGGATCTCCTCGGCGGTGAGCTGGGGAACGCCCGCTTCGGGGCGCACGTCGGCGGTGGCGGCGCTCGGCCAGCCCGCCGCGTGCTCCTTCAGCGCGCCGAGGGCGGAACAGATCTGTCCCGGCGTGCAGTAGCCGCACTGGAAGCCGTCGCGGTCGAGGAAGGCCTGCTGGACGGGGTGCAGCCGGTCGCCGTCCGCGACGCCTTCGATGGTGGTGATCTCGCGGCCTTCGGAGGCGACCGCGAGGGTGAGACAGGAGACGGCCCTGCGGCCGTCGATCAGCACCGTGCAGGCCCCGCACTGGCCTTGGTCGCACCCCTTCTTGGTGCCGGTCAGATCGAGCCGCTCGCGCAGGGCGTCGAGCAGGGTGGTGCGGTGGTCGACGGACAGTGTGTGCTTCTCACCGTTGATGTTCAGGGTGACGGCACTGGACGTCGATGGAGCCATGAGCAGCCTTCTTTCGCGAATCGCGTCGAACGAGGCGGTCCCGGCCGGAGATCGGGATGAGCTCGGGAGATCGGGGAGATGGCGCTGTACAGGTGGAGGGAGACGTACAGGTAAAAGGGAGACGTACAGGGAGAGGGAGACGTCGCCGCTTCGGCGGCAGGGGTCGCCAATGGACGTGGCTGCGGTATGGTGAGCCTAAGCGGACAGCTGTCCGCTCACCGTCGAACTTAGCGGACAGTTGTCCGCTCAGCAAGGCACCCTCAGGCCCTGCCGCACGGAACAGGCCACGACGCGCCGAAGGAGAGCGAATGGGTCACCACAAGACCCCGCCCCTGCGCTCGGACGCGCAGCGCAATCGCGAGCGGATCCTCGAAGTGGCCCTGGCGGAGCTGACACTGGCGAGCGACGCGCCGCTCAGCGTGATCGCCAAGAAGGCGGGGGTCGGCCAGGGCACGTTTTACCGCAACTTCCCGAACCGCGAGTCCCTCGTCCTGGAGGTGTACCGCTACGAAGTGCAGCAGGTCTCCGACGCCGCCTGCCAGTTGCTGGCGACGCGGGAACCCGACCGCGCCCTGCGCGAGTGGATGGACCGCCTCGTCCGGTACGCCATGGCCAAGGCGGGGCTAGCCGAGGCGATCCGCAAGGCCACGAGCACGCTCGGCAGCCTGGCCGGGGTCGGCCCCGGCCCGCTCACCGAGGCCGTCGGACACCTGCTGCGGGCGAACGAGGAGGCCGGAACCATTCGGCCGGGGGTCACCCCCGACGACTTCCTGCTCGCCATCGCCGGCCTCTGGCACATCGACCCGCACAGCGACTGGGAGACCCGGGCGGGCCGTCTGATGGACCTCGTCCTGGACGGCCTGCGGGCCGGGGCACCGGGGCGCGAACACGGCTGATCCGGCTGCCGCCGCCGGTCTGCCGACAGGCCGTCAGCGGTCTGCCATCGGTTTCCCGATACCTGCCATCGGTTTCCTCATTGGATACCTATGTCCGATGGATTTACGTTGGGGACGTGGCCGTACTGACGTTCTGCGTCCAGAACGTCAGACCGCCCGCCCGACCAGTCCCGCCATCGGAGGCCCGCATGTCGAAGATCCTTTTTGTAGTCACCGGCGTCGACCACTGGACCCTCGCCGACGGAACCCGGCATCCGACCGGTTTCTGGGCCGAGGAGGCCGTCGCGCCGTACGAGGCGTTCAAGGCCGCCGGACATGAGATCGTCGTCGCCACGCCCGGCGGCGTCGTCCCCACGGTCGACGGCGGCTCCCTCGCCCCCGAGGTCAACGGCGGACAGGAAGGCGCCGAGAAGGTCGCCGCCTCGCTCGCCGCGTTCACCGAGCTCCAGCACCCGGTCAAGCTCTCGGAGGTGCACCTCGACGACTACGCCGCCGTCTTCTACCCCGGCGGCCACGGCCCCATGGAGGACCTCGCCGTCGACGCCGACTCCGGAAAGCTGCTGACCACCGCCCTGGAGACGGGCAAGCCGCTCGGCATCGTCTGCCACGCCCCGGCCGCGCTCCTGGCCGCCGTCTCCGCCGACGGCGCGCCCTCGTTCGCGGGCTACCGCCTCACCGGCTTCACCAACGCGGAGGAGACCCAGGCCGGACTCGCCGACCGGGCGAAGTGGCTGCTCCAGGACCGCCTGGTGCAGGGCGGCGCCGACTTCCAGGAGGGCGAGCCCTGGGCCCCGCACGTGGTCGTCGACCGCAACCTCGTCACCGGCCAGAACCCCGCGTCCTCCGCCCCGCTCGCCGTCGAGCTGCTCGGGAAGCTGGCCTGAGCCATGGGCACCGACCGGCTCGACGAGGTCCTCGACGCCGCCTACGACTGCCTCACGCGGTACGGCGCGCGACGCACCACGATGGACGACATCGCCTCCGCCATGGGCGTGTCCCGGTCCGCCGTCTACCAGTACGTGCGCGGCAAGGACGACGCCTTCCGCAGGCTCGCGGGACGCCTCCACGAGCAGGCGCTCCGGCGCGCCCGGGAGGCGGCCTCCGCCGACGTCCCGTACGCGGAGAGACTGCACGGCGTCCTGGCCGCCAAGCTCGACCTCGTCCTCCAGCTCGCCGGGGACTCCCCGCACGCCACGGAGCTGCTCGACGGGAAGGCCCGCCTCTTCGGCGACATCTGCACGTCGTTCACCACGGAGCTGCGCGAGGTGCTGACCGGCCTGTTCACGGAGGCGGGCACGGTCGCGGGCGTCGCGCCCGCCGAGGCCGCGGACATCTGCGTCGCGCTGGTCGTCGGCCTGGAAGGCATGCGCGACCCGCGGGGCCTGCTGGCCCCGGCCACGGACGCGCTCGCCACCGGCCTGCTCGACACGGCGGCCCGCGCAGAGAACCCGTAGCGCACAAAACGTCACACCGCACACGCACGACGCATCGCATATCGCATCCCGTAACGCACAAGCACAAGCACTGCTGAGGAATCCCCCCATGACCACCGACGTCACCCTCACCGACCGGACCGCCTCCCTGGTCGCCCGCATGCGCGCCACCTTCGCGTCCGGCCGCACCCGGCCCCTCGCCTGGCGGCAGGAGCAGCTGACCCGACTGCGCGCGCTGTTCACCGAGAACCGCGAGGCCATCGCCGACGCCCTCCACAGCGACCTGCGCAAGCCACGCCCCGAGGCGTACGGCGCGGAGATCGACCTGCCCGTACACGAGATCGATCACACGCTGGCGCACCTCGCGGAGTGGCTGGAGCCGCAGCGGCTCGACCGGGCCTCCCTCGCCGGGCTGCCCGAGGGGTCCACGGCCGGCACGCAGTACGAACCGCTGGGCACCGTACTGGTCATCGCCCCGTGGAACTACCCCGTCCAGCTGTCCCTCGTACCGGTGGCGGGAGCGCTCGCCGCGGGCAACGCGGTGATCCTGAAGCCGAGCGAACTCGCCCCGGCCACGTCGGATTTTATGGCCCGACTCGTGCCGCAGTACCTGGACCCGGAGGCCGTCGCCGTCGTCGAGGGCGGCATCCCCGAGACCACGGCTCTGCTCGCCGAGCGCTTCGACCACATCTTCTACACCGGCAACGGCACGGTCGGCCGCATCGTGATGCGCGCCGCCGCCGAGCACCTCACGCCCGTCACCCTCGAACTGGGCGGCAAGTCGCCGGTGTTCGTGGACCGGGACGCCGATGTCGCCACCGTCGCGGCCCGGCTGGCGGACGCCAAGTTCCGCAACGCCGGGCAGACCTGCGTCGCGCCGGACTACGTCCTGACCGACCCGGAGACCGCCCGTGCCCTGGCGGCCGCGCTCGCGGAGGCCGTGGAGCGTCTCTTCGGCGCCGACCCGCAGTCCTCACCGGCGTACGGCCGGATGGTGAACGAGCGGCACTTCGACCGCGTGAGCGCCCTGCTCGGCTCGGGCACGACGGCGTTCGGCGGGCGGACCGACCGGGACGACGTGTACATCGCGCCGACCGTCCTGACCGGCGTGACGGCGGACGACCCCGTCATGGCGGAGGAGATCTTCGGCCCGGTCCTGCCCATCGTGGAGGTCGCGGACCTGGACGAGGCGATCGCGTTCATCAACGACCGCGACAAGCCCCTGGCTCTGTACGGCTTCACGGAGAACGAGACGACGCGGCGCCGCCTCGCCGCCGAGACGTCGTCCGGCGGGCTCGGCTTCGGGCTGCCGATGGCGCATCTGCGCGTGTCCGAGCTGCCGTTCGGCGGGGTCGGCGAGAGCGGCATGGGCAGTTACCACGGCCCGCACTCCATCGCCGCGTTCAGCCACCGCCGCGCCCGCCTGGACGTGCCGCTCGGAGCGGGCAAGCAGCTCGGCGCAGGCAAGTAGCCGTACAGCAGTGTGCGCAGGCGAGTTGAGGGAGCACACTGGGGTGATCCTTACAACTCACCTGCGCACACAGGGCGTCGAGCCGCAGGCCGACAAGCCGGTGAAGCGTTACGCGCCGCTCGCCTCGAGCATGTCCTCGCGCTCGACGATCTTCACGCGCTCGCGCCCCTGCGGCTCGCCGAGCGCCTTCTCCGCCGCGTCGAGGCGGTACCAGCCGTCCCAGGTGGTGAAGCGGACGCCGCGCTCGCCGAGGAAGGCGTCGACGGCCTCGGGCTCGGGCGAGGCGGGGGTGTGCAGCCGGCCGTTCTCGCGGTCGTCGAGGAGGCTCGCGACGGTCTCGTTGGCGTCGCCCTTCGTGTGGCCGATGAGGCCGACGGGGCCGCGTCGGATCCAGCCGGTGACGTACGTCGACCGGAGGTGCTCGCCGGACTCCTCGATCACGCGGCCCGCCACGTCCGGAACGGTGCCGGAGGTGACGTCCCAGGGCAGCTTGGGCAGTTCGTCGGAGAGGTAGCCGACGGCGCGGTAGACCGCCCCGAGGTCCCAGTCCTTGAACTCGCCGGTGCCCTTGACGTTGCCGGTGCCGTCGAGGGCGGTGCGCTCGGTGCGCAGGCCGACGACCTTGCCGTCCTCGCCGAGGATCTCGACCGGCGACTCGAAGAAGTGCAGGAACAGCTTGTGCGGGCGGTCGCCGACGTCGCGGATCGCCCAGTTCTCCAGGGTCTTGGCGACCATGTCGGCCTGCTTGTTGCCGCGCCGGGTGGCGATCGAGCCCTCGTCGTAGTCGATGTCCTCGGGGTCGACGATGACCTCGATGTTCGGCGAGTGGTCCAGTTCGCGCAGCTCCATCGGGCTGAACTTGGCCTGCGCGGGGCCGCGACGCCCGAAGACGTGGACCTCCAGGGCCTTGTTGGCCTTGAGGCCCTCGTGGACGTTGGCCGGGATCTCGGTGGGCAGCAGCTCCTCGGCGGTCTTGGCGAGGATGCGGGCGACGTCGAGCGCTACGTTGCCGACGCCGAGGACGGCGACCTTCTCGGCGTCCAGCGGCCAGGTGCGCGGCACGTCGGGGTGGCCGTCGTACCAGGACACGAAGTCGGCGGCACCGTACGAGCCGTCGAGGTCGATGCCGGGTATGTCGAGCGCGCGGTCGGCGGTGGCACCCGTGGAGAAGATCACGGCGTCGTAGAACGAGCGCAGGTCGTCCAGGCTGATGTCGCGCGGGTAGTCGACGTTGCCGAAGAGACGGATCTGGGGCTTGTCGAGCACCTGGTGCAGGGCCGTGATGATGCCCTTGATCCGGGGATGGTCGGGGGCGACGCCGTAGCGGATCAGACCGAACGGCGCCGGCATCCGCTCGAAGAGGTCGATCGACACACCCGGCTCGACCGCCACTGCGGATTTGAGCAGCGCGTCGGCGGCGTAGATTCCGGCGGGGCCGGCTCCGACAATGGCTACCCGCAGAGGGCGAGGCATGTTCAGGTTCCCTTCGAGCGGTGATGGAGTGACTCGAGGGAAAGCCTAAACTAAGGCAAGCCTAAGTAAGTAGGCGGGTCAGCTTTATGACCTCATAAGGCAGCCTTATGACCCCCATCATATCTGCTTGGGGACTGTGGACCGTGCTCACCCGCCCTCACCGGTGTCACACACTCGCGAACAGATCGTCGAGCGGAGGGGGCACTTCGCCGGGGGCGAGAGCTTCCGTCAGGAGGCCGCCGTAGCGGATCTTGCGCCCCTTCTTGGTGCCGAAGAAGCGTCGCAGCTGCTGATGACGCGGGGTGCCCTGGTGGGCGGGCTGCCGCTGCAGAGTCTGCCAGGCGCGCAGGTCGCCCTCCTCCCGGATGATCTCCTCGACCCGCTCCGTGCCCAGCGCGCGGATGAGCTCGTCCTCCAGGTCGGCGGCGCAGACGTGAATGTCCTGCCGCGAACCGCCGGCCCGCTCCCACCCCCGATCGTAGAAGCGCCGCTCCCCCACGTCACACAGCCCCGTCAGGCGCAGCCCGAGTCCGGGCGCCCCGAGGAGCCCGGCGTACCGCCCGACGCTCATCGCCCCGCCCATCGGCACGACGCACACCCCTTCGGCGGCCAGATCCCGGCCCCGCCGCGCGGCCAGCGCGTCGACAGCCGCGAGATCGCTCGGCCCCTCCAGCAGCACCGCGGTCCGCAGCCCCCATTGCCCCGCCAGCTCACTCGCGGGCCCGCGGGGACCACCCGTCGCCCAGCTGTTCACCGCGTCCCTGAATGCCGCCATGTCCGCCATGGAACGAGTCTGCACGTCAGCCGCGCGACACCGCATCGAATTACCGTCGCCCCGGGCCGCCTCCGCCCCGCCACAGCCATGCCGGTATCAGCGAGGGGCCGCCGCCCGCCGTCGTCACCGGCGCCGGCTCGAACGGGCAGAGCTCCGTGCGGGCGACAGGCCTGCTGAGCACGGCCTCGAACCACTCGGCGCAGCGCGCGGCGAGCTCTTCCGGTGTTCCCGTCGTCCGGGAGAGCACGCCTGCGCGCGACTCGAAGACGTTGTAGAGCTGGTCGGACACCCGGCCGGCCCGTATGTACGAGCCATGGAAGTGCACGGCCCATTCACCGACGATGGTCCGCCGCTCGCCATCACCGAGGGAGATGAAGACCAGCAGCGACGCGTCGTCCTCGGGGTCCTCAACCTCGAACCACGGACACATGTGCATGACATGGCCCTAGGGCCGATAAAGGCACTGACAGGTCACTGCGCGAAGGTTACGATCAGCGCGATGACGATTTCTCCCGCAGGCAGATTGGGGGTCCCGTCCGCGCAAGGTGAGTGCTGATGCTCACTCGGATCGCGAACGGTCGCACCCTTCGTACCACCGACACTTCTGCCCCACTCTCCTCCCCCTGCCCTTCCCTCTCCGCCTTCTGGCCGCGTGTACGGCAATTCGCCGTGCCGACGGCCATGATCGAGAAGGCAACCGCCCGCCGTGTGGTCGGCGACTGGGCGGGGGCGTGTTCCGCCGCCCGCTTCGACATCGACTTCGGCCTCCGTGCCGTCGCACATACGCACGGTCGACATGTCGCGGACCAACTCCGCTCGGACCTGCGCCACTTGGCCCCCGACCTGCTGCGCTGGCACATGCCGAGGATCGCTCCCGACGGACTGCTCCGCCCGGGACTGACCGTCGCCCTCGCCCGCTACGAGGCGGCGGGCCCGGCAGGCGTACGTCCCTTGCGTCTCGTCGCCCGTACCCCGCCCGCCTGGGCGGATGCCGGTCAGCGCATCAGCCTCGCCCTGTGGGACGGCGCCCGGGCCCGCGCCGACCCGCCCCACCACCACCCGCACCCGCACCCCCACCGGCGCTTCCGTCTCGACCTGCACCGCCACCTGTGGGACGCGCGCAGGGCCGGCGAGTTGCGGGCCCGGTCCGGCACGGGCGCACCGGACCCGCAGTGGCGCCACTGTGCCGTCGACCGATGGGCGGACGAGGCTGCGCTCCTGCTGCACACCGACGGCCGGCCCGCCGGGCCCGTCGTCGTGCGCCTGGGAGCCGGACGTCGCCTGCTCATGGAGCCCGGTCCGGACGTGGACGCCGTCGGAGTCGGGCACCCCTCCGGCTTCTCCACCGTCGCTCCGCCTTCCGTCGGCGACATCTCCGCACTCCCCGTCCTGCCCGACGCCTCGACCTGGATCCTGCCGGACCTGGAACTTCTCCGGACCGGCGCCGTCACGGCCGAGCGACTCCATCCTCTGGTCGCGGCGTCGCTGTTGCCCGACTCCACCCCGGCCGGCCCGTCCACCGCTCCAGCCGCGCGCCGTCCCCGCATCGTCGAATGCCGCGGCGCCCGACACCGTATCGGCCTCGTCGACGGAGTACTGGCCCCGCTCGACCACGACGCCGCCGAGATCCGCCGCGAGGAGCTCCTCGCCGCACTCTCCGGTACCCCACTGCCCTGCCTGCGGGTGATCGATGAGGCGCACCGCAGTCCGGACGCCCTCACCGGCGTCCGCGAGCGCCTCGACCACGGCGACGTCGACGGCGCCCTGGCCGTCATCGAAGACCTGTTGGGGCCAGAAGCGCTGCTGCGCGACGGCCCGTTGCGGGACGAGTTGGAGACGGCCGCGCGCCGACGCGTCACCCACGGGCTCTACCGGGCGGGCCTGATCGGCTCCGCCCCCTCCCCCGCGCACCCCGGGCCCGGGGCGCGACGCGACGTCCGGTCGCACCCGCGCCACTCCTCCACACGCTGACCCGCACCCTCACGTACACCCGCGGCCTCCCACCACACGCCTCCCGAACACCCGAAGGTGATCACACATGCCCGAACACGCCACGAACCTCTCCGCCCCCACCCGACTCGGCGTCGCAGAGGCCCTGTTGGACCTCCTGCGCGACTCGACCACCGAACCCCGCACCGACACGCAGCTGGAAGCACTCACCCTGGCTGTCTCCGCCGACCTCCCTGTGCTCCTGTGGGGAGAGCCGGGCATCGGCAAGACCGCGGCCCTCACGCAACTCGCCACCTCCCTCGACCTGCCGCTGACCACGGTGATCGCCAGCGTGCACGAGCCGTCCGACTTCTCCGGGCTGCCCGTCGTCGGGGACGACCCGGCGGAACAGGGCATCCCGATGGCACCCCCGGACTGGGCCGTCCGCCTCGTCCGGGCCGGCCGCGGGCTGCTGTTCCTCGACGAACTGTCCACCGCTCCCCCGGCCGTGCAAGCGGCTCTGCTCCGTGTGGTCCTCGAACGACGCATCGGTGCTCTCCAACTCCCGCCCGGTGTACGCATCGTGGCAGCAGCCAACCCGCCGTCCTCGGCAGCCGACGGCTGGGAGCTCAGCCCGCCGCTCGCCAACCGGTTCGTCCATCTGCAATGGGCCCACGACCACGACGTGGTCGTACGTGGCCTCGGCGGGACCTGGCCGCACGCCACGCTTCCCCGGCTCGCACCCGAGAAGCTGTCGGAAGCCGTGGACTTCGCCCGTCGCGGCGTATGCGGGCTGCTGGCCGCACGCCCCGGACTCGTACACCGGCTGCCCGGCGGCGAGGCGCGCCGCGGCGGGGCCTGGCCCTCGCCACGCAGCTGGGAGATGGCGCTGCGTCTGACCGCGTTCGCGACCGCCGCCGGGTCCTCGCGCGACGTGCTCTCCCTGCTGGTCAGGGGCACCGTGGGAGACGGCCCGGGGCTTGAGCTGCTGGCGGCGCTGGACCGGATGGACCTGCCCGATCCCGAACTGCTCCTCGCCGACCCCGCGCACGCCGACCTGCCGCAGCGGGGCGATCTCCGTCAGGCGGTGCTCGACGCCGTGGTGGCCGCGGTCAGGAACCGTCCGGAGAGGTCGCGCTGGGACGCGGCGTGGGCGCTGCTGGTCCGCGCGGTCGAGACCGGCGCACCCGATCTGGTCGTCGTGCCCGCCACCACGCTCGCCGCGTTGCGCAGGGAGGACTGGGACGTACCGGCCTCGATCGAACGCCTCGCCGGGACCGTGGGCCTGTCCCGGCGGGCGGATCGTTCGCTGGCGCGCGCCACGCGCACGGCGCGCGACACCGCCAGGGCGGGCCGGTGACCGCGCCGGGCGCCCTGGACCGGGACAAGCTCTTCGCCGCCCGGCTCCACGCGGCCCGCGCCCGCCCGTATCTGTCGACGGCCCTGTTCGCCCTGCACACCGTCGTGTCGCGGCAGGTGCCGACGATGGCCGTCGACCGGCACTGGCGGTGCTACGTCTCGCCCGGCTTCGTCGACCGCACGCCCGTGGAGGAACTCGCCGGAGTGTGGGTGCACGAGGTGTCCCACCTGCTCCGGGACCACCACGGGCGCAGCGACCGGGTGGCCGGGGAGCGCGGGCTCGACGGTCCCGGAGAGCGGCTGCGGATGAACATCGCAGCGGACTGCGAGATCAATGACGACGTGTTCGGGGAGGGCCTCGTCCGGCCCGAGGGCGCCGTGGGGCCCGCGGTGCTGGGACTGCCCGAGGGGGAGCTCATGGAGGACTATCTGCGGCAGTTCCGGCTCGGGCCGCGGACGCAGAGCATGTCCTGGCTGGACTGCGGGAGCGGCGCCGACGGCCTCGAGCGTCCGTGGGAGCTCGGGGCGGACGGCGCCGACGGGCTCAGCGAGCAGGAGAGGGACGCGGTCCGCTTCCGGGTGGCGCAGGGCATCACCGCCCGGCCGGGCAACGCGCCGAAAGGGTGGCGACGGTGGGCGGAGGAGGCGTTCCATGCGCCTCAGCCGTGGCGGGAGTTGCTGGGTGCGGCGGTCCGCTCCGCGGCGTCGGGGCCCGGCGCGGGTGAGGACTACACGTACGGGCGGCCCGCGCGGCGCTCGGCGGGGGTGCCCGGTGTCGTCCTGCCGAGTCTGCGGCGCAGACCGCCACGGGTGTGCGTGGTCATCGACACGTCCGGTTCGGTGAGCGACGCCGAACTGGGCAGCGCGCTCCTCGAAGTGACCGCGATCTCCCGTGCGGTGGGCGGCCGTCGTGACCTCGTCACGGCGCTGCCGTGCGACGCGGCCGCCCCGTCCGTGCACTCGTTGTGCAGGGCGGAGGGGATACCTCTGGTGGGCGGCGGTGGCACGGATCTGCGGGCCGGTTTCGCCAGGGCGCTGCGCGCGCGGCCCGCACCCGACATCGTCGTGGTCCTGACCGACGGCCAGACGCCGTGGCCGCGTACGCGCCCCGCCTGCCGGACGGTGGTCGGGCTGTTCCCGCGGGCGGGACGCGCCCGCTCCTGGGACGAGGACGACCCCGACCACGTACCGGATACGCCGCCCGCCTGGGCCCGCGTGGTCGAGATCGGTTAGGCGGCGCGTCCAGGCCGGTTCACCTGGACGCGCCGGTCACCCGGTGTGTGTCACGCGAGGTCGAACCGGTCGAGGTTCATGACCTTGACCCACGCCGCGACGAAGTCCCGTACGAACTTCTCCTTCGCGTCGTCGCTCGCGTAGACCTCGGCGAGTGCGCGCAGTTCGGAGTTGGAGCCGAAGACCAGGTCGGCTCGCGTGCCGGTCCACCGGACCGTGCCGGAGGCATCGCGGCCCTCGAACGTGTCCTGGGCCTCGGACGTCGACTTCCACTGCGTGCCCAGGTCGAGCAGGTTGACGAAGAAGTCGTTGGTGAGGGTGCCGGGGCTCGTGGTGAGGACACCGTGCTTCGAGCCCCGGTGGTTCGCGCCGAGGACACGCAGACCGCCGACGAGGACCGTCATCTCCGGGGCGCTCAGGGTCAGCAGGTTCGCCTTGTCGAGCAGGAGATATTCGGCGGGCAGGCGGTTGCCCTTGCCGACGTAGTTGCGGAACCCGTCGGCGGGCGGCTCGATCGCGGCGAAGGACTCCACGTCGGTCTGCTCCTGCGACGCGTCGACGCGGCCCGGAGTGAAGGGGACCTCGACGGCGAAGCCGGCGTCCTTCGCGGCCTGCTCGACGGCCGCGCTGCCGCCGAGCACGATCAGGTCGGCGAGCGAGACCTGCTTGCCGTCCGTGCGGGAGGAGTTGAAGGAGTCCTGGATGCCCTCCAGGGCGCGGAGGACCGTCGCCAGCTCGTCGGGGTCGTTGACCTCCCAGCCGCGCTGCGGCTCCAGACGGATCCGCGCACCGTTGGCGCCGCCGCGCTTGTCGCTGCCGCGGAAGGAGGAGGCGGCGGCCCACGCCGTGGACACGAGCTGCGACACCGACAGGTCCGAGGCGAGGATCCGCTCCTTGAGAGCGGTGACGTCCGCGGCATCGATGCTTTCGTACGTCGCCTCGGGCAGCGGGTCCTGCCACACCAAGGTCTCGCTCGGGACCTCCGGGCCGAGGTAGCGCACGACCGGGCCCATGTCGCGGTGGGTCAGCTTGAACCAGGCGCGGGCGAACGCGTCCGCGAACGCGTCCGGGTCGTCCTTGAAGCGGCGCGAGATCTGCTCGTAGACCGGGTCGAAGCGGAGCGACAGGTCGGTGGTGAGCATCGTCGGCGCGTGCTTCTTCGTGGCGTCGAACGCGTCGGGCACGGTGCCCGCGCCCGCGCCGTCCTTCGGCCGCCACTGGTGCGCGCCCGCGGGGCTCTTGAACAGCTCCCACTCGTAGCCGAAGAGGATCTCGAAGAAGCTGTTGTCCCACGTCGTGGGGGTGTCGGTCCAGATGCCCTCGAGACCACTGGTGATCGCGTCGGCACCGACGCCCGTGCCGTGCGTGCTGCGCCAGCCCAGGCCCATCTGCTCCATGGGCGCGGCCTCGGGGTCGTCGCCGACCGCGTCGGCCGGGCCCGCGCCGTGGGTCTTGCCGAAGGTGTGGCCGCCCGCGATGAGGGCGACGGTCTCCTCGTCGTTCATCGCCATCCGGCGGAACGTCTCGCGGATGTCGCGGGCCGCGGCGATCGGGTCCGGATTGCCGTTCGGGCCCTCGGGGTTGACGTAGATCAGGCCCATCTGGACCGCGCCGAGCGGGTTCTCCAGCTCGCGGTCGCCGGTATAGCGCTCGTCGCCGAGCCAGTCGGTCTCGGGGCCCCAGTAGACGTCCTCGTCGGGCTCCCACACGTCGGCGCGGCCGCCGCCGAAGCCGAAGGTCTTGAAGCCCATCGACTCCAGGGCGACGTTGCCGGTGAGGATGAGCAGGTCGGCCCACGAGAGGGACTGGCCGTACTTCTTCTTGACCGGCCACAGCAGACGGCGGGCCTTGTCGAGGCTGGCGTTGTCCGGCCAGCTGTTGAGCGGCGCGAACCGCTGCTGACCGGCGCCCGCACCGCCGCGGCCGTCACTGATGCGGTACGTGCCCGCGCTGTGCCACGCCATGCGGATCATGAACGGGCCGTAGGTGCCGAAGTCGGCGGGCCACCAGTCCTGGGACGTCGTGAGCACCTCGGCGATGTCCCGCTTCACGGCGGGCAGGTCGAGGGACGTGAACGCCTCGGCGTAGTCGAACTCCTCGCCGAGGGGGTTGGCTACGGCGGGGTTCTTCGCCAGGATCTTCAGGTTGAGCCGCTCAGGCCACCACTGCCGGTTGCCGCCGCCCTGCGTCGGGTGCGGCGCGCGGTGCGCCACCGGACAGCCGCCCGTCTCCTCCGGTTTCGGGTCGGTGACGATCGCGTCGTGGTTCTCTGTCATGGGGAATCCTTCCGGAGAGGGCGGATCGCGGTGCTCAGGAGCTGAGGGTGGTGGAGCAGGTGCACGCGCGGGACGGAAGGCGATGCGGTGAAGTAAGGCGATCCAGTGAAGTCACGTGTGGTTCCCTGCCGTTGCCCTGACCCTTGGCTGCCAGCCGGAACCGATCCTACGATGGACGAAATCCAAGTCAATACGGAAGACAGGCGCACGCGTATTCATTCCTGAGGGCTCTGCACAGTGAGGGTTGGTGGTCATGAGTGACCTGCTGCAACGGCTCCGCGGACGCGGTTGGCGGATGACCGCCCAGCGCCGCGTGGTCGCCGAGGTGCTCGCCGGAGAACACGTCCACCTGACCGCCGACGAGGTGCTCGCCCAGGCCACTGCCAGGCTGCCGGAGATTTCCCGCGCCACCGTCTACAACACCCTCGGCGAACTCGTCTCGCTCGGCGAGGTCATCGAGGTCACGACGGACGGACGCGCCAAACGCTACGACCCCAATGCCCACCGTCCGCACCAGCACTTGGTGTGCGCGGACTGCGGCACCATCCGCGACGTCCACCCCGCGGGCGACCCGCTGACCGCCCTGCCCTCCGCGGAACGCTTCGGCTTCACGGTCCTGACGGCGGAGATGACGTTCCGGGGCCGGTGCCCGGACTGCCGGACACGGCCTTAGTCGCCCGACGCCGCCGGACACCGTCCTGGTCACCTGCCGGGCGCTCCAGATGAGCAGGCGCTCGCCTACGCCGGTGTCAACGACGGGGGCACCGTCAGCCGAGGAACGAGAGCCGCACCTTCCGGTCCGGGTTGTCGACGTTCGTGTCGACCAGGCACACCGACTGCCACGTCCCCAGTTCCAGGCGGCCGTCGACGACCGGCAGGGTCGCGTGGGGCGGGACCAGGGCGGGGAGCACGTGGTCGCGGCCGTGACCCGGGCTGCCGTGGCGGTGCTGCCAGCGGTCGTCCGCGGGGAGCAGCGTGTGCAGCGCGGCCAGCAGGTCGTCGTCGCTGCCCGCCCCCGTCTCCAGTACGGCGATGCCCGCCGTGGCGTGCGGGACGAAGATGTTGAGGAGGCCGTCGCGGCCGTCGGCCGTTTCGCGCAGGAAGGCCTCGCAGTCGGCGGTGAGGTCACGGACGACCTCGGTCGATCCGGTGGTGACCTGCAGGACTCGGGTGGTGAACACATCGGGCATGCGTCCATCCTCCCTCACGTCGGCTTCCGTCCGCTGATACCGGGAGTCCGCCTTTCGAGACACCATTGACCGTGTGTGGCCGAAGTGGCTACGTTCTGCGGCATGTTGCGTTCAGCCCTGCTCACCACGCGCGGTCACATCGACCTGCTGCGGGTGGCCTCCTCCGCGTGTCGTCGCGGCCGCTGACGCCTTTTCCCCGCTTTCGCGCTCGTCACTTCGCCGGTTCCCGCTGCTGGTTTTGTGCCGCGCGCTGTCCTCGTAGGCCCATGGACGTGCAGGTCCGTACGTCCGCACCTCCGTGAGCCTGCGCACCCGGGCGTGTGCCCGCGCCCGTGCGTGTCCTCCGGGTGTCGCGGGCGTGCCGTGCGCTGACGGCGTCCGGCCTGCCACGCGCGCACCGGCCACCGGTGAACCCCCCTCTGCCCTCCCCTCCCCTCTCGCCCCGTGGAGCCCTCATGAGCATCAGCCATGCCCCGCCACACCCCACCCCACCCGATATATCCCCCAAGTCCACATCCGAGCTGCCTCCGGGGCCCCAGCTCCAAGCCCTCGTCCCCTCCTCCACCCGCCGCGCCCGCGTCCCCCGCTGGCTGCGCCGCACCTCGGGACCGCTCGCGCTGCTCGCACTCTGGCAGGTCCTGAGCTCCACCGGCGTCCTCGCCGGTGACGTGCTCGCCTCCCCCGGGACCGTCGCCCGTGTCGCCGGAGATCTCATCGGGAACGGGTCCCTGCAGAACGCCATGGGAGTCTCCCTGCAGCGCGTCGCGCTCGGGCTGGTCTTCGGCACCCTCGTCGGGACGACGCTCGCCCTCGTCTCCGGGCTCTTCCGCATCGGCGAGGACCTCGTGGACGCCAGTGTGCAGATGCTGCGCACCGTGCCGTTCGTCGGACTGATCCCGCTGTTCATCATCTGGTTCGGGATCGGCGAGGCGCCGAAGATCGCGATCATCACGCTCGGGGTGTCCTTCCCGCTCTACCTGAACGTGTATGCGGGGATCCGGGGCGTCGACGCCCAGTTGATCGAGGCCGGGGAGTCGCTCGGCCTGTCGCGGTGGGGGCTCGTGCGGCACGTCATCCTGCCGGGCGCGCTGCCCGGTGCCATGACGGGGCTGCGCTACTCGCTGGGCGTCTCCTGGCTCGCCCTCGTCTTCGCCGAGCAGGTCAACGCCGACGCCGGCCTCGGTTTCCTCATGGTCCAGGCCCGCGACTTCCTGCGCACCGACGTGATCGTCGTCTGCCTGGTCGTCTACGCCTTCCTCGGCCTGACGGCCGACTTCGTCGTCCGAACCCTCGAAAGGCTGCTGCTGCAATGGCGACCGACGTTCACCGGCCGGTGACCACGACCGTGTCCTCCGCCGTCCATGTCGACGGGCTGACCCGTGCCTTCGACGGGCGTGCCGTCATCGACGACCTGCACCTCGACGTGCGTCCCGGCGAATTCGTGGCGCTGCTCGGCCGCAGCGGCTGCGGCAAGTCGACACTGCTGCGCATCCTCGCCGGGCTCGACCGCGAGATCGAGGGCACCGTGCTCGTGCCGCGCCGCAGGGCCGTCGCGTTCCAGGCGCCGCGGCTGATGCCGTGGAAGCGGGTGTGGCGCAACGTGCTGCTCGGGCTGCCGGGAAAGCCCCACCGGGACGTCGCCGAGCAGGCCCTGGCCGAGGTCGGTCTGAAGCACCGCAGCGACGCCTGGCCCAAGACCCTCTCCGGCGGCGAGGCCCAGCGCGCCTCGCTGGCCCGTGCCCTGGTGCGCGAGCCGGACCTGCTCCTGCTGGACGAGCCGTTCGGCGCGCTCGACGCGCTCACCCGCATCAAGGCCCAGCGGCTCGTCGACGAGTTGTGGCAGCGGCGTGGCTGCGCTGTGCTCCTCGTCACGCACGACGTGGAGGAGGCGGTGCTCCTCGCCGACCGGGTCCTTGTCATGGACGGCGGCGTCATCGCGTACGAGACGGAGATCGACCTGGAACGCCCCCGCGGCATCTCCGACCCCCGTTTCGGCGAGCTCCGCGCGGAGCTGCTCGAACGCCTCGGCGTCGAGGCGACCGCCGGTGCCTCCGCCGCCTGACGCCTGAGCACCCGCTCCCTACAGCACTGGTCAACGGCCCCATCCCCCGTACCGAAGCGAACGGAACCAATCCACCATGCGACGACCACGCCCCGCCCCCGCCGCCGCCCTACTGCTCCCCCTCGCTCTGCTCCTCGCCGCCTGCTCCGGCACCTCGTCCGCCGACAGTTCCATCGGCGGTTCGGGCGGCGGCACCGACGGGAAGGGGTCGCTGACCCTCAATGTCGGTGATCAGAAGGGGGGTTCGGAGGCCGTGCTGCGCGCGGCCGGGGAGCTCGACGACCTCGATTACAAGATCCGTTGGTCGACCTTCACGTCCGGCCCTCCGCTCCTGGAGGCCATCAACGCCAAGGCCGTCGACATCGGCGGTATCGGGAACACCCCGCCCGTCTTCGCGGCGGGTGCCGGGTCGAAGATCACCGTGGTGGCGGCCAGTCACGGCGCCGCCGCCGGGGACACGATCCTCGTGCCGGACGACTCTCCGCTGAAGAAGCCGCAGCAGCTCAAGGGCAAGTCGGTCGCCGTGGCGCAGGGTTCGTCCGCGCACTTCAATCTGGTCGCGTCCCTGAAGAGGGCCGGGCTCGGCTTGCAGGACGTACAGGTCAAGTACCTGCAACCGGCCGACGCGCTCGCCGCGTTCACCAGCGGCAAGGTGGACGCCTGGGCCGTCTGGGACCCGTACACCTCGCAGGTCCTGCGGGCGAAGACCGGGCGCGTGCTGACCGACGGCGAGGGGCTGTCGAACGGCCTCGCCTTCCAGGCGGCGGCGCCCGGCGCCCTCGGCGACGAGAAGAAGGCCGCGGCGATCTCCGACTACCTGGACCGGCTCCGCAGGGCCCAGGACTGGGTCTACAAGCACCCCGAAGCCTGGGCGAAGGTCTGGGCCCAGGACACCGGCCTTCCCTACGACGTCGCGCTGGACGCCGTGAAGCGCACCAACGGCACCCGGGTCCAGGTGGCCGTGGACAAGAACGTCATCGCGTCCGAGCAGGAGATCGCGGACACCTTCAGCGATTTGAAGCTGATCCCGCGCCGCATCGACTTCGGCGACTTCGTCGACACCCGCTTCAACGGCGACCTGCCGCCCTCCACCACCGAGCCGCGCTCGTACCGCAAGGAGTCCTGACCATGAACGTCCACCTGCACTGGTTCCTGCCGACGGGCGGCGACGGCCGCACCCTCGTCGACCGGCACGCCTACACCGACGGCGGCATCACCCGCTCCCGCGTCACCCCGGTGAGCGGCGTGCGCGCGCCCGACATCGAGTATCTGGCCCAGATCGCCAAGGCCGCCGAGCAGCTGGGGTTCGAGGCCGTGCTCACACCGACCGGCACGTGGTGCGAGGACGCCTGGCTGACGACGGTCGCGCTCGCGCAGCACACGGAGCGGCTCAAGTTCCTCGTGGCGTTCCGCCCGGGTGTCATCTCCCCCGTGCTTGCGGCGCAGATGGCGGCGACGTATCAGCGGATCACCCGCGGCAGGCTGCTCCTCAACGTGGTGACGGGCGGCGACTCGACCGAGCAGCGGAGGTTCGGCGACCACCTGGACCACGACCGCCGCTACTCCCGCACCGACGAATTCCTCTCCGTCGTACGAGGGGTGTGGGGCGGCAAGCCGTTCGACTTCCGCGGCGAGCACTTCCGGATCGACGGCGGCCTCACCGCGCTGCCGCCGGATCCGCTGCCGGAGATCTTCTTCGGCGGCTCGTCGGCCGCGGCGGGTCCGGTCGCCGCGCGGCACACGGACGTGTACCTGACGTGGGGCGAGCCGCCCGAGCAGGTGAAGCAGAAGATCGACTGGATCCGCGGGCTCGCCGAGAAGGAGGGCCGCACGGTCCGGTTCGGCATCCGGCTGCACTCGATCTCCCGCGACTCGGCCGCCGACGCGTGGGCGACCGCGAACCGGCTCCTCGACGACCTCGACCCGGACACGATCGCCGCGGCACAGGAGGCGCTCGGCCGCAGCGAGTCGGTGGGGCAGCAGCGGATGCTCGCGCTGCACGGCGGCTCCCGGGACAAGCTGGAGATCTCGCCGAACCTGTGGGCCGGTGTCGGCCTGGTGCGCGGCGGGGCGGGCACGGCGCTGGTCGGCAGCCACGCCGATGTCGCCGACCGGATCGAGGAGTACCACGCGCTCGGCGTGGAGCACTTCGTCCTGTCCGGCTATCCGCACCTGGAGGAGGCGTACTGGTTCGGCGAGGGCGTCATCCCCGTGCTGGCCGCGCGCGGGCTGCTGCCACGGATCCCGGCGTCGCCGCTGTCCGGTGTCCCCGCGGCGAACGGACGCCCCGCCTCCGCCCCGGGCGGCGCGCCGCTCCTGGTCGCGGGAGGCCGCTGAGACGGGGCCGGCCCGCCCGTCCGCCCGTCCGCCGGGAAGATCCTGGACCCCGATGAAGTTAGTAGAAACGTGAACGACATCGGGGTACGAGACGCGGCCGCCGCAACGACGGTCCAGGACGTGGACGTGGTGGTCATCGGCGCCGGGCAGGCGGGCCTGTCCAGCGCCTACCACCTGCGGCGGGTCGGCTACGAACCGGACCGGGACTTCGTGGTCCTCGACCACGCGCCCCGGCCCGGCGGCGCATGGCAGTTCCGGTGGCCTTCCCTGACGTACGGGAAGGTGCACGGCATGCACGCGCTCCCCGGGATGGAACTGACGGGCGCGGACCCCGCGCGCCCGTCGTCGGAGATCATCGGGAAGTACTTCGAGGAGTACGAGCTCCGTTTCGGCCTGCGCGTGCGACGCCCCGTCGACGTGCGCGGAGTCCGCGAGGGTGAGGGCGGCAGGCTGCTCGTCGAGACGTCGGCGGGCACCTGGTCGACGCGGGCCCTGATCAGTGCGACAGGCACCTGGGACCGGCCGTTCTGGCCGCGCTACCCGGGTCAGGACACGTTCCGCGGGCGGCAGTTGCACACCGCGGTCTACCCGGGGCCCGAGGCGTTCGCGGGACAGCGTGTGATCGTCGTCGGCGGTGGCGCATCGGGCACGCAGCACCTCATGGAGATCGCCCCGTACGCGGCGTCGACCACCTGGGTCACCCGCAGCGAGCCGGTGTTCCGCGAGGGGCCCTTCGACGAGAACTGGGGGCGCACGGCCGTCGCCATGGTCGAGGAGCGCGTACGTCAGGGGCTGCCGCCGCGGAGCGTGGTGTCCGTGACGGGGCTGCCCATGAACGACGCGATCCGGCAGGCGCGGGCCGACGGCGTCCTCGACCGGCTGCCGATGTTCGACCGGATCACGCCGTCGGGCGTCGAGTGGGACGACGGCCGCCGCGTGGACGCGGACGTGATCCTCTGGGCGACCGGCTTCCGTCCCGCCGTCGACCACCTGGCCCCGCTGCGGCTGCGCGAGCCCGGCGGCGGCATCCGCCTGGAGGGCACGAGGGTCGCCGCGGACCCCCGCATCCACCTCGTCGGCTACGGACCCTCGGCCAGCACGATCGGCGCCAACCGCGCGGGGCGCGCGGCGGTGCGCGACGTTCGGCGACTGCTGGCCGGGACCTCGCTCCCGAGCCCCGTCTAGCCGAGGTACAGCGTGTAGAGCAGCTTGTCCGGCGTGACGGGCGGGGTGCCCTGCAGCACTCCCGTGGTGGCGTTCTCGACGAGGCCCTTCTTGACCTGCGCCGGGGTGTCCGTGGGCCGGAAGGCCAGATGCAGTGCGGCCGCGCCTGCGGCGTGCCCGGTGGCCATCGACGTACCGCTGAGGGTGGCTGTCGCGGTGTCGCTGTCCTTCCAGGCGGAAGGTATCTGCACGCCTGGCGCGAACAGGGACACGCACGAACCGTAGTTGGAGGAGGACGCACGGCGGTCGCTCCGGTCGCTCGCGCCGACGCTGATGGTCTCCGGCACACGGGAGGGTGAGGTGGTGCAAGCGCCACCGGCCTGGCCTGAGCTGCCCGCGGCGACCGTGTAGGTGACGCCGGAGCGTATGGAGCGCCGCACCGCGCTGTCGAGGACATCGCTGGCGGCCCCGCCGAGGCTCATGTTCGCGACCGCCGGTTTCGCGGCCTTCGCCGTCACCCAGTCGACGCCCGCGACGACCCCCGCTGTGGTGCCCGCGCCCTGGCAGTCGAGGACGCGCACCGCGACCGGTCTGGCCTGCTTGGCCACGCCGTACGTCTTCCCCGCCGCGATGCCGCCCACATGGGTGCCGTGCCCGTTGCAGTCGTCGCCGTTCCTGCCGTCGCCGACGGTGTCGGTCCCGACGGAGGCGCGGCCGGCGAACTCCGCGTGGGTGGTGCGCAGCCCGCTGTCGATGATGTAGATGCTCACGCCGGGGGCCGTGGTGCGGTAGGTGTACGTGGTGGACAGCGGGAGGCGGCGCTGGTCGATGCGGTCGAGGCCCCAGGGGGCGTTGGGCTGGGTCTGCTCTCCCGCGCGGTCGACGCGGACCCGGGTGTCCTGACGGACGTACGCGACACGGGGGTCGGCGGCGATCCGGCCCGCCTGTGTCCGGCTCATGCGGGCGGAGAACCCGTGCAGGGCGGCTCGGTACACGTGCCCGAGCCGTGCTCCTTCGGCCCGCCCGACGAGCTCGCGTGCCACGCCGGACACGGCGGCGGCGTTCAGCGCCTTCGCGTCCTTCAGGACGACGATCCAACCGTCCGGCACGGCGACCTCGGAACGACCCGCGAGCCGCAGTTCCCCGCCGACGCCGGAGGAGCCGGGCGCGGCATGGGAGGACGGGGTTACGGCGAGCAGGCCGGTGGCCGTCAGCGCGGCGGAGAGCAGCACCGCTGTCTGCCGCCGACGGGAGGGCATTCTCATTCCCGGTGCACCTGAACCTTTCATCGACTGACCAGGGACGGGGTCGGGCCATGTGCGGTGCGGTGCTGAGTGCGGCGGTGCCGTGTGGTGCGCGTGCGTGGTCGCGCTGCGCGTGCGGTGTCGCGCGCTGCCAGCCTCTCGCGCCGCTCAACGCGGCACAAGAGGCGGGAGGGCCCGCGGCTCAGGGAGCCGCGACGTTCACCAGGCTCTTGTACGGGAGGTAGCGCGGCACGCTGGGTCGGGTCGGCGCCGGAGTGACGCCCTCCAGGCCCTCGATCATCATGCCCAGTTCGACCGTGCCGCCGCTCTCGGCGAAGCGCCGCCACGCCGACATGTCCCGCCACTCGGCGTGGTTGAGAACCCTGCGGCCGTCCTTGCTCGTGTGGAAGTGGGCCGCGAGAAGCCCCGGCGGCCGGGTCCGTTCCAGGATCGCAATGACGCCGTCGATGAACGCGCGCTGACTGTCCGGTCCTTCGGTCTCGAAGATGGGGGTGACGAGGGCACCGGGGGTGCTCTCCGCTCTCTCCTCGGTGGCGTAGCTGCGGTAGAGGGAGTAGCGCACCTCGCCCGGACGTTCGATGCCGAGCACCATCCGGTCGACCCTGCTGATGTCTTCCGAACACCGGGCCGCGCGGGCCCACTCCCGGTGGGAATCGTCGTCCGTCCACTGCGCGTAGTTGAGGACCTCGCGGCCGTTCTCGCTGAGGAAGGTGGTGAACGAGAGCATGGCGTCCGGGCGTTCCTGGTGTTCCCATTCCTCGATCACCAGGTCCGCTGCCTGCTTCTGGACCCCCGGGGCCGGCAGGGTCCAAGAGCTGACGAGGATCGTCCCGGCGTCCGCCCGCCGGACGTCGGGAAAAGCACAAGTTATTGGTGCGGCCATGGTCGGCTCCTCCTGCATACTGAGCGGTACGTTCAGAGAAAAGCGTTGTACCTGAACCACGGTTGAGGTCAAGGCGGAGCAGGCGTGTCGGCCGAGCGGACCCCCCTGGCCCCATGCCACTTTCGGCCTCCCGCTACTTCGCCTTGTTGAACTCCCCCACGTTCTTCTGGTGTTCCTGGAAGTCGGATGTGAAACGCGTGTCTCCCGGTTTCACGGTGACGAAATACAGCCAGTTCCCCGGAGTCGGGTTGATCGCCGCCCGCATTGCTTCCTCTCCGGGGTTGCCGATCGGCGTGGGCGGCAGGCCCATGCGTGCATAGGTGTTGTACGGACTGTTGATCTTCGTGTCGCGTTCGCTGGTGGCGAGTGTCGAGCGGTTGAGGGCGTAGTTGATGGTGGAGTCCATCTGCAGGGGCATGCCCCGGTCGAGACGGTTGTAGATGACCCTGGCGACCTTGCCCATTTCCTCCTTGGAACCGGCTTCCGCCTCGATCATGCTCGCAATGGTGACGCTCTGGTAGATGTTCAGCGCATTCCGGTTCGCACCGGCCGTGACTTGGCCGACGCCGAACTTCTTGTTGGCCGTGTTCACCATGTACGACAGAACGGATGCCGGAGTCGACTCCGGGCTGAGCGGATACGTGGCCGGGAAGAGGTAACCCTCGGGGTTGCCGTCGGCGTCTTCGGGGAGTTTGAGGTTCGCTTTCGGCAGTGCCTTCTTCGTGGTGCCGGCGGGCACGTCGAGTGCCTTGTCCACGGCCGCGTACACCTGGGCGGCACGCCACCCCTCGGGGATGGTCAGCGTCTCGGGCCGTTCGTCGTCGTCGGGAAGCAGCAGCGGCACCGTCACGGCTGCGGCCACGGCGACGGCTCCGGCCGCGATCAGGGCGATCCGGCCCCGTCGCGTCAGTCGAATCGTTCCGCGTCTCGGAGTCTTGGTCTGCATGCGGGCACGGTAACCCGCAAATGGTCATATTCCTGGCATATTTTCATGTCGCGGGCTCCAGTTGGGCGTCTCTGCGCACGAGGGCGGCGTAACGGCCGTCGCGCCCCAGGAGTTCCTCGTGGGTGCCGCGCTCGGCGACCCGGCCCGCGTCCAGGACCACGATCTGGTCGGCGCCGCGGACGGTGGAGAGCCGGTGGGCGATGGTGAGGGTGGTCCTGCCGGCGGACAGCGCGTCGATGGCCTCCTGCACGGCGCGTTCCGTGCGGGTGTCGAGGGCGCTGGTCGCCTCGTCGAGTATCAGGACCGGCGGGTCGCGCAGGATGGTGCGGGCGATGGCGAGGCGCTGCTTCTCGCCGCCGGAGAAGCGGTGGCCCCTCTCGCCGACGACCGTGTCGTACCCCTCGGGGAGGGAGGCGATGTGGTCGTGGATCTGCGCGGCGCGGGCGGCGGTGAAGAGTTCCTCGTCGGTGGCGTCGGGCTTGGCGAAGCGGAGGTTGTCGGCGACCGAGGCGTGGAAGAGGTACGTCTCCTGGGAGACCACGCCGACGGCGCGCGCGAGGGTGTCGAAGTCGAGGTCGCGCACGTCGACGCCGTCGAGGGTGACGCGGCCGCCCGTGACGTCGTAGAGCCTGGGCACGAGGTGACTCAGCGTGGACTTGCCGGAGCCGGTGGCTCCGACCACGGCGAGGCTGCCGCCCGCGGGTATGACGAGGTCGATGTCCTGGAGCGTGGGGTCCGCCTTCTCGTCGTAGCGGAACTCGACGCCCTCGAAGCGGACCTCGCCCTTGATCTCGTCGAGGTGCACCGGCCGCTCGGGCTCGGTGATGTCGACGGACAGGTCGAGATACTCGAAGATGCGCTGGAAGAGCGCGAGCGAGGTCTGGATCTGCACGCCGGTCGAGAGCAGGCTGACGGTCGGACGGAAGAGGCCCTGCTGGAGCGAGACGAAGGCGACGAGTGTGCCGATGGAGACGGTCGGGCCGCCCATCCGGAAGGCGATGCCCGCGGTCCAGTAGATGACGGCGGGCATCGCGGCCATCACGATGGTGATGACGGCCATGCGCCAGCGGCCCGCCATGTTGGACCGGATCTCCAGGTCGACCAGTTGCTCGGATTCGTCGGAGAAGGACTTGGTGAGGGAGTCGGCGCGCCCCATCGTGCGGCCGAGAAGAATGCCGCTGACGGAGAGCGATTCGGTGACGGTCGCGGCCATGACGGCCATCTGCTTCTGCCGCTGCGTGGCGATCTTCTTGCGTTCGCGGCCGACGCGGCGGCTGATCCACACGAACACCGGGAGCAGCAGGAGCGAGACGACGGTGAGCCGCCAGTCCAGGGCGAGCATCGCGACGACGGTGGCCATGACGCTGGTGAGGTTCGAGACCAAGGACGTGGCGGTGGAGGTGACGGTCGCCTGCATGCCGCCGATGTCGTTGGCGATCCGGGACTGGACCTCGCCCGTGCGGGTGCGGGTGAAGAAGGCCAGGGACATGCTCTGCAACCTGCCGTACACCGCGGTGCGCAGGTCATGCATGACGCGCTGCCCCACGGACGTGCTGATCAGGGTCTGCAGGACGCCGAAGACACTGGTGACGACCGCACTGAGGATCATGCCGAGCGCGAGCAGGCTCAGCAGGCCCGTGCGGCCCTGGGGCAGGGCGGTGTCGAGGATCTCCTTCAGCAGGAACGGGGTGGCGACCCCGACGAGCGAGGCGGCGCAGACCAGCAGGCCCACGATCGCGAGACGGCCTCGGTAGGGACGGAAGAGGCGAAGGATGCGGCGCATCTGGCGCGGCTGCGGCTCCTCGCCGGGGGCAGGGGGCTGCGGCGTCCAGGTGGATTCGTCGTGACGCATGGGCTCCTACGGGTTCTCGGACGACAATGCCTCAGGGAGCATAGCTCACTGTTACCTATACTCACAATGCACAACGTCCTGATAAAGTTCCCGCATGAACACCCCGGACCCCGACGGCCTGCTCGCCGAACAGTTGCTGCGGCTGACCCGCAGGCTGCAGCGGATCCAGAAGCGCCATCTGGTGCCGATCGGCATCACGCCCGCGCAGTCCCGCCTCCTGCGCACCCTCGCTCACTATGAGACGCCGCCGCGCATGGCCGACCTCGCCGAGCGCCTGGAGGTCGTGCCGCGCGCCGTGACCACGCTGGTCGACGGTCTGGAGGCCGCCGACCTCGTGCGCCGCGCGCCCGATCCCACCAACCGCCGGGTGATCCGCATCGAGCTCACCGACGCGGGACTCAAGGCCCTGGGCGAGCTGCGCGGCGCGCGCCGCGCCGCCGCGGAGGACATCCTTGCCCCGTTGGACGCCGAGCAGCGGGCACAGTTGGGCGTGCTGCTGAACGCGCTGTTCGACGTGCCGGACGTCCGCCGCTGCTGAGACCTGTCTCCGCACCCCGGTCCGCAGGTACGCCGCCGCAACTGGAGGAGAGCTCATGCCACTGCTGGAGCCCGAGCCCGACGCCCTGCGCCCCGGTGCCGCGTCGCGCGTGGACGGACCTGCCCACGACCGCGTGCCGGACGAGCGCGGCGGCGGCACCCCGGACCCCCTCCGCTCGGACCTGATCGCACTGCTCGGCGCGGACAAGGTCCTGACGAAGGTCTCGGACCTGGTGCGGTACGCCTCGGACGCCAGCCCCTACCGTTTCGTGCCTCAGGTCGTGGTCGTCCCCGAGGACATCGACGACGTGTCGGCCGTCCTGTCGTACGCGCACGGCAAGGGCCGCGAAGTCGTCTTCCGCGCGGCCGGTACGTCGCTGAACGGCCAGGCCCAGGGTGAGGACATCCTCGTCGACGTGCGCAAGCACTGGTCGGGCGTGGAGGTGCTCGGCGGGGGCGAGCGGGCGCGCATCGGTCCCGGCACGACGGTCGTGCGGGCCAACGCGACGCTCTCCCGGTTCGGCCGTGTGCTCGGCCCCGACCCCGCCAGCGCGATCGCCTGCACGGTCGGCGGCGTCGTCGCGAACAACGCCTCGGGCATGACGGCGGGAACCACCCGCAACTCCTACCGCACGGTCGCCTCGCTCACCGTCGTCCTGCCCTCGGGGACGGTCGTGGACACGGCAGAGCCGGATGCGGACGAACAACTGGCGCACGCGGAGCCCGACCTGTGCGCGGGCCTGCTGGCGATCAAGCGTGAGATCGAGGCCGACCCGCACCTGGTGGCCCGCATCCGCGAGAAGTACGAGATCAAGAACACCAACGGTTACCGACTCGACGCGTTCCTCGACGGTACGACGCCCGTGGAGATCCTGCGGGGCCTGATGGTCGGCTCCGAGGGCACCTTCGGCTTCCTCTCCGAGATCGTCTTCGACACGCTGCCGCTGGACCGGCACACCAGCACGGCCCTGCTGTTCTTCCCGTCCCTGCCTGCGGCCGCCGCCGCTGTGCCCCTGTTCAACGCCGCGGGCGCGCTCGCCGTCGAGTTGATGGACGGCAACACTCTGCGGGCGTCGGTCAGCGTCCAGGGGGTGCCCGCCGACTGGGCGGAGCTGCCGAAGTCGACGGCCGCGCTCCTGGTCGAGTTCCGCGCCCCGGACGAGGCGGCGCAGGAGGCGTACGAAGCGGCGGCGGCGAAAGTCCTGGAAGGACTGGACCTGACCGCGCCCGTGCCGTCGGTGACCAACGCGTTCACGCGCGACGCCAAAACGATCGGCGGCCACTGGAAGGCACGCAAGGCCTTCGTCACCGCCGTCGGCGGCTCCCGGCCCCCGGGCACGACGCTGATCACCGAGGATTTCGCGGTCCCGCCCGGTCGGCTCGCCGAGGCCTGCGAAGCGCTCCTCGAGCTCCAGACGCGGCACGGCTTCGACGCCGCCGTCGCGGGTCACGCGGCCCACGGCAACCTGCACTTCCTGCTCGCCTTCGACGCGGCGCTCCCCGCCGACGTCGAGCGCTATGCCGCCTTCATGGACGAGTTCTGCCGTCTGACCGTGGAGCGTTTCGACGGCTCCCTGAAGGCGGAACACGCCACGGGGCGCAACCTCGCGCCGTTCCTGGAGCTGGAGTGGGGTCCGAAAGCGACCGAGCTGATGTGGCGCACGAAGCAGGTCATCGACCCGGACGGGGTGCTCGCCCCCCGCGTCGTCCTGGACCGGGACCCGAAGGCGCATCTGCGTGGCCTGAAGACCATCCCACGCGTGGAGCCGATCGCCGACCCGTGCATCGAATGCGGCTTCTGTGAACCGACGTGCCCGAGCGAGGACTTGACCACGACACCGCGCCAGCGCATCGTGCTGCGCCGCGAGATGATGCGCCAGCCCGCGGGCTCCCCGGTGGAGGACGGTCTCGTCGAGGCGTACGGGTACGACGCCGTGGACACCTGCGCGGGCGACTCGACGTGCGGCATCGCGTGCCCGGTGGGCATCGACACGGGCGCCCTGATGAAGGAGTTCCGGCACGCGCGGCACTCGCCTCGCGAGGAGCGGGCGGCCGCTGTCGCCGCGAAGAACTTCAAGGCTGTCGAGGCGTCGGCGCGGCTCGCGGTGGCCGCCGCCGACCGGATCAGTGACCGGCTGCTCACCGCGGTCACCCGCGGCGCGCGCAAGGCCGTGCGCCCGGACCTCGTCCCCGAGTGGCTGCCCCAGATCCCCGGGGCCGCGGCGCGCAGACTGCCGCGCACCGCGCGCGTGGGCGCCTCAGCCGTCTACTACCCGGCATGCGTCAACCGCATCTTCGGCAGCCCCGGCGACCGTTCCCTGGCGGAGGCCGTGGTCGCTGTCTCCGCGCGCGCGGGGAAGCCGGTTTGGATTCCGGACGATGTCGCGGGGACGTGCTGCGCGACGATCTGGCACTCCAAGGGGTACGTCGCGGGCAACCGCGTCATGGCCAATCGCATCGTCGAGGCGGCCTGGGGCTGGACGGCGGGCGGCCGCCTGCCCCTGGTCGTCGACGCCTCGTCCTGCACGCTCGGCATCGCCCACGAGGTCGTGCCGTATCTGACCCCGGACAACCGGGAGTTGCACCGGGAGCTCACCGTCGTCGACTCGATCGTCTGGGCCGCCGACGAACTGCTCCCCCACCTGACGGTGCGCCGCATGGTCGGCTCCGCCGTCCTGCACCCCACCTGCTCCATGCAGCACCTCGGCGACGAGGCGCAGCTCCGGGCGGTCGCCGAGGCGTGCGCGGACGAGGTGGTCGTGCCGGACGACGCGGGGTGCTGTGCTTTCGCGGGCGACCGGGGCATGCTCCACAAGGAGCTCACGGAGTCGGCCACGCGCAAGGAGGCCGCGGAGGTCACGTCCCGTCCCTACGACGCGCACCTTTCCGCGAACCGCATGTGCGAGGTGGGCATGGACCACGCGACGGGCCGCGGCTACTACTCCGTACTCCTGGAACTGGAGCGCGCGACGCGCCCGTGAGGGGCGGGGCGGCTCGGTGGCGGGCCTGGGCGGGGCGGCTCAGGCTGAACGGGTCGCGCGGGCCGGGTCTTCGATAAATCCAACTCTTCGGCACCTCCTGTCTCTTGCGCCCCGGGCGGACCCCCTACCAGGGTGGCTTCCGCCCCAGTGGTAGAGACCAGCCGCCATTCAGCTACGGAGGTCCGATGCACGACGAGAACGTCACACCGAACCCTGAAGGCACCACCCCGGACGACGCCACCGAGAGCGGCAGGGCGGATGACGGCCACTCGCGTCGCGCGGTGCTCCGCACGGCGGGCCTCGCCGGCGCGGGGCTCGGAGTCGGCGCCCTCACGGGCGGCACGGCGCACGCCGACACCCCCGGTTCCGCTGCCACCGCGGCGGCCGGGGCCGCGAAGGACACCGCCGAGGCGCCCGCACGCAAGGGCAAGACGATGATCGGCGTGCCGTTCCAGCGCCGCTCGACGGTCCGGGTCGGCATCATCGGGCTCGGCAACCGCGGCGGCAGCATGATCGATCTGTTCCTCGCCATCCCCGGCGTGCGCGTCGTCGCGCTCTGCGACCCGGTCAAGGAGAAGACCGCCGCCGCGGCGAAGAAGGTCACGGCCGCGGGCCAGCCCGCCCCGGCGACGTACACCAAGGGCGAACACGACTACGAGAACCTGTGCAAGCGTGGGGACATCGACTTCGTGTACGTGGCGACGCCCTGGGACTTCCACTTCGCCATGGCCAAGTCGGCGATGCTGAACGGCAAACACGTCGGCGTGGAATGTCCCATCGCCCTGCGCCTGGACGAGCTGTGGGAGCTCGTCGACCTCTCCGAGCGCACCCGCAGGCACTGCATGCAACTGGAGAACTGCTGTTACGGCAGGAACGAGATGCGCGTCCTGCGGATGGCGCACGCGGGCAAGTTCGGCGACCTGCTGCACGGCGCGGGCGCGTACAACCACGATCTGCGCGGCCTGATGTTCGACCCCGACTACTACGAGGGGCCGTGGCGGCGCCTCTGGCACACCCGGCTGCGCGGCGACCTCTACCCCAACCACGGCTTCGGGCCGGTCGCCAACTACATGGACGTCAACCGCGGTGACCGCGCCACGCACATATCCAGTTTCGGCACGCCCTCCCTCGGCCTCGCCGAGTACCGCAAGGAGCACATGCCTCCGGGCGACCCGAGCTGGAAGGAGACGTACATCGAGAGCGACCGCACCATCAGCCTGGTCCAGACGGCGAAGGGCCGGGTGATCCGCCTCGAACACGACGTCAGCACCCCGCACCCCTACTCCCGGATCAACAGCCTCGGCGGCACGCGGGGCGTCTTCGAGGACTACCCCGCCCGCATCTACATCGAGCCCGACCACACGAACGACCAGTGGGCCGACTTCTCCAAGTACGCCGACTTCGACCACTGGCTGTGGAAGGAGCACTCCAACCCGCCCGGCGGGCACGGCGGCATGGACTACATCATGATCTTCCGCCTGATGCAGACCATGCAGCTCGGCCTGGTCCCCGACTTCGACGTGTACGACGCCGCGACCTGGACGGCCCCCGTGCCGCTGAGCCATCTGTCGATCAAGGCGAAGGGCGCGCCGCAGGCGATCCCCGACTTCACGCGCGGTCTGTGGAAGAAGGAGCGGGCGGGGGTGGACTCGGAGAAGCCGAAGGCATAAGCACCTGGGCGGGCTCGGTGGCGCGGTTCGTGGCACCGAGCCCGTCACAGGGCCGGGCGGCGTCTCCGGTCAGCAGCGCCGGCGGTCCTCCGTCAGGGTTCCCTGGACGGTGGAGAGGGTCCGGTCGTAGCAACCCGAGTCACCGACCAGCCGGTAGCGCTCCCGGGATGTGCCGACAGCGTGCCGCTGATCGCGCGGGACGTTCGCGGTGTACGTCGCATCACCGTCGTAACGGTCGTCAAGGACGGACCAGCCGGTGCGCCTGCCTCCCGTCCTCGTGACGCTCTCGGCGCGGTCGCCGAGCGAGATCCGCGTGCGCAGCCGGTCACCGGCGCCCAGGGTCGTCGTGCCGTCCATGGTGTACGTCCGGTCGCTGCGCACGGCGCGGCGGCCCGTGGTGACCGTCTCCCGGTCCGTCCACGTGGCCTTGAGCGCGTCCGTCGACTCGCCGTCGGTCCAGCGGTGCAGGGAGGTGTTGGCGAGGCTGCGGGTCACGGTCGTCGCGACCCGTCCGTGCGACGTGTTCACGTACCCCGACACGTGCAGTCGGTGGCCGCCCTCGGTGTCCAGCCGGTGCGGCTCGTCGCCGCCCGTCCCGGGGGTGTACTTCGACGTGTTGCTGAGGGTGCTCTCCTTGTGGCCGGTCAGCCTGCCCGTGACACGGTCGCTCTTCTCGTCCTGCCAGACCAGCACGTTGACGGGCGTGCTCCAGCCCGTCTGCGCCTCGGGGACGCCGACGACGGAAACCTCGACGCGGTGCGGACGGCCGTCGTTGAGGACGCCCGCGAAGGGGGTCAGGTCGTACTCGATGGGCTTGATGTCGAAGGCGCGGGGGCCCGGGATCACGTACCAGAGGAAGGGGTTCGACCAGCCGCCGGTCCAGACGGTCGGGAACGGCGCCGCGATGCCCGCCAGCTGTCCGTCGACCTTGACCTGCACTTCCCGGTAGGGGCCGCGATCGGCTTTGCAGGAGTAGGGCGCGGCGTCGGGGACGGTCAGGTACCAGTACTCCTCGCAGCCTCCGCCGGAGCCGGTGGCGTACACCTCGGCGACGATGCGTTCGCTGTTGCGCGGGGTGGTGAGGGCGACGCCACCGTCACGGCCGTCCCCGCTCGCGTCCCCGAGAGGGAGGACACGGTCGGGCGCCGCCGTCGGTTTGGCCGCCTCGTAGAAGGTCAGCGTCGCCTTGACGTCGATGACGCCGGTGTACGTGTCGTTGACGACGTTGCCGATGAGCATCTCGACCTGCTGGTCGCGGCTCAGCGTCTCGCGGTAGCGGGTGACGTCCTTCTCCACGGTCCAGGTGATGCCGTCGACCGACGGCTCCGGGGTCGACGTGCGCAGCACTTCGACCCCGCCTATGCGCAAGTAGCCGAGGCGGTCGTACTGCCGTCCCTTCACCTTCCCGTCCAGGCGGAGCACCACCTTGCCCCAACTGCCCTTGCCGCACTTCGCCGGAGGCGCGTAATCGCCTTTGTACGGGGTGAAGTCCTTGAACCGCGCCTCGGCGACCGTCACTTCGCAGGACTTGGTGTGCGGTTTCGCCACGGGCGGCGCGGCGGTGACCGGATCGTGCCAGTCGTCACCGAATTCCACCGGTGGCGTGTCGGCCGCCGCTGGTCCGGCACCGAGGAGGGTGCTCGCCGCGAGGGCCGCTCCTACGAGCATGGACATGACGCGTCTTCTCATGGGGGATTTCTATGGGCAGTTGCCGATCACCGCAATGGTGCGGCCCGCGCGTCACGCCCACCACGTGCAACTCCGGACCGACCTCGGCCCCCGCGCCCCCGGCTCCCGGCTCCCGGCTCCCGACCTCACGCCTCCAGATTCGCCCTGTCACCCATGACCACGACCGGATGCTGCTTCGGGTCGAGCGTGCGGAGCAGGTACTCCATCGCCGGCTTCGACAGGCTGACGCAGCCCGACGTACCGCTGCCGTGGTCCATGTGCAGCCAGATGCTGCCTCCCTTGGCCTGGCCCTGCGGCCGCGTCGGGTCGTTCGGCGGAGTTCCCTTGGCGCGGTTGTAGTCGATGGCGATGACGTAGTCGAAGTCGTGCCAGTGCGTCTTCGGCCAGTAGTGCGGGGCCTGCATGGACGACGATTTCGTGTACGGAAACTTGGCACCCGGGTCCGCGAGGACGCCGCCCGCGTCGGTGAGCGTGAACACGCCGACCGGGCTGCGCTTGTCGTTCTCGCGGTGGTCGGTCGTCCAGCCCTTCTTCCCGTTGTGCGCGGGCCAGCTGCGAGCCTTCTCCCAGGTGGTGTCCTTCGGCCCCGACTTCGTGTAGAGCACGACGGTCGACTTCGCCGAGTCCTCACCGTCGCCGTACACCGCCACGACCTGGCGGGACTCCTCGGGGATCTTGGACTGAAGCCGGTCACCCACGTCCGGGATGCGCCGTGCGTCGGCGGCCCCCGCCTGAGGACCCTTTCCATGGTCGGCGCGGGCGCCGCCCTTCTTCGCGCTGTCGTCGCTTCCGCTCGCGCAGGACGTCAGAAGAACACCACAGGCCGCTGCCGCGACCACCACTCGCACCGTACCGGCTATTCGCATCCGCCCATGGTCGCACCCCGTCCGCGGAACCCCCGTCAAGCCCCGCTGCCCACGCCGCGACCGGGCCGATTCTTTACCTCAGGGCGGAAAACCGTTTGCCTCGGGCCACCGCGTGAGGCGAACCTTTCACGGTTTGCAACCGCCGTGCGCTCCCGCTCCGCATTCGCCCGGGCGACGGCCCCCGCACCGATTCCTGGGACGTCATGCAGATTCGCGACCTTCCGTATCCCGACCCCGGCGTCCCCGATGCCCGGTCGGGGCCACGCTTCCTGCTGTGGCTGGGCCGCAACCAGCTCGGCGGACAACTCAGGTCCCTCGCCTGGGGCCTGCTGCACTTCGGCTCCATCGCGGGCCTGCCGTACATGGTCGGCGTCGCCGTCGAGGCCGTGCTCGACCGGTCCGGCGGGCGGCTCGCCCTCGCGGGCGCGCTGATCGTCCTCCTCGGCATCGCCATCGCGCTGGGCGACACGATGCTGCACCGCACCGCGGTCACGAACTGGATCACCGCCGCGGCCCGCGTGCAGCAACTCCTCGCGCGCAAGACCGCCGCGCTCGGCTCCGCGCTCACCCGACGCGTCGCTGCGGGCGAGGTCGTCGCCGTCTCCACCGGCGACGTCGAGAAGATCGGCTGGTTCGTGGAGGCCCTGTCGCGTTTCGCCGCGGCCGCGCTCACCGTCGTCCTCGTCTGTGTCGGCCTCCTCGTCTACCAGCCCGCTCTCGGTGTCATCGTCGCGCTCGGCATCCCCGTGCTCGCGCTCGCCGTCCTTCCGCTGCTGCCCCGCGCCACCCGCCGCGCGGACCACCAGCGTGAGAAGGCGGGCCGGGCCACCGAGCTGGCATCGGACACCGTCGCCGGACTGCGGGTGCTGCGCGGCATCGGCGGCGAGGAACTCTTCCTCGACCGGTACCGCACCGCCTCACAGGAAGTCCGCACCGCCGCCGTCCGCAGCGCCCGCATGTGGGCGGTCATCTCGGCCATTCAGGTCCTGATGCCCGGCCTGCTGCTGATCGCGGTCGTCTGGCAGGGCGTGCACCTCGCCCGCGAGGGCCGCGTCACGGTCGGTGAGCTCGTCACCGTCTACAGCGCCATCATGATCCTCAACTACCCGCTGCGGCACTTCGAAGAGATCGCCATGGCGTACTCCTTCTCGCGGCCCTCCGCGAAGCGGGCGGCCCGCGTGCTGTCGCTCCAACGGACGGCGGAGAGTACCGTCTCCCGTTCGCGGGACGGGTCTGAGCGCGGGGAGGCCATGGCTCCTGTGATGGCACAGCCTCCCGCCGACGACTCCCTCCCGCCCACCGGCGACCTGTACGACCCGGCGACCGGACTGCTCGCGCCCGCAGGACGGCTCACCGCCGTGGTCTGCGGCGACCCGGACGAGGCAGGCCGCCTCGCCGAACGTCTCGGCGGGCACCCCGCGTTCGACGACGCCGTGGACATGCCGTCCGTGCGCCTCGGCGACATACCGCTGGACGACCTGCCACTGGCCATCGCCCGCACCGCCGTCCTGGTCCAGGACAAGGACCCCGTCCTCCTCTCCGGAACGCTCCGCGAGCTCCTCGACGTACCGGCGTCAGGAGCCGTCAACCCCGAGGAGGCGCTCGACGCGGCCCAGTGCTCCGACGTCCTGGACGCACTCACCCAGGCGTCGGCCGGCGACGACCCGATGACCGCCCACCTCACGGAACGCGGCCGCTCCCTCTCCGGAGGCCAACGCCAACGCCTCGCCCTCGCCCGCTCCCTGGTCACCGACCCGGAGGCGCTGGTGCTCGACGAGCCGACGTCCGCCGTCGACTCGCACACGGAGGCCCGGATCGCCGACGGCATCCGGCACCTGCGCGAAGGACGCACCACCGTGGTCCTCACCTCGTCGCCGCTGCTCCTGGACCGCGCCGAGCGCGTCGTCTTCCTTGCCGACGGCGAGGTCGCGGCGGTCGGTGCGCACCGCGAACTGGTGCACACCGAACCGCGATACCGCGCGGTCGTCACCCGGGAGACCGACGCGGAACGCGTCGTCGACCGGGACACGGACTTCCTGACCGAACTCGACATCGAGGAGACGGCATGATCGGCCTGGCGCCCCCGGCACACGATCCGGCGGCCCCCACGACGGCGGAGACCCTGCCCGTCGGCTCGGCCGCGACCGTACGCGCCTACGTCACCGAACTGTTCAAGCGCCATCGTGGGGCCTTCCTCCTGCTCATCCTGGTGAACACACTCGCCGTCGTCGCCTCGATGGTCGGCCCCTATCTCCTCGGCGACCTGGTCGAGAAGGTGTCGGACGGTGCGCGTGACCTCCATCTGGAGTTCACGATCGCCCTGTTCGTGGTGGCCCTGCTCGTGCAGGCGCTGTTCGTGAGGGAAGTGCGGCTGCGCGGCGCGATGCTCGGCGAGCAGATGCTGGCGGACCTGCGCGAGGACTTCCTGGTGCGGTCCGTCGGGCTGCCGCCCGGCGTCCTGGAGCGCGCCGGTACCGGAGACCTCCTCTCGCGCATCACCACGGACATCGACCGTCTCGCCAACGCCATGCGCGAAGCGGTGCCGCAGCTCGCCATCGGTGTGGTGTGGGTGGTGCTGCTGCTCGGCGGACTCGTCGTGACGGCGCCGCCGCTGGCGCCCGCCGTGCTCGTCGCCGTGCCGCTCCTCGTGGTGGGCTGCCGCTGGTACTTCAAGCGGGCGCCCGCCGCCTATCGCTCCGAAGCCGCCGGTTACGCCGCCGTGGCCGCCGCTCTCACCGAGACCGTCGACGCGGGCCGCACCGTCGAGGCGCACCGCCTCGGCCGCCGCCGCATCGAGCTGTCGGAGCGCCGCATCGCGGAATGGACGGCTTGGGAACGCTACACGCTCTATCTGCGGTCGGTCCTCTTCCCGGTCATCAACCTCACGCACACGACCGTGCTGTGCTCGACCCTGATGATCGGTGGTGTCTTCGTCCTCCAGGGCTGGATCGGGGTGGGGCAGCTCACCACCGGCGTCCTGATCGCCCAGATGCTCGTCGACCCGCTCGGGATCATCCTCCGCTGGTACGACGAGCTGCAGGTCGCCCAGGTGTCCCTGGCCCGGCTCGTCGGTGTGCGCGACATCGAGCCGGATGCCGGTGATCCCTCCGTCGCCCCGGACGGACGCGATGTCCGCGCAGACGACGTGCACTTCGGCTACCGCGCGGGCGTCGACGTCCTCCGCCAGGTATCCCTCGCGGTCGAACCCGGTTCCCGGGTCGCCCTGGTCGGCCCGTCGGGCGCCGGCAAGTCGACGCTGGGCAGGCTCCTCGCCGGGATCTACGGTCCGCGTACCGGGAACGTCACCCTCGGCGGCGCCGCGCTGTCGGCGATGCCCGCCGAGCAGGTGCGCGCCCATGTGGCTCTGGTCAACCAGGAACATCACGTCTTCGTTGGCTCCCTGCGCGACAACCTCCTCCTGGCCAGGACCGGGGCCAGGGACGCCGAACTGTGGGCGGCGCTCGGCGCGGTCGACGCGGCCGACTGGGCACGCGGCCTCGACGAGGGCCTCGACACCGAGGTCGGCTCGGGCGGTTACGCGCTGACGCCCGCACAGGCGCAGCAGATCGCTCTGGCGCGCCTCGTCCTCGCCGACCCGCACACGCTGGTTCTGGACGAGGCGACATCGCTCCTCGACCCGCGCGCGGCACGGCACTTGGAGCGTTCCCTCGCCCGCGTGCTGGATGGCCGCACCGTCGTGGCTATCGCCCACCGGCTGCACACCGCGCACGACGCGGATGTCATCGCGGTGGTCGAGAGCGGCCGGATCGCGGAACTGGGCAGCCACGATCAACTGGTGGCGGCGGACGGCGCGTACGCGGCGCTGTGGCGGTCCTGGCACGGATAGGTGACCTGCCCCAGGGCGTCCTGTCACCGCTGGTGCGCGGGTGGTTAGGGTACGGGGATGGCTGCACCATCCACGGATCCCGGCGTCCCCGACCGGCGCGGGCCTGCCCGCTACCTCTGGTGGGTGATCGTCAGCCAGCCGCAACGTGTGCTCATCGGAGCCGTGTTGGGCAGCGCGTGGATGGTCTGCCTGACCCTTCCCCCGTACGTCCTGTCCCGTGCCATCGACGACGGTCTGCGACCGGGCGACCGCTCCGCCCTCATCGGCTGGTGCGCGGCACTGTTCGGCATCGGGCTCCTCAACGCCTGGCTGGCGATCATGCGGCACCGCACCATGACCCGGATCCGGCTCGACGCCTACTTCCGTACGGTGCGCGTCGTGGTCGACCACGCGACCCGGCTCGGTGCGGCCCTGCCCCGCCGGGTCTCGGCCGGCGAGGTCGTCACGATCGGTCACTCCGATGTGGGTGTGATCAGTCAGACCCTGACCGTGACGGGTCCCGGAGTGGGCGCGGTGATCGCCTACTTCGTGGTGGCCGCGCTGCTCCTGTCCGTCTCTCCGCTGCTCGCCGTCGTCGTGCTGGTGGGCGTGCCCCTGCTCGCCGTGCTGATCGGCCCCTTCCTCGGCCGTCTGCAGGGGGCCGAGGCGGCCTACCGGGAACGTCAGGGCGCCCTCGCCGCGATTCTCGGCGACCTCGCGGGCGGCCTCCGTGTCCTCAATGGCCTCGGCGGCAAGGAGGTGTTCGCGAGCCGGTACCGCGAGGGCTCGCGTCGGCTCCGTGACGAGGGCTACCGGGTCGGTTCGAGCATGAGCTGGATCCAGGCGTTCGGCATCGGCCTGCCCACCCTGTTCCTGGCCGCCGTGACGTGGCTCGCCGCGCGCATGGCCGCCCAGGGCAGCATCACGGTGGGCGAGTTGGTGGCCGTCTACGGCTACGTCGCCGTCCTCGTCATGCCCGTGATGTTCCTCATCGAAGGCAGCTACGACATCGGCCGAGGCCTGGTCGCGGCGCGGCGGGTCGTGGACTTCCTGAACCTGGCCCCCGTGGACGGGGAGCCTCCCGCGCGTGCGGAGCCGGTGCCCGGCCCGAAGGAGCCGTCGGTGCTGCGCGACCCGCTGTCCGGTGTGGAGGTCGTGCCCGGACGCCTCACCGCGCTGGCCAGTTCCCGTGCCTCCGATGCCACGGACATCGTCGACCGCCTGGGCCGCTTCACTTCTTCCCCTGCCACCTGGGGGTCGGTGCGCCTGGACGACGTCGCCCTGGACGAGGTCCGCACTCGCATCCTGGTGGCGGACAACGAGGCCGACCTCTTCGCCGGCACGTTGCGCGCGGCCGTCGCCGGCCGGTGCGCTTCGGACGAGGAGGCCATCTCCCGAGCGGTCGACGCGGCCATGGCCCGCGACATCGTGCTCGGCCTGCCGGACGGGCTCGACGCCACGCTCGACTCCCACGGCCGCAACCTGTCCGGCGGGCAGCGTCAGCGTGTCCGCCTGGCCCGGGCCCTGCTCGCCGAACCGGAAGTGCTCCTGGCCGTCGAACCGACCTCCGCGGTCGACGCGCACACCGAGGCGAACATGGCGGCCCGGCTCCGCACCGCCCGCACAGGCTTCACCACTCTCGTCACCACCACGTCCCCCCTCGTCCTTGACCAGGCCGACGTCGTCCTTCACGTGGTCGACGGCCGGGTGGCCGCGACCGGCAGCCACGCCGACCTCTTCGCCCGCGCCCCGGCCTACCGACGCCTGGTGTCGCGCGGCACCGACAAGGGCGCAAAGGACGAGAGCCACGAGACGGAAGAGCAGCGCGCAGCGGAGCGCCGCACCCGCCCTCGCCCCTCCGACGAGCCGACTCATGAGGCACTCCGATGACGTCGCCCCACCGAGGCCCGGCCGCCATGAACCCCGCGTCCGGTCAGCTGCCCGTGGCCGATCGCCGCCAGGTCCGCCGCGCCGCCGTCCACCTCATACGCCAGGACACCGGCGCGTTCGCCACGATGATCGCGTTCAACGCGCTCGCGGCGGCAGCGGGCCTCACCGGCCCCTGGCTCCTCGGGCGCATCATCAACACGGTCAAGGACGGCGGTGGCGTCGATACAGTGGACCGCTTGGCCCTCGGCATCCTGGCCGGCGCCCTCGCCCAGCTCCTCCTGGCACGCCACGCCCGCTACCTCGCCCACCGCTTCGGCGAGCGGACCCTCGCCCGCATCCGTGAACAGTTCGTCGACCGGGCACTCGCGCTGCCCGCCTCGATCGTGGAACGGGCCGGTGCGGGCGATCTGACGGCCCGCGGCACCACTGACGTCGCGACCGCCGGACAGATGCTGCGCGACACCGGCCCCGACGTGTTCGTCGCCGCGGTGCAGGCGCTCTTCATCCTTGCCGCGGTCTTTCTCCTCGACCCGCTGCTCGGCGCCTGTGGGGTGCTCGGCCTCACAGGCATCTGGTTCGCCACCCGCTGGTACCTGCGCCGTGCCCGCACCGCCTACCTGGAGCAGGGCGCGGCCCACTCCGCACTGGCGGAAGTGCTCGCGGCCACCGCCTCCGGAGCCCGCACCGTCGAGGCCCTGCGGCTGCGCGAGCGCCGTGTCGCGGACAGTGAGGCGGAGATCGAACGGTGCGTCTCCGCCCAGGACCGGACGCTGTTCCTGCGCAGCGTCCTGTTCCCCTCCATCGACATCTCGTACGCGGTCCCGGTCGTCGCCGTGCTGATCCTCGGCGGCGTGCTGCATCAACAGGGGTCTGTGAGTCTTGGCACCGTGGTCGCCGCTGCCCTGTACCTGCAGCAGCTCTCCCAGCCCTTGGACACGATCCTTCAGCAGGTCGAACGGCTCCAGGCCAGCGGCGCGTCCTTCGCGCGCGTCGAAGGACTGGCCGCCGCGCCCACGGGACCTTCCGAGCGCTCCGCTCCGGCTCCGGATCCGGCTGCCGCTGCTGCGCCGTCCGCCGGACCTTCCCCCTCCCCGGACAGCGCCCCTGTTGGCGACCGCATCGAGGTGCAGGGTGTGCGCTTCGCGTACGGCAGCGGGGGCGACGTCCTGCGTGGGGTCACTCTGTCCGTGCATCCCGGCGAGCGACTCGCGATCGTCGGACCGTCGGGGGCGGGAAAGAGCACCCTGAGCCGGCTCCTGGCCGGTATCGACACTCCCCTCGACGGAACGGTGACCGTCGGTGGCGTGCCGATCGCCGACCTGCCCCCGAACCGGCTGCGACGGCAGGTCGCCCTCGTCACCCAGGAGCACCACGTGTTCCTCGGCACTGTCAGGGACAACCTCCTGATAGCGGCGGAGTCCGCCACGGACGCCGAACTCGGAGCAGCCCTCACCGCGGTAGGCGTCGACTGGTCTGATGACCTCCCGGACGGTCTCGACACCGAGCTCGGCCCGGGGGGTCACCAGCTGCACGGAGCGCAGGCGCAGCAATTGGCGCTGACCCGAGTCGTGCTCGCCGACCCGCACACGCTGATCCTCGACGAGGCCACCGCGCTTCTGGACCCGACGACGGCACGGCACACCGAGCGAGCCCTGGCGGCGGTCCTGCGCGGACGCACCGTCATCGCCATCGCCCACCGTCTGCAGACGGCCCACGACGCGGACCGGGTGGCGGTGATGCAGGACGGCCGGGTGACCGAGCTGGGCTCCCACGAGGAGCTCGTCGAGGCCGACGGCGCCTACGCCGCGCTGTGGCACTCCTGGCACGGCGAACAGCGGGACTCCGGCCTCGGCGAACAGCGGCGCTCCGGGCCCGGCAGCCAGCCAGACGACGCATGAGGCACCGCCGACGCGGCCGACCCGACCGTCGTCCGAACCACGGCGTCTCCCACAGCCTCGGGGACGCCTCAGATGAAGTTGAGCGCGGCCGCGCCGCCCACTCCCCCGAGCAGCATGAACACCGGCATCAGCACCTTGAGCTCGACCCAGCTGCCGGCCCGGAACCGCAGGACCTTCGGCGGGCCGACCGGGTACCAGCGCTTGCGGCCGATGGGGATGGGCCACAGGATCGGGCAACCGGAGACAGTCAGCGCGTCCCCCAAGTCGTGCACCAGGGCGCCGAGCACGATCGGCAGTCCCAGCCACAGGTACTCCTGGCCGGGCTCGGTGAACAGCCAGTCCGCACCGTTGCCCGGTTTGTCCAGGATCCCTGCGAGGATCCAGGCGCTCGTCGCCGCGAGCAGCCATACGAGCACATCGCTGCTCGACCCGCGGGCGGCCCGCCACAGCAGGCCCTCGATCGCGAGCACCATGTGGACGAAGAGGATCCCGAGGACCGCCCAGCGCCCTCCGAAGATCGCGAGGGCAGAGGCGCCCGCTCCGATCAGCACCGCCCAGAGCCAGGTGTGCGTGAGTGTGCGGTGCCCGCCCGAGCGACGCGGGTCCCCCTGCTTGCGGGTCGCCTTGTAGACGGCGTACGAGAGCTTGTCGACGATCTCGCACAAGCCCCGGGAGATCGGCCCGAAGGCTCGCGAGATGGTCGCCGACTTGTGGTCCAGATCGGGCGCGAGTGCCGCTCCCGCGCAGATCAGCGCCCCTACGAGGAGGACCGGCCAGGGCATGGTGTGCCCCGCGGCTGCTGCGGCAGCGCCGACCCCGAGCCAGGCCGCCGCTCCCGACAGTGAGTGTGCCGGTCCCATCATGGCTGTTGCCCGCCCCATTTCCCTTGGTCTGACGCCCCGTCGGCGACACAGCGTAGCGTTCGTGATCTTCGTGGGGACCTCCGGTTCCCTGATCGGGTGGGAAGGAAGGCAAGATGGGGGTGTGACCCTTATCGATCAGCTGCCGCCCGACGCCGACCCCGATGCCCTCTTCGAAGCCTTCTCGTCGTGGGCCGAGGACCAGGGCATCACTCTCTATCCGGCCCAGGAGGAGGCGCTGATCGAGGTGGTCTCCGGGGCCAACGTGATCTTGTCCACGCCCACCGGCTCCGGCAAGAGCCTGGTCGCGGCGGGGGCGCACTTCACGGCACTCGCCCAGGACAAGGTCACCTTCTACACGGCGCCCATCAAGGCTCTGGTGTCGGAGAAGTTCTTCGACCTGTGCAAACTCTTCGGCACGGAGAACGTCGGCATGCTGACGGGCGACGCGTCCGTCAACTCCGACGCCCCCGTCATCTGCTGCACGGCCGAGGTCCTCGCCTCCATCGCGCTGCGGGACGGCAAGGACGCCGACATCGGCCAGGTCGTGATGGACGAGTTCCACTTCTACGCCGAGCCGGACCGCGGCTGGGCCTGGCAGATCCCCCTGCTCGAACTGCCGCAGGCGCAGTTCATCCTCATGTCGGCGACGCTCGGCGACGTCTCCATGTTCGAGAAGGACCTGACGCGCCGCACCGGCCGGCCCACCTCGGTCGTGCGGTCGGCAACGCGCCCGGTGCCGCTCTCGTACGAGTACCGGCTGACGCCGATCACCGAGACGATCACCGAACTCCTGGAGACCAGGCAGGCGCCGGTCTACATCGTCCACTTCACCCAGGCCCAGGCGGTCGAGCGCGCACAGTCGCTCATGAGCATCAACATGTGCACGCGCGAGGAGAAGGACAAGATCGCCGATCTGATCGGCAATTTCCGCTTCACCACCAAGTTCGGCCGCAACCTCTCCCGCTACGTGCGCCACGGGATCGGCGTGCACCACGCGGGCATGCTGCCCAAGTACCGCCGTCTGGTGGAGAAGCTCGCGCAGGCGGGTCTCCTCAAGGTCATCTGCGGCACCGATACCCTGGGCGTCGGCGTCAACGTGCCGATCCGCACGGTGCTGTTCACCGCCCTCACCAAGTACGACGGCAACCGTGTCCGCACGCTGCGCGCGCGGGAGTTCCACCAGATCGCCGGGCGTGCCGGGCGTGCGGGCTTCGACACGGCGGGCTTCGTGGTGGCACAGGCGCCCGAACACGTCATCGAGAACGAGAAGGCGCTGGCGAAGGCCGGCGATGATGCGAAGAAGCGCCGCAAGGTGGTCCGCAAGAAGGCGCCTGAGGGCTTCGTCGCCTGGTCCGAGAGCACCTTCGAGAAGCTCATCGCCTCCGAGCCCGAGCCGCTGACGTCCCGCTTCCGGGTCACGCACACCATGCTGCTGTCCGTGATCGCCCGGCCGGGCAACGCCTTCGAAGCGATGCGTCACCTCCTCGAGGACAACCACGAGCCGCGCAAGCAGCAGCTGAGGCACATTCGCCGGGCTATCGCGATCTACCGTTCCCTGCTCGACGGCGGGGTCGTGGAGAAGCTCGACGAGCCGGACTCCACGGGCCGCATCGTGCGCCTGACCGTCGACCTGCAGCAGGACTTCGCGCTCAACCAGCCGCTGTCGACGTTCGCCCTCGCCGCCTTCGAGGTCCTCGACCCCGAGTCCCCGTCGTACGCCCTCGACATGGTGTCCGTCGTCGAGTCCACCCTCGACGACCCGCGTCAGATCCTCGCGGCCCAGCAGAACAAGGCGCGGGGCGAGGCCGTGGCGCTGATGAAGGCGGACGGCGTCGAGTACGAGGACCGCATGGAGCGGCTTCAGGACATCACGTACCCCAAGCCGCTGGAGGAGCTGCTCTTCCACGCGTACAACACGTACCGCACGAGCCATCCGTGGGTCGGCGACCACCCGCTGTCCCCGAAGTCGGTCATCCGCGACATGTACGAACGGGCGCTGTCCTTCACGGAGTTCACGTCCTTCTACGAGCTCGCCCGCACCGAAGGCATCGTGCTGCGTTACCTCGCGAGCGCGTACAAGGCCCTGGAACACACCATCCCGGACGACCTGAAGTCCGAGGACCTGGAGGACCTGATCGCCTGGCTCGGGGAGATGGTCCGGCAGGTCGACTCCAGCCTCCTCGACGAGTGGGAGCAGCTCGCCAACCCCGAGGTCATGACGGCCGAGGAGGCTCAGGAGAAGGCGGACCAGGTCAAGCCGGTCACGGCCAATGCGCGCGCCTTCCGTGTCCTGGTGCGCAACGCGCTGTTCCGCAGGGTCGAGCTTGCCGCTCTCGACCACGTCGAGGAGCTGGGCGAGCTGGACGCCGAGTCCGGGTGGGACGCGGACGCCTGGGGCGAGGCCATGGACAAGTACTGGGACGAGTACGAAGATCTCGGCACCGGTCCCGACGCCCGAGGCCCCAAGCTGCTGCGCATCGAGGAGGATCCCGAGCACGGTCTGTGGCGCGTCCGGCAGACGTTCGCCGACCCGAACGGCGACCATGACTGGGGCATCAGCGCGGAGGTCGATCTCGCCGCTTCGGACGAGGAGGGCCTCGCCGTCGTCCGGGTCACGGACGTCGGTCAGCTCTGAGGGCCCCGAGGACCCGCGTGCCCCGGACAGGAGTCGAGGAACTGCCATGAACAATCCCGCCGACAAGTTGGTCGACCTGCTGGACCTGGAGCAGATCGAGGTCAACATCTTCCGGGGCCGCAGCCCGAACGAGTCCTTGCAGCGCGTGTTCGGTGGGCAGGTCGCCGGCCAGGCGCTGGTGGCCGCGGGCCGCACCACCGAGGGCGACCGGCCGGTGCACTCACTCCACGCGTACTTCCTGCGCCCGGGGCGTCCGGGTGTGCCGATCGTGTACCAGGTCGAGCGGGTCAGGGACGGGCGTTCTTTCACCACGCGCCGCGTCACCGCCGTCCAGCAGGGCCGCACCATCTTCAACCTCACCGCCTCCTTCCATCAGCCCGAACAGGGCGCCTTCGAACACCAGCTGCCGCCGCGTCTGGCGGCTCCCTCCCCGGAGTCGCTGCCGACGGTCGCCGAGGAGATCAAGGAGCACCTCGGCACGCTCCCCGAGCAGCTGGAACGCATGGCGCGACGCCAGCCCTTCGACATCCGGTATGTCGACCGGCTGCGCTGGACAGCAGAGGAGATCAAGGACGCCGAGCCGCGCAGCGCGGTGTGGATGCGTGCCGTCGGGCCGCTCGGTGACGATCCGCTCGTGCACACCTGTGCGCTGACCTACGCGAGCGACATGACGCTCCTCGACGCGGTCCGCATCCCGGTCGAGCCGCTCTGGGGGCCGCGCGGCTTCGACATGGCGTCCCTCGACCACGCCATGTGGTTCCACCGCCCCTTCCGCGCCGACGAGTGGTTCCTCTACGACCAGGAGTCCCCCATCGTCACGGGGGGCCGTGGCCTCGCCCGGGGCCGTATCTACGACACCGAGGGACGCCTTCTGGTGTCGGTGGTGCAGGAGGGCCTGTTCCGCCCCTACGGAGAGCGCCACATGGACAGCCCGACATCCGGCGCCTGACCGGCGAGTGGCCCACGCGGGCTGGGGACGGGGAATATGTGCCGGGCATCGGTGTCTCCGTTCGGGATAGGTTCCGGGCACGATCAAGTGCCCGGGCGTGACGGGGCTGCGGAGTCTGTGGAGGGGACGGGAATTGAGCGGGCATTCGGCTGCGGACAGGAACCAGTTGTTGTCGGAGGCCGTGCGGCTTCGTGAAGCGGGTCGGCGTGAGGAGGCCAGGGAGCGACTCGTCGCTCTCTCCGCCGCGCTGCCCCTGGATGCGGAGGTCGCGTACCAGGCTGCGTGGGTCCACGACACGCTGGGTCTGGAGGCCGAGGCGGTGCCGTACTACGAGCGCGCGCTCAGCGGATCGGCCCTGGCGGGCGACGACCGCCGCGGAGCACTTCTGGGTCTGGGCAGCACCTATCGGATCCTCGGACGTCATGAGGAGGCCGTTGCCACTCTTACCACCGGCGTGGCCGAGTTCCCCGACGACAACGGGCTCAAGGCGTTCCTGGCCATGGCCCTGTACAACACCGGTCGCACGCACGACGCGATGCAGCTGCTTCTGACGCTGCTCGTCACCACGACCGCAGACCCGGAGCTCGCGGCTTACCGCCCGGCGATCGAGGAGTACGCCAAGGACCTGGACGCGACAATGGAATGACATCGTCGCGGACGGAGTGGCACGGGACGGCGGCGAGCGCTGCCTAGGGTTTGCGGCGGCGCAGCCACTTCATGAACCCTCGGGACTCCTCCACCGCTGCGGTATCGCCCGGCGCCGTCCATTCCGTGGCGTGGCTGCTCGACTCGTGGTCAGCACGCGGTGCCGATCGCGACGGCCGCGGCGCCGGACGCTGGGCACGGGCCTGGACGAGGCCGATCAGGAGGCTGGAGCGCAGCCACCGGATCTCGTCGGGATCGTCTGCCGTCGTCAGCCTCTCCACGATGGACGCCCCGGGGGATTCGGGTGTTCCGGGCGCTCCCTGGCCGCTGCGGGGCGTCGGCTTGAGCCGGTTGATGTAGGCGCGTTCATAAGGATCTCTGACGACCTCCGCGATCTGCACGGGGTCGAGCAGCGATGCCATGACCGCGACCCGCTCCCACGGATCCTCCGACTGCCGGAGCAGGAAGCCGGTGTGACGTCCCCGCCAGTTGCGTGCCCGCAGGTCCTGGCCTTCTTCGAGCCGTCCTCGCATCGTTTTGGGCAGGCGGCCTTTGAGGAGCGCGGCGTTGAGTTCGGAAGCGGCGAAGTGCTCGAGCTCTTCGGCGAGGTAGAGCCAGACGACGGTTCGATACCTGTTCAGATAGAACTTCACCGGTGTCAGGAAGCCGGTGCGCGCAAGGCGGGTGAAGCGCGCCGTGGTGATGTGCATGAGCTCGGCGCCCTCCGTCGTGCCCACGACTCTGACGCCCTTGCGCAACGCGTCGAGACAGCTCTTGTCTCCGCGCACGCGGTCGATCTCCTCGCGGGTGATGCGACGCTGCGCACCCGGCGCTTCCCCTACCGTGCGGATGCGCCCGAGCATGACGGCGAGATCGAACTCTCCGCGTTTCAGCCCCAGCTCCTTGGCTGCACAGCTCGGCGTGACGCTCGGCCGAGCGGTCGTTCCCCCGGCCTGTTGCGTGATGGTGCCACCGGTCATCGCGTTCTCCCCCGTGCGTGGTGAATTGCTCTCGGGAAAAACCGTAGACCGATCCCCGCGATTCTCGCTCGGCCTGTGGATAACTCTTGGCGTGGCAGCGTCAGCGCAGGTCAGAGGTCCACGACCGGGGTGCGTTCCGGCTGCCGTGCGTCCACGCTGAGATGTTCGCCGACCCGGTTCACGAGCAACGTCATCTCGTAGGCGACCTGTCCCATGTCCGCCTCTGCCGTGCTCAGGACGCACAGGCAACTGCCGTCGCCGGCAGCGGTGACGAAGAGAACCGCGTCGTCGAACTCGATCATCGTCTGGCGGACGTTCCCGGCGTGGAAGTGGCGGCCCGAACCCTTGGCGAGGCTGTGCAGTCCGGACGAGACCGCCGCCAGGTGTTCCGCGTCCTCCCGCTCCAGTTCCGAGCTCGCGGCGGTCACCAAGCCGTCGTTCGACAGCACCAACGCGTGCCGTACGTGCTCCATCCGCTGGGTGAGATCGTCCAGCAGCCAGCCGAGCCCCATGCTCTGCCCCATGTTCATGTCTCCCCGTGTGCGTTCCGCGTCGAATCCCCCTGGCTGGAGGACTGACCTGCCAGCCTTCCCCACGACCGGCGGCGCGGCAAGCATGATGAGGACATGGCACAGAAGATGACCGATGACCAATGGCGGGCCTTCGTCTCGCGCGGCACGCGCACCGGCAAGCTCTCCACCGTCCGGGCCGACGGCAGCCCGCACGTCGCGCCGATCTGGTTCCTCCTCGACGGTGACGATCTCGTCTTCAACACCGGCAAGGAAACCGTCAAGGGCCGCAACCTCGCGAGGGACGGGCGGATGGCCCTGTGCGTCGACGACGATCAGCCGCCATTCGCCTTCGTCGTCCTGCAAGGGCACGCGGAGCTGAGCGAGGATCTCGACCAGGTTCAACACTGGGCGGGACGGCTCGGCGCCCGCTACATGGGCGAGGACCGCGCCGATGAGTTCGCCAGGCGCAACGGCGTTCCGGGAGAGCTCCTGGTCCGCGTGCGCATCGACAAAGTACTCGCGTACGCAGGCGTCTCCGACTGACGCATCCAGCGCAGCGCACACGCCGCAGCCCGGTCGACGTGCTCACTGCTGGTTCACCGGCGCCTCACCCGACGGAGTCGAGCAGCCGGGCGGTATGGACCCGCCCGGCGTACTCGACGAGACGTATCAGCACTTCCTTCCCGGAGTCGCGGTCCCGGGCGTCGCACAGCACCACCGGTGTTCCGCGGTCGAGGTCCAAGGCCCGTGACACTTCGTGCGCACCGTACGTACGCGTATGCGCGAAGCAGTTGACTGCCACGACGAACGGGATGCGACGGTGCTCGAAATAGTCCACGGCGGGGAAGCAGTCCTCGAGCCGCCGGGTGTCCGCGAGGACCACGGCACCGAGGGCACCCTGTGACAACTCGTCCCACAGGAACCAGAACCGGTCCTGGCCCGGAGTGCCGAACAGGTAGAGCGACAGGCCGGAGTGGATGGTGATGCGGCCGAAGTCCATGGCCACGGTTGTCGTGGTCTTGCGGTCGACGCCTTCGATGTCGTCCACCGACTGGCCGACCTCGCTCAGCAGTTCCTCGGTGCGCAGCGGGCGGATCTCACTGACGGCGCCCACCAAGGTGGTCTTGCCCACCCCGAAACCGCCCGCGACCAGAATCTTCAGCGCCATGGCCGTCGTGTCGGTGCCCATGGCGTCAGAGTGCTCGGAGCCCATCGATCACCTCTCGGAGGATCTTTTCGTCGGGAAGCTGTGCGGGTGGCACAGGTCGGCTGACTCTGACGCAGCCCGTTTCCAGCAGGTCGCCCAAGAGCACCCTGACCACGCCGACGGGCAGATCCGCGCCCGCGGCGAGTTCGGCGACGGACTGTGTCTCCGCACGGCACAGTTCGATGAGGGTCCGGTGTTCCGGGCCGAGTGCCGTGCTGTCGTCGAGCCCGGGCGCGCTGTCGTCCAGCGTCACCAGGGCGATCAGGTCGAACCGGACGCCACGTGGTCCCGGTCTGGTGCGTCCGCCCGTCATCGCGTAGGGCCGGACGAGCGGGCCGGCTTCGTTGTCGTACCACTGGCTTCCCGGCTGCTCAGGGACGCCGCTCGGGTCCTCGACCATGGGTAGCACCGCCCCGGATCATCCGGCGGCCGGTGGCTGCTCTGCGAAGCGCGCCGGTGTGCGGAGATGCTCTCCGACCCGCTTGACCATGCGCGCCATTTCGTACGCCACCAGACCGATGTCCGCCGTCACCGCGGTGAGTACGGCGAGGCAGGAGCCGTCACCCGCGGCTGCCACGAACAGGAATGCGTCGTCCATCTCGACCATGGTCTGGCGCACGCCGCCCGCACCGAAATGTCGGCCCGCCCCCTTGGCGAGGCTGTGGAAGCCCGAGGCGACGGCAGCCAGGTGCTCGGCATCCTCACGGGTGAGGGCGGTCGACGCGCCGACCGGGAGTCCGTCGTTGGACAGGACCACCGCGTGCCGTACGTCGCTGACGCGGAGCACCAGGTCGTCCAGCAGCCAGTCGAGTTCGCCGGTCCGTCCGGTGGGGATGCTCTGGTCCTGGATCATGCGGGATCTCCTTTGAGGCTGTCACTGTCCGGCACGGCCCGGGGAGGCGTGGGAGTCGAGCCGCCGATGCCCGGAGCCCGACCGCCACCGCGCGCCCAGCCGTTGCGGTAGGCGGCCATGCGGTCGCGCACCTCTTCGGGACTGCGCTCGTCCCTCCCGACGTCCTCTGCCCCGCCGCTGCCTTGTGCCGGATGTTCGCGCAATTGCGGGGCGAGGCTCGCCTGGCGTACGCGGCGCGGTAGTTCACTCGATGCGTCCTGTGCGGCTTCCTCCGCGTCGGGTCCTGCGACTTCGAGGGCATCCGCGCGGCTGTGCGGTTCGTCCGGCGTTTCGGGGGTGTCCATGGTGTGGTGCAGCGGCAGCGTGGTGACCGGCGACGGCGCCGAAGCTTCGACCGCGGCGGCCAGAGCAGCGCGGGGGGCGGAGGGCGGGACGGAGTCGGCGTTCATGTCGTGGCCCGTTGGTTCGTGCACGCGTACGTGCTGCTTCGGCGGTGTGTCGCTGTACAGGAGGGCGGTCGGCAGCAGGACGACCGCCGTCGTGCCCCCGTATGGGGAGGTGCGCAGGTGCACTTTGACGTCGTGGTGCGCCGCGAGCCTGCTGACGACGAAGAGGCCGAGTTGGTCGCTGTCGAACAGGTCGAGCGCCTCGGAATGCTGGATGCGACGGTTGGCTTCCCCGAGCGCTTCTTTGCCCATGCCCAGCCCGCGGTCCTCGATCTCCAGGGCGTAGCCGTTGCCCACCGGTTCGCCGCTGACGCGAACCTTGGTGTGCGGGGGCGAGAACTGGGCGGCGTTCTCGATGAGCTCGGCCAGGAGGTGGGTGAGGTCGGCCACCGCTGTGCCCTGGACCGAGGTCGTGGGGAGTTGTCGTACCTCCACGCGCGCGTAGTCCTCGACTTCGGAGACGGCGGCGCGCACGACGTTCGTCAAGGAGACGGGCGTCCGCCAGGCTCGGCCGGGCGCGGCTCCGGAGAGGATGATCAGGCTTTCCGCGTGGCGCCTCATCCTGGTGGTGAGGTGGTCCAGCCTGAAGAGGTCACTGAGCTCGTTGGGGTCGTCGGCTCTGCGCTCCATGGTGTCGAGGAGATTCAGCTGACGGTGGACGAGCACCTGTGTCCTGCGGGCCAGATTGACGAACACTCCGGAGATGCCGCTTGCGAGTTCCGCACGCTCGATGGCAGCGTGCAGGGCCGCTCGGTGCACGGTGCCGAGCGCTTCGGCGACCTGGCCGATCTCGTCCTCCGCTGGTGGCCCCTGGGGGGCTTCCGCGCGGGTGTCGATCTCTTCGCCCGCGCGCAGTCGGCGCATGGCCTGCGGGAGTCTGCTTCGTGCGATCTCCAGGGCTCCGTTGCGGAGGCTCACCAGCTCGACCACGAGTCCTCGACCGATGCGTACGGAGATGACGAGTGAGGCGGCGACGGCGGCCAGTCCGAGCAGGACCGCGGCGCCGGCCGGCGTGAGCACTCCTTGGGCGAAGGGGTCGGAGCGGTCGGCTGCGGCTCGGTCCGCTTGCTGTTCGATCGCGTGGAGCGCGTCCCGCACGGTCGCGTATGCCTCGTTCCACGTCTTCGCCGGGACCGCGGCGAGCGCCTGCCGTCCTGGCTCGGCCACGAGGATCTTGTCCTCGGCTGCCCGAATGTTTCCGTACGCGCTGCCGCTCTCAAGGTCGCGCCACGCCGCCCGCGCAGGACCGCGCAGGTCGACGACCGCTGTTTCGGTCAGGGTCCGGCGGGTGTCGACGGCCCCGGTGAACAGCCGAAGCCGCTCGCCCTGCAAGGCACCGGCCTTTCGAGCTGCGGAAAGCACGGCGTCCTCGCGGGCCAGCATCTCCCCTGCCCTGGAGAATTCGAGCAGCACGCGCGTGTGGGATCCCTCTGTGCTGTCCTGCATGCCGGTGAGAGCTCCGCCCACCGCGAAGGCCTGGGAGATCGCTCTTGTGTACTGGCCGTATGTCGCATCCCACCCCATGCGCCGGCCCAACACGTCGCCACGTAGTGGTCTGAGACCGTCGACAGCAGTCACGAAAGTCTCCAGGCGGTCGACCACCCCCTCCGGGAAGCCCGCTCCGTCAGCGACGGTCCGTTTGTCGCCGAGGCGCAGTGCTGCCACGGCGCGGTCGGTGTCCGCGGCCCGGCGCTCCAGCACGTCCCTGCGGTCGGCCCCTGGATCGACCGCGTACCGTACGGCGGCGACGCGTTCGGTCTGGAGCGCCGTGACGGCCGTCTCGACCGGGCCGCGTACGTCGGTGTCGGCGCGCTGGACCTGCCGCAGTCGGGCTACGTCCTGCGCGGTGGTGACGGTCGCGTACCCCCATAGGGCGAGGAGCGAGACGACGGGCACCATCAGCAGACACACGATCTTGGCCCGGACGGTGCGCGGACGCAGTCGCCACCGCCCCGCGCGCGTGGGCACCCCGTGCGTCACGGCCTGCGCGGGCTGGCCACCCTCATGCGGGTGTTCGTTGGCCGGCGGGCCCGCGTGGGCGCGTCGCCCGCGCGGCGGCTGTCCTGGAGGCCCGGGGCGCGGGGTCGCCCCCGGGGGCGGCTCAGGGGTGCTTCGGGTGGTGTCCATGGCCTCCTCGCTCGGTTGGGTGGGGTGGGGTGCCCGGCCGTCCCCGGATGGCTCTTCAGGAGGCGACACCGTCAACCGGTCGCTGGGCCGACACGGAGGCCTCGCGCTCACCCTTGGTCGGGGACAGCGCGACGAAGGCAGAGGTCAGGAACAGGTAGGACCCGAGGCCGACAGCGACGGGAAAGATGAACTGCATCGTGGTGGCTCCGGGCAGGGCGGCTTCGGAAGGTGTCACCCGCACGCTGACCGCGAGCATCCCGGTGTAGTGCATGCTCGTCACCGCTCCGCCCATGACCAGAGAAGCGGCGGCGACCGCGAGCGGGGACTTGATGTTGAGGCCGGCCCACAGCGCCGCGGTGGCCGCCACGACGGCGATGACCACGGAGAGGCCTACCAGGACCGGGTCGTACCGCACGTCACCGTGCAGCCGCAGGGCCGCCATGCCGAGGTAGTGCATGCTGGCGACGCCGAGCCCTGTGGTGAGTCCGCCCAGCGCGAGGGCGCGCCCTCGGTCGCGGCCGTACCCCACGGCGAAGACGCCGGCGCCCACGACGGCCATCGCGACGAGGAGGCTCACGAACGTCAGGAGCACGTTGTAGTGGATCTCCGTGCCGGTGACGCCGAAGCCCAGCATGGCGACGAAGTGCATGGTCCAGATGCCGGTTCCGAGGGCGGATGCGGCGGTGATGAGCCAGTTCCGTCGCGACGTGCCCGTGGCGTCCAGGGCACGGACGGTGCAGCACAGCCCGAGAGCGGCGCCGATACTGGCCATCGCGTACGACAGCACGGGGGTCAGCCAGCCGAAGGTGGCGTGGTCCAGGTGTCCCATGGCCCCGGGACGGTAGTCCGAGGGAGGGCGCACAGCGGGGGCGCATTTCGAAAGCTGCTGGAATGTGACAGAGAGACGGCTCTGAACGATCGCGTCACGCTCGAACGAGTGCACCCAACGCGCGTGCGGCACTTTGCGGGATCATGGGTCATATGAGCGACGACCACACTCAGGTCCAGGAGTTCTTCACGGCTCGCGCGGCCGACTGGGACACACGCTTCCCCGACGACGGGCCCGCCTACCGAGCCGCTGTCGCCGCACTCGCCCTGCGTCCGGGCTCCGCCGTGCTCGACGCCGGATGCGGTACAGGACGGGCTCTGCCCGCGCTCAGAGACGCCGTAGGGACCTCGGGTGTGGTGCTGGGCGCCGACCTGACGCCGGCCATGCTGGAGGCCGCGACGCGGGCGGGCAGGGACGTACCCGGACAGCTGCTGCTCGCCGACGTGACGCGTCTGCCGGTCCGTACGCAGTCACTCGATGCCGTGTTCGGCGCCGGCCTGATCGCGCATCTCCCTGACCCCGCCGCGAACCTCCGGGAGTTGCGGCGGGTCGTCCGCCCCGGAGGGCTCCTGGCACTCTTCCACCCCATCGGCAGGGCGGCGCTCGCGGCACGTCAGGGGCGGCAGCTCACTCCGGCCGATCTTCGGGCGGAGGCCAACCTGGGACCGTTGCTCGCAGGTTCCGGCTGGCTCATGACCTCGTACGTCGACGAGGATGCCCGTTTCCTCGCTCTGGCCGTACGCCAGGACTGAACCCGTCCCTGAGGGCGAGCCACAGATTCGGTCGGTTCGTCGTCCGGCGATCGCGGCGACGAACGCGTCCGCGTTGTCGAACATGACGTTGTGTCCCGCGCCCGGCACGGTCACCACGCGCACCCCCGCTGCCGTCAGTCCGTCGCGCCCGGCAAGTTCGCCGCTCGCGTCGCCCTGCAAGTAGACACGGTCGACCGGTAGTTCCATGAGCATGTGCCGCAGCGTCGGGCGGGTGCCCGCGACGAGTCCGGTCGCGCTCCGATGGAGTGCCAGGGGGTCCGTGAGACGCATGGTGGCCGCCCAGGTGGGGCCAACCTTCTCCAGCACGCGCGCGTACCCGCCCGCCAGGAAATCCTCCTCCGTGTACGTGGCGATGCCGCTGCTGCCTGCCGTGGCAGGAGGGTGAGGGTCGAGGTTGGCCTCGGTGAGGACAAGCCTGGTCACCAGGTCGGGGCGCCGATCGGCGAGCACGATGGCCACGGAGCCGCCCATGCTGTGCGCGATGATTTCGGCCCCGTCCACTTGCGCCTCGTCGAGGGCGGCGGCCACAGCGTCCGCGTGACCCTCCAGGGAGTAGGAGAAGTCGGCGGGCCGGTCGCTGAGACCGTGCCCGGGAAGGTCCAGGAAGAGCGAACGCCTGCCCGCCAGTTCGGCCCGGGCGGCTATGTGCGCGTGGTAGACCGTGGACGCCGCGCCGAGCCCATGGACGTAGACCCGCGCCGGGCCGCTCCCGTTCACCTCGGTCCACCGCACTCGGCTGCCCCGCGCATCGAACTGGGCCTCCTTCACGACCGCACCCCGTCTCCTCGTCGAGTTCTTCACCCCCGCCCACCGCCGGGACACAACGAAGATCATACCTCGGTGACGATGTATTACGTAATGGAGGTACAACGGTTGTGCAGGCGTGATGAGGCAGAATGCCGCCCATGCTCGAACTGGCCATCCTCGGATTCCTCTACGACGCCGCCTTGCACGGCTACGAACTGCGCAAGCGCATCACCGCGCTGACCGGGCACGTGCGACCTGTGGCGGAGAGCACGCTGTACCCCGCGATCAAGCGGCTGGAGAAGGCCGGACTACTGGTCAGGGAGACTCAGCCCGGCACCGTGGCCGCCCCACGCCACGTCCTGAACCTCACGGCGGCGGGCAGGCAAGAACTGCGCAGGCGGCTCGCCGACCCGGCACGGGGAGACATCACCGACGAGAATCGCTGGTTCACGCTGCTCGCCTTCCTGCGCCACCTCGACGACGCGCAGGCGCAGGCAGGGGTACTGCGGCGGCGACTCGCTTTTCTGGAGGAGCCGGCCAGCTTCTTCTATGACGGCGAACGGCCCCTAAGCGCGGAGGAGCTGGGCGACCCGTTCCGGCGCGGGATCCTCACGATCGCCCGGGCGACGAGCCGGGCCGAACTCGCCTGGCTGCGCGACACCTTGGCGTCACTCGACGGGAGCGTTCGCTGACGTTCCCTTGTGCGGCACCGGGCAGCCGCGAACGCCCGGCACGGGGAACGACCCGAGTTCGGCGACCACGTACCCGTCGGGGTACCCCTTGATCTCCCTGTTCTGACGCGCGTAATGCGGTGCCCTGCGTGGCGGCATGAGGCGCACCGCCCGCCCTCGCAACCTCACCGCGCCCCGGACCAGTGACCGGGTGAGCGCGTCCGGCTCTTCATAGCGGAACGCCCGCAGCAAGGGCTCGTCCAGCAATGCGACAGTCGCCTTCCGCAGAAGGGGCGCGAGAGGACTCGGATACCACGAGGCCATCAGGTCCAGAGTCGCGTCGGAGACACTGCGGGCCCCTTCATCCCAGCCGAAGTTCGCCTCTTCGTACGCATCGAGGACATTCTCGAACTCTTCATAGGAGCCCGGGATCTCCTTGATACCCATGTGCTGCCCGAGGGTGCGGTAGTACATGGCGGCGGCGGCCGTCTCGTGACGCGAGAGCCTGCGCCAGCCATAGGTGTCGATCCACCGCTTCGGCACCACAACGAACGTACACAGCACGTACCGCATGTCGTCGTTGCTGATGTCGTAGCTGCGGTGCATCTGATTGATGCGGCGGATGGCGGTGCGCCCCTCCTCGCCGGCGAACCCATGCTCGACGATGGCGTCGAGCAGGAGGGCCGTGTCGTCGTACCGCTTCTGCGTACGATCCGTCAGCTCTGCCGTCTGCGCGAGCAGCCGACCGATGCTGGGCACCGCATACGTGCGATAGAGGGCGAGTTCGAGTGCGCGCGTGTAGTCCCACGGGAACTCGAATGTCGTGGTGAGACGGTAGATCTCAAGGTAGTCCCGCTCCGGATCGAGGCGCCTGATCTGCTCGAGCCGCTCGAAACGCTTCACCGCGCGGTCCCCCTTCTGTCACCGATGCGCTAACTCTACGTTGGCGTACGACACATGCAGGGAACAACGGTTGTGGCACATTCCGGGGGAAGGTGGACCACATGTTTGACGCACTCCGCAAATTCTGGCGCGCCGACAAACCACCACGGTCCGAGGACGGGACCGCACGCGGCCACGACAAGCACGAGCGCCCGCACAACCTCTTCGAAGCAGCCGCCGCCTACGTCGCGGCATGCGCCGAGGACGATCAGACCACGATGGACGAGGCGACAGGATGGGTCTCTCCGGAGGCACTGTCCTTCGGCGTCAACGAGCTCGCCTGCCGTGCCGTCATAGCCCTGGCACGCGAACGCGACGAGTCACCACGAGACGTGGCCCGATTTCTCCTCGGCCTGCCCGCCGCTTGAGACGGCTCCGTGCCGATCCGGCCCGGAAAGGCGTGGGACGGTGATCTTCCTGGTCGTCCCCCTCTCGACGATCTCCGGGGCCAGTGGTTAGGGTGCGCCGACGGATGAAGCGATGGGGAGGCTGGCATGGCCGGAACGGACGACGCTGTCGCCGCCGATGACGACGCGCTGTACGTACTGACAGCGGTGCTTCTCACGCCTGCGAAGTTCCCCAGTGTGCTGGGCGACGACTATCCGGAGGCCTGCGCTGCCCTGGATCTGCCGCCGCTGGCCGACGGCTACGGCCTGGTGCTGGGTCAGGACGGCGCGGGCGCGCGCTGGACGGTCGTCGTCGACGATGTGTCGCTCGTGGCTGTGGCGATCGCTTCGTGGGACTGCGGCATGGAGTACGACCTCTCCCCCGATCAACGGACCGTGGTCGCCGCTCTCCCCGGATGGCCGCTCGCCGTCGCTGTGGCCGCACCGGGAGTGCCTGCTCCGCACGACCCCGAACCTGATCCCGACGCGGACCGGCCTCCGCTGACGCCACCGGAGGCCGGCGACTGGGGCCCGGCACAGCGGCGACTGGGCGCGGACGAGATAGCGCTGCAGTGGGCGGACTGGCGTGCGCAGATCGACGACAGCGACTTCGAGGCCCCCGGAACCGAGAAGGACCTTCCGGCGGATGCCGACGCGGCACCTTTGACCGGTGTCAGGCGCGTCCTGGCGGAAGCCCGTGCCTACGTGGACACGCCGCCGCCCCTCGGACGGGTGCGGTCGGCCTTCGCCTCGGGTGACGCGCGCACTTTGCGGGCCGACGGTCCCGGCTGGTCACTGGTCGCCAGGACCGACGACATCGCCTTCGTGCTCCTGGACGAAGAGCCCGGAGACGTGCTTCCGGTGGGCCGTGGCCCCGAGCTTCCCGCGCTCCTGGAAGCCCTGGACAAGATGGCGGTCCGTCCGGCCTGAGCGGATTGACGGGTCGCTCGTCGCCCGCACCTGCTCACCCTCTCACCACTGGCCGACCAGGGGCCGACCGGCCCTCAGTGGCCTATCTCCTTGCGGGTGACGCGGCGCAGCCGCCGCCGCTGACCCGAGTCGAGCGTGAGATACGCCGCGGCGGGAACTCCGAGCACGATCAGAAGTGCGGCCCACCACGGCAACCAGATGAGCAGAATGATCCCGGCCGCTACACCACCTGCGGCGATCTTCGCCTTCTTCGACATGTGCGTCGCCTCCTTCGCGGCGTGTGCCGCTCTCTGTCCTGGAAAACGGCAACCGCTCGCCCGCGGTTCCGGACCGGGACCCTGAGAGACCCCTGAGTCGTGCCCTTACTGGTTTCGGCGTTCCCTGCCTACTCGACCCGGAGCGGCTCTCCGACTTCGTACATGTGCCGCAGGACCTGCCGGTACGAGTCGATGAATCCGGCCTCTGTGTAGGACATGCCGACAGCAGCGCAGTGCTCGCGCACGACGGGCTGGGCGAGGCGCAGGTGGGGCCTGGGCATGCTCGGAAACAGGTGGTGCTCGATCTGGTAGTTGAGTCCGCCGAGGAACCAGTCGGTCACCGGGCCGCCACGGATGTTGCGTGAGGTGAGCACCTGGCGGCGCAGGTGTCCCCAGCGCTCTCCGTTCGGGTCCGGCATCTCCATGCCCTTGTGATTGGGGGCGAAGGCCAGACCGAGGTGCAGGCCGAACAGCGCCTGGTGGATCGCGGCGAAGACGATCGCGTGACCGAGGGGCATGGCGGCGAGGAGCAACGTCACGTAGCCGACGAGGTGAGCGACCAGCAGCAGGCCTTCCACGGCCCGTTCACGCGGAGCCTGCCGTCGCAGGTCCTGGAAGCCGTAGATCTCCATGGCGACACCCTGGAGGAGCGTCAGCGGAAAGAAGAGCCAGGACTGGTTGCGGGTCAGCCAACGTCGGAACCCGACGCGTACCTTGGCCTGTCTGCTGGTCCACACGAGGACGTTCGCGGCGACGTCCGGGTCCTTCTCGATGTGGTTCGGGTTGGCGTGGTGTCGGTTGTGCTTGTCGTTCCACCAGGCCGAGCTCATCCCGAGCAGAAGATTGCCGTGCACGAGACCGATGGCACGGCTCACGGAGCGGTCCGTCGTTATCTGCGAATGTCCGGCGTCATGGCCGATGAACGCTGTCCGGGCGCACAGGACGGACAGCACTGGTGCGAGCAGGAGCACCCACCATGAGGTGCCGAGGAGGAACATGCCGACACACACCGCGGCCAGAGCGCCGGCGTTCACCGCGATGGTCCGCGCGTACCAACCGGTACGCCGATGGAGGAGGCCTTGCTCCTTGACCGTGCGCAGGAGCGGGGCGAAATCACTTCCGGCACTCTGCCCGCGGGTGCTGGATGGGGAGCGTTCCGCTACTGCGGCGGCCTGGGACATGGTAGGTCTCCGGTCTTCAAGACAACGGGGCTGACCTGTTAGAACGTACGGATCAGTGACCCGGGGCAACCATGGCGGCACCACCCGAGTCCAGCCGGGGGCCAGCACCGCCCGCCAGGGGGGCTGGCTACACCCCCTTGATGGAAAGTGATGTGGATCACCGCGCCACGACAGTCACGAGTGCCTTCTCGTGCTGTACTCTCGGCCGCTCCGGTCTCAGTAGTCAAATTTGAGGAATGCGCCATCGCTGTGCACAGGCCCCCTGTCGTGTCCCCCTCCGAGATCTCCGAACTGTCGCGCTGTTCCGTTCTTTTCGTGCCTGCCGACCCGCCCCGTGACGGACGTGTCGCCTTCTGGCACGCCGACGGCACCGAGCCGCCGCACGCCTCCATCGGCACCCAGGAAGAGCTGACCCTTGCCGTGCCGGGGGACGAGGGCGTGGAACCGGCGGCCGTGTCCGCGGTTCTGGTTCCCGTCCGCGCCGCGCTGCCCGTCCTCACGCGCGCGCGTGCCGCCACGGAGACGCACCCGACGGGCACCTTCTGGGGAACGGCGGGGGTGTTGGCCCTGCAACTGGCGGCTCGCGGCCTGCTGTTGCCGGGGCTGACCGTCAGCGATCACGACGCGTGGCGCGCCGGCCCGCTGAGCGCCGAGGACCTGCAACGGCTGCGCGAACTGGCCGCAGCGATGCCCCCCGCCGCCCACGCCCTTCCGCTGGGCGACAGCCAACCGCTGCGGCTGCCCGAGCCCGAGCAGGTGCTGCGCCAGTTCCTCGACGCCGTGGCCGACACGCTCCCCCGCTCCCCCGCCGCACCCCTGGCCGCGGGCGGACCCGTGTACGCCGCGCCGGAACCCCAGTACGTGCCGGAGCAGCGCGCCTGGGCGCTGGACGTCGCCGCCGGGCACGACGCCGGGGTACGGATTTCGCTGCGCCTGGAGATTCCGGGTCTCGCCACGGTGGCCGACGACGGTACCCGGCTGCCCTTCCGTGCCGTGCTGCAGCTGCACAGTGTCAGCGACCCCTCGCTCGTCGCGGACGCCGCGGAGGTGTGGGCGGGATCCGGCGCCTCGGGCCAGGCCTTCGGCCCGCGTGCCCGCATGGACGCCCTGCTCGCGCTGCGTCGCGCCACGCGCGCGTGGCCGCCGCTCGCCCCGCTCCTGTCGGCCTCCGTCCCCGACGCGATCGAGCTGGCCGACGAGGACGTCACCGCGCTCCTGGGCGACGGCGCCCGCCTGTTGGCCGGCGCGGGCGTCGACGTGCACTGGCCCAGGGAGCTGGCGCGCAATCTCACCGCACACGCCGTCATCGGCCCGGCCGAGGACGAGAGTGACCGGAAGGGCCCTCACAAGCTTTCCTCGGACACACCGTCCTTCCTCTCTGCCGACACGCTCCTCGCCTTCAACTGGCGTTTCGCGCTGGGGGACCAGCAGCTCACACGGGCAGAACTGGATCACCTCGCGGAATCGAACCGTCCGGTGGTCCGCCTCCGGGATCAGTGGGTGCTGGTCGATCCGGCCGAGGTCCGGCGCGCCCGCGAGCAGCAGGATCACAAGGTCACCCCCATTGACGCGCTCGGTGCCGCACTGACTGGCACGGCCGAGGTCGGGGGCCTGCGCATCGATGTCGAGCCGACCGGGTGGCTCGCCACTCTGCGGGAGCGGCTCGCCGACCCGGAAGGAATGGAGCCTGTCGGCCAACCCGCGGCCCTTGCCGCCGAGTTGCGCGACTACCAGCTGCGCGGCCTGAACTGGCTGGCCCGCATGACATCACTCGGGCTGGGTGCCTGTCTCGCCGACGACATGGGCCTCGGCAAGACGATCACGCTGATCTCCTTGCATCTGCACCGTCAGACGCAGGAGGAGTCCGCCGGACCCACCCTGGTGGTCTGTCCCACGTCACTGATGGGCAACTGGCAGCGCGAGGTGGAGAAGTTCGCGCCGGGCACGCGCGTACGCCGTTTCCACGGTTCCCAGCGCAACCTCGACGATCTGGCGGACGGCGAGTTCGTCCTCACGACCTACGGGACGATGCGGCTCGACGCGGAGAGACTGGGTCGGGCCTCCTGGGGCATGGTCGTCGCCGACGAGGCCCAGCATGTGAAGAACCCCTATTCGGCCACGGCGAAGCAGCTGCGCACCATCGGGACACGCGCGCGCGTGGCGCTCACCGGTACACCCGTGGAGAACAACCTCTCCGAACTGTGGGCGATCCTCGACTGGACGACCCCCGGCCTGCTCGGCCGGCTGGGGGCCTTTCGTACGCGGTACGCCCAGGCCGTCGAGGGCGGCTCGGATCCTGCTGCCGCCGAGCGGCTCGGACAGCTCGTGCGACCGTTTCTGCTGCGCCGCCGCAAGTCGGATCCGGGGATCGCTCCCGAACTGCCGCCCAAGACGGAGACCGACCGTGCCGTCTCGCTCACCGCGGAGCAAGCGGGCCTCTACGAAGCGGTGGTGCGGGAGACGCTCGCTGACATCTCCGGTGCCGACGGGTTCGCGCGCAGGGGTCTGATCGTCAAGCTCCTGACGGGGCTCAAGCAGATCTGCAATCACCCCGCGCAGTATCTCAAGGAAGACGAGCCCCGTATCCCGGGTCGCTCCGGAAAGCTGGAGCTGCTCGACGAGTTGCTCGACACGATCCTCGCGGAGGAGGCGAGCGTGCTCGTCTTCACGCAGTACGTCCAGATGGCGCGGTTGATCGAACAGCATCTCTCGGCGCGTGGTGTCCCCTCTCAGTTCTTGCACGGGGGTACTCCTGTAGCGCATCGGGAGGCGATGGTGCAGCGCTTCCAGGACGGTGAAGTGCCGGTCTTCCTGCTGTCATTGAAGGCGGCCGGAACGGGCCTGAACCTGACCCGTGCCGAGCACGTCGTGCACTACGACCGCTGGTGGAACCCCGCGGTGGAGGCGCAGGCCACCGACCGCGCGTACCGCATCGGGCAGACGCAGCCGGTGCAGGTGCACCGGCTGATCGCGGAGGGGACGATCGAGGACCGCATCGCCGACATGCTGCTGCGCAAGCGGGAGTTGGCGGACGCTGTCCTGGGATCCGGCGAGGCGGCTCTCACCGAGCTGACCGATGCCGAGCTTTCGGAACTTGTGGAGCTGCGAGGGGGCACGCGATGAGTGACATCCATGATGAGACGTACGACGACGCGGACGGCACACGCGCGGGCACGCAGTCGGAGGAGCGCACCTTCGCGGCGCTGCCGCCCGCGCACGGGCGGGGGTTCGCGCAGAGTTGGTGGGGTCAGGCCTGGTTGAAGGCCCTTGAGGACACCGCCCTGGATCTCCAGCAGCTGAAGGCCGGCCGCCGTCTCGCGCGCGCGGGCGCGGTGGGGGCCGTCTCCGTGCGTCCCGGTCGCATCACGGCTGTGGTCAAGGACCGGGACGGTACGCCGCACCGTTCCGATGTCCTGTTGCAGGAGCTGGGCCCAGAAGCCTGGGACCGCTTTCTGGAGATGGCCATCGAGAGGGCGGGCCACATCGCCGCGCTCCTGGACCGCGACATGCCGCCGCACTTGGTGGAGGATTCAGCGGCCGCGGGCGTCGAACTCCTGCCGGGCATCGGCGATCTCGAGCCCGAGTGCGACTGCGACGCGTGGGACCACTGCGGGCATACGGCTGCCCTCTGCTACCAAGTGGCACGTCTACTCGACGAGGACCCGTTCGTGCTGCTGCTGATGCGGGGACGCGGGGAGCGGATGCTCCTCGAAGAACTGCAGGCGCGCAGCGCCTCGACGGCCGAAGTCCGGGAGGCCCACGAGGGTGTCCAGGAGGGCGGTCCAGAGGGCGTGGACGCCGCTGAGGCGTACGCGGACGGCGCCATCCTCCCGCCGCTGCCTGCCCTGCCTCCGCTGCCCGCGGAGCCGGGTGTGCCGCCGTCGCTCGACACGGAGGCGGAACCGGCTGCGGGACTCGACGTCGCCGCGGTCGAGTTCCTGGCCGCACAGGCCGCCGTCGAAGCACACCGGCTCCTCGCCGACGCGCTCGCACCCGGTCACGAACGCCAGCCCATAGAGGCCGCCTTGTCGACCGCCGAGGACGCCGTCCGACTGGCGGCGGCGCTGCCCGGGAACGCGGTGGAAACACGGCTCGCGACGGCGTCCGAGCGCGGACGGGACGGTCTCGACCTTGCTGTCCGGGCCTGGAGGTACGGAGGTCGGGCCGCCCTCCATATCCTCGAAGAGACGTGGACGCCCGAAGACGAAGCGCTGGCACGCGCGCGTGCCGCACTGGACGCCGCCTGGGAAGAGGACGAAAGGCCCCGGCTTCGCGTCACGCACAACCGCTGGACCGTGGTCGGTACCGATGTGCAGCTGCGCCACGGCCGCGACGGCCGCTGGTGGCCCTACCGCAAGGAAAGCGGCCGTTGGGCTCCTGCGGGGCCCGCGACCCAGGACCCGGCGACGGCGCTGGCCGTCGCCGAAGGAAGCGAGTGACGCGCCCTGTGCGGACACGGCGCGCTCTCCTCTAGGAGGCGCCGTCGGCACGTCCCTCTGTGTTCACCCAAGGGCCCCCTCGGGTTCGTGATGGCGGCGAAGTCTGACCGCTGTCACAAACCCTGTGCCTCAGGAGGCCCTGATGTCCCCGCACGCCGCCCGTAAGGGCCGTGTCCGTCGTTCCATAGCCATCGGTCTGCCGCTCGCCGTGGTCGCCGCCCTGACGGTGGCAGGCACCGCGACGGGCCGACCGGGCGGCGGGCAGGGCGGGGCGCGCGTGACCACTGCCGCGACTCTCGGCGACATTCCGCTCGGCACCTTCAGCAACACGTTGCTGCCGGGCACCGTCAAGGACGACCGTGGTGTCGACCTCGGCGGCATCGGCAGCGATCTGTACCCGGCGGGCCGCAAGGGCGAGTTCTGGGCGGTGACCGACCGGGGGCCCAACGGCCAGATCAAGGTCGACGGCAAGAAGCGCCGCACCTTCCCGGTCCCCGGTTTCGACCCTGCGATCGTGAAGATCCGGGTCCGTGGGGACCGGACGAAGGTCGTCTCCGCGCTCCCGCTGACGACCTCCTCCGGGAAGCCCGTCACCGGATTGCCCAACCAGGAAGGGCGCGACGAGGCGCCGTACTCGTACGACGCGAAGAATCCCGTGTCGTACGACCCGAACGGCTTGGACACCGAAGGGCTCGTGCGTGCCCCGGACGGCACCTTCTGGCTGGTCGACGAGTACGGGCCGTCCCTGGTCCACGTCTCCGCGCGCGGGAAGGTCATCAAGCGGTACGTCCCGCGCGGGCTGAAGCTGCGTGGCGCCGATTACCCCGTGTCCGAGACGCTGCCAGGCGTCCTTCTGCACCGCGAGACGAACCGAGGATTCGAAGGGCTCGCCCAACTCCCCGGCGGGGATCTGGTGATGGCCGTGCAGAGTCCGCTCTCCCTGCCGGACGAGGATGCGGGCGAGGGCTCGCGCACTGCACGGTTGTTGCGCTTCTCACCGCGGAAGCAGGCCGTCACCGCCGAGTACGCCTACCGATTCGATCCCGTGGGCCTCGTCGATCCCGGTGAGAACGACACGTCGGAACTGAAGATCTCCTCCGTCGTCGCCACAGGACGCGACAAGCTCCTCGTCCAGGAGCGCACCGACAAAGCCGCACGCCTCCATGCCGTCACGCTGGGTCGGGGCGCGAACATCCTGGGCGGCAAGTGGGACAGGAGCACGACGCGGCCCGCCTTGGAGCAGCTCGACGAACCCGCCTCCTTCGGCGTGCCTGTCCTCGAAAAGCGCCTGGTGGTCGATCTGAACACGGTCGACGGCGTGCCCGGCAAGATCGAAGGCATCGCCCGGGTCGACAGTCGCACGCTGGCCCTCATCAACGACAACGACTTCGGAATGAGCGACGGCCCGGAGGCGTTCGACAAGGACGGCCGGCTGGTGGACAGCGGCACGGAGACGACGGTGACATACGTACGGCTCCCCCGGCGGTACTGACTTGGTCAGGACAGCGGTTTGGTGAGCTTGTGCCTGCCCGGGCCGCTGTCCCCCGCCAGACTGCACGCGACGTTGTCGATGCCCACCTTGTAGCCCGTGGCATCCGGGTACTGCACGAGCGTCCCGCGCACTGTCCCGGACGGCTGGCCGCGCGCCTTGCGCTCCAGGGGCCCTTCGCAGAGGGCGGCCGCCGCCTTCTTCAGAGCTGCGTCCGTCGTGTAGGCACCCCTCAGCTCGGCGAACTTGACGACTTCGGCATCGTGCGGTTCGTTGCACGACCTCTTCGCGGCCTGTCCGGGCCGACTGCTGTCGACGTCGAAACAGTCGCCCTTCTTGAGGAGGTAGTACGGGACCTGGTCATCCGCGGGCGAGGGTACGGCCGGGTCGAGGTCGCTCGGGAAATCGGTCGGCAGGGTCGGGAAAGTGGTGGGCAGGGTCGGGAAGTCGGTCGGCAGCGAAGGGACGCCGCTGGGCAGGCCTGTGGGCAGCTCGCTCGGAATGCGGGACGGGATGCTCAAGGAGGGCGTGGGTTCGCGCGTTGTACTGCTGTCGGACTCGGCGGGTTCCTTCTCGCCGTCGCCGTCGTCGTTCATGACCAGCAGAACCACCACGGCGACAGCTCCAAGAGCCAGGATGATCGCAAGCAGGGCGAAAAGGCCGTTGCGCCGCCCCGGCGGTCCTCCTTGAGGTGGCGGTGGCCAGCCCCCGGCCCCCGGGGGCGGCCCGTACCCGCCTCCCGGCGGCGGGCCGAACCCACCCCCTCCGGGCGGAGGAGCACTGGGCGGCGGAGGCGGCTGCGGCGGTACGGGCGGCATGGCCATACCCACCAGAGTCGCCTCGTACCGGTCATATGGCGAGACCCCTGCGCGAGTTGCCCGAGCGCGGGCCGGCGGATCAGCTCCGGGCAGCCAACAGGTGGTCCATGGCCAGCTGGTCGAGCCGCTCGAAGGCCATGCCGCGCGCTGCGGCCTCCTCGACGTCGAACGCCTCGTAGGCGCTCCTGTCGGCGAGCAGACCCGAAAGCCCGTCCTCGGCCGTGGGAACGGCCAGCTCGTCCAGGCGAGCGACACGCAGCGCCTCACGTACTTCGGGATCGGCCCGGAACGCGGCCGCGCGCTCACGCAGAATCAGGTAATTGCGCATACAGCCCGCGGCCGAGGCCCACACCCCCTCGAAGTCCTCCGTGCGCGGCGGCTTGAAGTCGAAGTGCCTGGGGCCGTCGTACCCTCCCCTCTCCAAGAGGTCCACCAGCCAGAAGGCGCTGCGCAGATCACCGGCCCCGAACCGCAGATCCTGGTCGTACTTGATGCCGGTCTGTCCGTTGAGGTCGATGTGGAAGAGCTTGCCCGACCACAGCGCCTGAGCGATGGAGTGCGGGAAGTTGAGGCCCGCCATCTGCTCGTGCCCCACCTCCGGATTGACGCCGTAGAGTTCCGGGTGCTCCAGGCGTTCGATGAACGCAAGGGCGTGGCCGACGGTGGGCAACAGGATGTCGCCCCGCGGCTCGTTGGGCTTCGGCTCGATGGCGAAACGCAATGCGTAGCCCTGTGTGGTCACGTACTCGCCGAGCAGGTCGAAGGCCTCCTTCATGCGGTCGAGGGCGACGGTCACGTCCTTCGCGGCGCCGGATTCCGCACCCTCCCTGCCGCCCCACGCCACATAGGTGTGGGCGCCCAGCTCCGCCGCGAGGTCGATGTTGCGCATCGTCTTCCGCAGCGCGTAACGCCGCACGTCGCGGTCGTTGGCGGTGAACCCGCCGTCCTTGAAGACGGGATGGGTGAAGAGGTTCGTGGTGGCCATCGGCACGACGAGCCCGGTGGCGTCCAGCGCCTGCCGGAACCGCTTGACGTGTCCCTCCCGTTCCGAGTCGGAGGACCCGAAGGGGATGAGGTCGTCGTCGTGGAAGGTCACTCCGTAGGCGCCCAGTTCGGCGAGGTGACGCACCGAATCGGCGGGATCCAGCGCGGCCCGGGTGGCGTCTCCGAACGGATCCCTGCCCTGCCAGCCGACCGTCCACAGGCCGAAGCTGAACTTGTCCTCAGGGGTGGGCTGATAGTTCATGTGCGGCTCCCTCGCCTATTTCGTCATGGCACTTTACAAATTAGTATCCGAGGGCGCTGCTGGGAAGGTCGAGGAGTGAACTCCGGAGCGCACCCGGGGACAGCCGCAGAAACGGAGACCGTGATGTCGTCAGCGCCCACCGCTCAGGGACCCTTTGTCGTCGGGGTGGACAGCTCCACGCAGTCCACCAAGGTCCTGGTCGTCGACGCGCCCACCGGCCGGGTGGTCGCGCGCGGGCAGGCACGGCACCGCGTCAGCACAGGCGAACGCCGCGAAAGCGACCCACAGGAATGGTGGGACGCCCTGTGCACGGCCCTGGAACAGTGCGGGCAGGCGGCTCGCGAGGCCTCCGCCGTATCCATCGGCGGGCAGCAGCACGGACTCGTCACCCTCGGCAAGGACGGCAGCCCGGTGCGCCCGGCACTGCTCTGGAACGACGTGCGGTCGGCCCCACAGGCACGGAGCCTCGTGCAGCGCCTCGGCGGGGCCAAGGTGTGGGCCGATCGGGTGGGCAGTGTTCCCGGCCCCTCCTTCACCGTGACGAAGTGGGCCTGGCTCACCGAGCACGAGCCCGCCTCGGCCCGCGCCACCACTGCCGTTCGGCTGCCCCACGACTACCTCACGGAGCGGCTGACCGGCCTCGCCACGACCGACCGCGGCGACGCCTCCGGAACGGGCTGGTGGGCGTCGGGGCCGGAGCGGTACGACGAGGGCATTCTCGACATGGTGGGACTCGACCCCGCACTGCTGCCCCGCGTGGCACGGCCGGGAGAGACCGTCGGTACGGTCCGGGGCGGCGGTGGACTGCCCTTCTCCAAGGGCACGCTGGTCGCCCCCGGCACCGGCGACAACGCGGCGGCAGCACTGGGGCTCGGGTTGCGCCCCGGGACACCAGTGCTGAGCCTCGGCACGTCGGGCACGGTGTACGCCGTCTCGGAGCGCCGTCCGGCCGACCCGACGGGTACTGTGGCGGGCTTCGCCGACGCGCGTGGCGCATGGTTGCCGCTCGCCTGCACCCTGAATTGCACCCAGGCCGTCGACCGAGTCGCCGAACTGCTCCACCTGAGTCGTGAGGCGGTGGACCCGGGTGGCTCGGTCACCCTCCTGCCCTACTTGGACGGCGAGCGCACTCCGGATCTGCCCCACTCCTCGGGTGTCCTGCACGGCCTCCGGCACGACACGACGCCCGGTCAGCTCCTCCAGGCCGCGTACGACGGGGCCGTGCACTCACTGCTCGGCGCCCTCGACCTGGTTCTGGACGCCGACGCCGACCGGTCGACCCCGCTGTTGCTCATCGGAGGCGGCGCGCGCGGCACGGCCTGGCAGCACACCGTGCAGCGCCTCTCCGGACGCCCCGTGCAGATCCCGGAAGCACAGGAACTGGTGGCACTCGGGGCCGCGGCTCAGGCGGCGGGCCTGCTGACCGAGGAGGACCCGAGCGCCATCGCGCGGCGTTGGGACACGGCTCGGGGGCCCGTGCTCGACCCCGTGGAACGCGACGAGGCGGCGCTGTCCAGGATCTCCGGGGTACTCTCCGACGCGGCGCCGCTCCTGGACAGGGCGCCCCACGGGGAATGAGGACTGATCGAGGCATGACCGCACCGCTGCACGACCAGCGCCGGGGATCGTCCGGTGCACGGCTGCCCGACACGCAGCAGGGGATGCGCCGCCGCAATCTGTCCCGCGTGATGCACGCGGTGGCCTCGCACGGCCCCCTGTCCCGTGCGGCGGTGGCCTCCCGCATCGGACTCACACGGGCCGCGGTGTCCACATTGGTGGACGAACTGATCCGGTCGGGGCTGCTGGACGAGCTGGGTCCCGAGCGGCCCGGACGGGTGGGGCGCCCGGGATCCGCTCTCGCGATCAGTGCGACGGGCCCCGTCGGCATCGGTGCCGAGGTGGGAGTCGACCATCTGGCGGTGTGCGCGGTCGATCTGCGGGGTGAGGTCCGCGCACGCGCCGAGCGACGGTCCGCCAACCGTGGCCGCTCCCCCGCACCCGTATGGAAGGATCTCTCCGCCCTGGTGCGGCGGGTGTGCGTCGAGGCGCGGCGGCAAGGGCTGACACCCGAGGGGCTCGCGGTGGCCGTGCCCGGACTGGTCGCTCGCGACAGCCGGACAGTCGTGCGCGCGCCCAACCTCGGCTGGCACGACGTCGACCTGAGCCGACTGCTGCCCGGCGATCTGCCGCTCACGGTGGACAACGAGGCCAACTTCGGGGCGCTCGCCGAACTGTGGCTCGGCGAGGAATCGCCCGAGGACTTCCTCCATGTGTCGGCGGAGATCGGCATCGGTGCGGCACTCGTCGTCGATGGACGGCTGTTGCGGGGGACGCGCGGGTTCGCCGGCGAGTTGGGACATGTGCCCGTCCACCCCGACGGTCCTGCCTGTCCCTGCGGAGGGCGCGGCTGTCTGGAGCAGTACGCGGGTGAGGGCGCGGTGCTGCGTGCCGCGGGGCTGGGGGCGAGGGGCGTGGACGGCTCGGGGGGCGCTGATGGTGGTGGCGGCCGGGGAGACAGTGGCCGCCGGGCCAACGGTAACGGTCGGGGCGACAGTGGCGGCCTGGGCGAGGGTGACTCAGGGAGCCCGAGCAACTTCGGTGACCTGGGTGAAGAACGGAGTGAAGTGCTTGCCGAGCGCGCCGCCGCGGGTGACGAAACGGTGCGGCGAGCCCTCAGCGACGCCGGGACGGCTCTGGGGATCGCTCTCACCGGCGCGGTGAATCTGGTGGATCCGCGGGCCATCGTGCTGGGCGGTGCGCTGTCGCGGCTCGCACCGTGGCTGCTGCCCGCGCTCGAGCGGGAGTTGTCGGAACGCACGGCGGGCCGGTCGTGTGGGGTGAGGGTGTCCCGGTTCGGTTCGGACGGGCCGCTGCTGGGGGCCGCGCACTCGGTGGCGCGGGCGGTGTTGGACGATCCGGCCGGCGTCGGCGTCGGCGAGGCGACGTCCACCGATGGGGCTCACGCAGCTCAGCGGACATAGAGAGTGGCCGGGCCGCCTCGGTCAACGGACGAGCCACAGAGCCGCGACCGGTTTGGCAGGCCCGGCGGTACGTCGAGCATGCGCGCGGAATCGCCCGGCGGACTGCTCCCCCGAACGAGTGGTCGAGATATCCACAATCACGCTGCTGTGCACAGATCCGACGCGGGCCCTTCCACCTCAACCAGCGGCCGCCGTAACGTAATTCACGGCGAGGCCCCACAGCGGCGACAACACGTCACGGTCGGGGCGGCTTCGCGGATCGGGACCCGAGTGAGTCGCACGGCCCACCCCGGTCGGACCGACGGCCCATCCGGCCAGAGTGGAGCGGTGCAGCGATGAATGATGCTCAGATCCTGACAGTTCGACCCGAGCCGGGCGAGTACGCCTGGACGTTCGGCGGTGCACCTCCCGTGGCGCGCATCGCCCCCGGCACGGTCCTCGACCTGTTCACGGAGGACTGCTTCGCCGGGAACGTCCGCTCGGAGAAGGACCTCGTCTCCGAGGTCTGCGAGTTTCCGTTCCTGAATCCGCAGACCGGTCCGTTTCATGTGGAAGGAGCGGAGCCGGGCGACACCGTCGCCGTGCACTTCGTGTCGATGGAACCCGCCCGCGACTGGGCGGCCTCCACCACCGTCCCCCTGTTCGGCGCCCTCACGTCCACACACTCCACCGCTTCGCTGCAGGCGCCCCTGCCCGAAGCCGTGTGGATCTGGGAGCTGGACCGGGCCCGCCGCACCGCACGGTTCAGCGCGCGGGACAGCGACTTCGCGGTCGAGCTGCCCATGGATCCCATGCACGGGACGGTCGGCGTCGCGCCCGCGAACCTCGAGGTGCGCTCGGCGCTCGTGCCGGACGCCCACGGCGGCAACATGGACACGCCCGAGATGCGCGCCGGGGTCACCTGCTACCTGGGCGTGAATGTCGAGGGCGCCCTACTGAGCCTGGGCGACGGGCACGCGCGGCAGGGTGAGGGAGAGACCTGTGGAGTAGCCGTCGAGTGCGCCATGAACACCGTGGTGATCGTCGAGCTGCTCAAGGGGATCTCCACACCCTGGCCGCGCATCGAGTCCGACACGCACATCATCTCGACCGGGTCTGCGCGCCCGCTGGAGGACGCGTTTCGAATATCTCAACTCGACCTGGTGCAGTGGCTGGTGCGTGACTACGGGTTCAGTGAACTGGACGCGTATCAGTTCGCGACGCAGACCGTCGAATCCCCGCTCGCCAACGTCTGCGACACCAACTACACGTGTGTCGCCAAGATCCGTAAGGAGTGGCTGCCCGCGCGTGAGACGCACCGTGGGCTGCACGCGCGGTTGCGTGAGACGGCGGTCTCGCTGCCGCGAGGCACGGACCCACGGCCCGCATAGAGCTCAGCGCCAGTCCAGCCATCGTTCTCCCTCCTCCCCCACTCCCCACCGAGAGGCAGGCCAGTCATGGATCGAGTGAGACGCTTCCCCAGTCGACGCCGGCTGCTGCAAGGTGCCGTCGCAGCCGTCGTACCCGCCGCACTCCTGCCCGCCACCCACGCCGCCGCCCAGGCCCGCGCGGTCGACTACCCCCTGGCCGAATGGGTCCCGGCCAGCACCTCCAACTACACGGCCGCCAACCGCCCCACCACCTATCCCATCGACTACGTGGTCATTCACGTCACTCAGGAGACGTACGCCGACACGCTCGCCATCTTCCAGAACCCGGCGAAGAAGGTCTCCGCCCACTACGTCGTGCGCTCCAGGGACGGACACATCGCCCAGTGCGTCCGTGAGCGCAACGTCGGGTGGCACGCAGGGAACTGGACCTACAACACACGAAGCATCGGGATCGAGCATGAAGGGTGGGTCGACAAACCCGAATATTTCACCCACGCCATGTACGAGCAGTCCGCCGCGCTGACCGCCGCCATCTGCTCCACGTACGACATCCCGAAGGACCGCGAACACATCATCGGCCACCATGAGGTCCCCGGTTCGGACCACACGGATCCCGGCCCGTACTGGGACTGGTCGCGCTACCTGCGTCTCGTCAACTTCGCCTGAGTCGACGCGCGTCCTTGTCGGCTCCCGTCTCCGGGGCGACGATGACAACACCGCATCGCCGTCCTGGGAGGCAGAGTTGTCCGATCCGTGGGTGGCCCTGGAGCCCGGTGTGGATCCCGCGGAGCGGGTGCGGGTCGTGCGCAGGGCCCACGAGCGGTTCACCGACGCGGGGACGATCAGCCGTCCGGTGCGTTCGGTGGTGGCCGACTCGTGGCAGAGGTCGGCGAGGGCGCGGGTGAGTCCGGAGTGCACCGGCGCGGCGGTGGAGCTGACCGACGACGACCTCGGCGCGTACCGGTCGGAGCATCCGCTGGCACGGGTGATGCCGTTGTTCCGTGAGTTGATGGGCACCTTCGCCGCGGACGGGGAACATCTGCTCGCCGTGTGCGATGCGCAGGGAAGGCTCTTGTGGGTCGAGGGTCATGCGGTGACGCGGCGACGGGCGGGACGGATGAACTTCGTGCCGGGTGCGCGGTGGGCGGAGTCCGCCATGGGGACGAACGCGCCGGGGACAGCGGTCGCCGTGGGCCGTCCGGTGCAGGTCTTCGCCACCGAGCACTACACGCGCCGGGTGCAGCCGTGGACGTGTGCGGCGGCTCCCGTGCACGATCCCCGAACCGGTCGGCTGATCGGCGCGGTCGACATCACCGGCGGCGACGGCCTCGCACACCCGCACAGTCTCGCCTTCGTGCAGGCGGTCGCGCGGGCCGGGGAGGCGCAACTGGCGCTGCTGGCGCCGCCGAAGGTGTCGGACGAGAAGGTCGAGCTGGCAGCGCTCGGGCGGGACGAGGCGTTGTTGATCATGAGGGGCCGCAAGGTGCGGCTCAGCCGGAGGCACAGCGAGATCGTCGTGCTGCTGGCTCGGCACCCGGAGGGGTTGTCGGGGGACGAGTTGCTGTGGGCGTTGTACGAGGACGAGTCGGTGTCGCAGGTGACGTTGCGGGCCGAGATGGCGCGGCTGCGGCGGGTGCTGGGGGCGGAGTTGCTGCGGTCGCGGCCGTATCGGCTGGCGGTGCCCGTCGAGTGCGATGTCGAGGCGGTGGAACGTCGCCTGGGCGCGGGGGCGGTGGCGGCGGCCGCGGCAGCGTACGCGGGGCCGTTGCTGCCGCAGTCCCGGGCTCCCGCTCTCGTGCGGCTCCGTCGCAGGGTCGCGGACCAAGTGCGAGCGGCACTCATCGAGCGCGGTGACCCCGACCTGCTCGCGGACTGGGCACACGCTCCGTGGGGCGAGGAAGATTTCGCGGTGTGGCGGGCGCTGGCCGGGCTGCGTCCGACGGCTTCCGTGCTGGCCCGCCTGAACGAGCTGGACGCGGAACTGACGTAGCAGTACGTGTACGAACATGCCTGAGGGCGGGGCCGGCGTAGCCGGCCGGACCGTCGGGCGCGTCGAGGAGTGGAACGCAACGTCGATGCAACCTCGGCGCCCCTAGCCTCCGGACGAGAGCTGCCCGACGGCGGGCGGCGTTCCCCGGGAGGCCAGCCGAAGATGACCCGTTACGCAGCGCCCGGCACCGAGGGCGCGATCGTCTCCTACCAGTCGCGCTACGACCACTTCATCGGCGGCGAGTATGTGGCGCCCGCTCGTGGTCAGTACTTCGAGAACCCGAGTCCGGTGAACGGCCGGCCCTTCACCGAGGTGGCGAGGGGTACGGCGGAGGACGTCGAGCGCGCCCTCGACGCGGCGCACGCGGCCGCGCCCGCGTGGGGACGTACCTCGGTCACCGGGCGCGCCGACGTGCTGTTGAAGATCGCCGACCGGATGGAGGCGAACCTCGAACAGCTGGCTGTGGCCGAGAGCTGGGAGAACGGCAAGCCGGTCCGCGAGACTCTGGCCGCCGACATCCCGCTCGCCATCGACCACTTCCGATACTTCGCGGGTGTCATCCGTGCGCAGGAGGGGTCGCTGAGCGAGGTCGACGAGGACACCATCGCGTACCACTTCCACGAGCCGCTCGGCGTCGTCGCGCAGATCATCCCGTGGAACTTCCCGATCCTGATGGCCACGTGGAAGCTGGCGCCCGCGCTCGCCGCGGGCAACGCCGTCGTCCTCAAGCCCGCCGAACAGACCCCTGCGTCCATTCACTACTGGATGAGTCTGGTCGCCGATCTGCTGCCGGCCGGGGTCGTCAACATCGTCAACGGGTTCGGCGTGGAGGCCGGCAAGCCGCTGGCGTCCAGTCCTCGTGTCGCCAAGGTCGCCTTCACCGGGGAGACCACGACGGGGCGGTTGATCATGCAGTACGCCTCGGAGAACATCAAGCCGGTGACGTTGGAGCTGGGCGGCAAGTCGCCGAACATCTTCTTCGACGACGTGTGGGCCGCGAACGACGACTTCCGGGACAAGGCGCTCGAGGGCTTCACGATGTTCGCGCTCAACCAGGGCGAGGTGTGCACCTGTCCGTCGAGGGCGCTGGTGCAGCGCGGCCAGTACAGCGAGTTCCTCGAAGCGGCCGTCGCCCGTACCGAACAGATCAGGGCCGGACATCCGCTCGACACCGACACCATGATCGGCGCGCAGGCGTCCAACGACCAGCTGGAGAAGATCCTCTCCTACCTGGACATCGGGCAGCAGGAGGGCGCCAAGGTACTGACGGGCGGCCAGCGTGTGGAGTACGACGGCGAGCTGGCGGGTGGGTACTACGTGCAGCCGACGATCTTCGAGGGCGACAACCGCATGCGGATCTTCCAGGAGGAGATCTTCGGCCCGGTGGTGTCGGTCGCGTCGTTCGCCGACTTCGACGAGGCCATCGAGATCGCCAACGACACGCTGTACGGCCTGGGGGCCGGAGTGTGGACGCGTGACATCAACACGGCGTACCGGGCGGGCCGGGCGATCCAGGCGGGCCGCGTCTGGACGAACTGCTACCACGCGTATCCGGCGCATGCGGCGTTCGGCGGGTACAAGCAGTCCGGCATCGGCCGGGAGACCCACAAGATGATGCTGGAGCACTACCAGCAGACGAAGAACATTCTCTGTTCCTACAGCCCCAGGAAACTCGGGTTCTTCTAGCAGCCCCAAGAACTTGGCGTTCCTCTAGAGCCTCAAGTACGGGGGCGGCGCCCGTTTCGGACGCCGCCCCTTGCGTGACCGACTGGGGTTACTTGACGTTGACGCCCTTCCAGGCGGCAGCCACGCGCTTGTACTCGGTGGAGTTCGCGCCGTAGAGGTCCTTCGCGGCGCTCAGCGTGCCCTTACGGGCCGCCTTGTAGTTGGTGGTCGACGTGAAGTATGTCGTCAGGGCCTTGTACCAGATCTTCTCGGCCTTGCCGCGGCCGATGCCGAGGACCTTGGATCCGTCGGCGGTCGGCGAGTTGTAGTTGACGCCGTTGATCCGCTTCTTGCCGCTGCCCTCGGACAGCAGGTAGAAGAAGTGGTTGGCGATGCCCGAGGAGTAGTGGACGTCGACGTTCCCGGCGTTGGCGCTCCACTTGTCCAGGGAGCCGCCGTCCTTGGACGGCTTGTCCATGTAACGGAGCGGGGAGCCGTCGCCGTTGATGTCGATCTTCTCGCCGATGAGGTAGTCGCCGACGTCCTTGGGGTTCTTGGCCTTGAACTCCACGGCGGTGGCGAAGATGTCGGAGGTGGCCTCGTTCAGGCCGCCGGATTCACCGCTGTACTCCATGTTGCCGGTCGCCGAGGTGACGCCATGCGTCATCTCGTGGGCCGCGACGTCGATCGAGGTGAGGGGCTTCTTGTTGCCCTCGCCGTCGCCGTACGTCATGCAGAAGCAGCTGTCGTCCCAGAACGCGTTCACATAGCCGTTGCCGTAGTGGACGCGGGAGGTCGCGCCCTTGCCGTCGCCGTTGATGCCCTTACGGCCGTGGACGGACTTGTAGTAGTCCCAGGTGAGCTGGGCACCGTAGGCGGCGTCGACGGCTGCGGTCTGCGCGTTCGAGGGCTTGCCGTTGCCCCAGACGTCGTTGGCGTCCTTGAAGAGCTTGCCGGTGCCGCTCTCCGCGTGCTTCAGGTCATAGGTGCGGTGGTTGCCGCGCGCCTTGTCGGTCAGCTCGTAGCTGCTCCCGACCTTCTTGGAGCCGACCGTGACCTTGCCGCTGTACTGGCTGTTGCCCTTGCCGTTCTCGATGGCCTGGTACTGGTACAGCTTCTTGCCGGTCGCGGCGTCCGTGATGACGTGGAGCCTGCTGGGGGTGCCGTCCTTCTGCACGCCGGTGACGACGGTCTCGTACGCGAGGACGGGCTTGCCGGAGGCTGCCCAGATCACCTTGCGCGGCGACTGCGCGTCGGCCTCGGCGGTCTTCGCCTTCGCGGCGGTCGACTCCGCCGCCTTGGCGACGGAGGACTTGCCGAGCTTCGCGTCCGTGGAGGCGACCTTGACGGTGGCCTCGGTCGCCTTGGTGACGCTCTTCACCTTGCCGCTCTTGGCGGTGTGCACGACGAGGTCGCCGCCGAGGACGGGCAGGCCGTCGTAGGTGCGCTCGTAGCGGGTGTGCGTGGTGCCGTCGGCGTCCTTGACGACGTCACGGACGACCAGCTTCTCCTTGGCGCCGAGGCCGATGTCGTCGGCGGTCGCCGATCTCTCGGCGTTCGCGTCCTGGAGGAGGTCCGCGCGGGCCGAAGCCGAGAGGGCGACGGGCGAGCCGGACGGCTCGGTGTCGTTGTCCGGCTGGGCGGAGGCGCCGGTGGTCAGTCCGGCGCTGAGCAGCGCTCCGGCCGCGACGGCGGTGGCGATCGCGAGCGTAGAACGCTTACGGAATATGTGAGAGGTCACGCGAGCTCCATCTGTGGGGGCCCGGGAGGCATGGAGGGCCGCCCGGAGCAGAAAAAGACGCGATGCGGGCGTGCAGCTTGGTGCTGTACGTGCAGCGTGTTGCCCGGGAGCGTGTCATTTCAACCAGGTACATGTCAGCATTTTGACTGGATGTTGGCCGGAAATGATCCGTTGAACGATGGTCGACGTACGTAATGCGAACAGTTCATGAATGCGCCGGGCGCGGGTGCGCCTCGGACGTCCGCGGCGGGCAGTCGGAGCCGGGCTTCGGCTCCGTGGGCCTCATGAGGTAAGAAGACAAGCGTGACCCAACCGCCCCGGACCGCCACCCAGCACGCCTTCATCGCGCTCGCTCCGCCCGACGACGCGAAGAACGAGCTGGCGCGTGCGCTGGAACCGGCCTACGCCGCCCATCCGGACCTGCGCTGGAACCGTATCGAGGACTGGCACATCACCCTGGCCTTCCTCGGTGAGCTGCCGGTGCGGGTCGTCCAGCGGCTTCGCTCGCCCCTCGCCGATCTGGCGGCCGCTCGCCACTCTCTCGAACTGTCGCTGGTCGGTGGCGGGCACTTCGACGAGCGAGTGCTGTGGAGCGGCGTCGAGGGCGAGCTCGAAGGACTGCATGAGCTGGCCGAGGCGGTACGTGCACGGGTCAGGGGCTGTGACGTCGTCTTCCCCGAACGTTCGCTGCGCCCCCACCTCACGCTGGCCCGAGCCCGCCGCTACGACACCACGTCCGTAGCGGCCGCGGCCGCCTGGCTCGACGGCTTCACCGGACGCCGTTGGCAGACCGATCGCCTCCACCTGGTCGGCAGCACGGTGCGCGGCCACCCGGGGCCACGGCGCTACGCGGACATCGACGCATGGACCCTGCTCAATCAGGGTCCTTGTGCCGAGGCAGAACCGTGTCGAGGGTTTCGCGGATGACCTGGTAGCAGCTGCCGGCGTGGGCCTGCAGGCAGACGCGGTCCAGGATGGTGATCGTGCCGCGGCCGTACTGGATGCAGCCTTCCGCGGCCAGCGCGCCCGCGACCTCGCTCACCGAGGACCTGCGCACGGCGAGCATCTGGGCGAGGAACTTCTGGGTGAGGTCGAAGCGTTCGCTGTGCATGCGGTCCGCGGTCATCAACACTCGGCGCGCGCAGCGCTGGTGGGTGCGGTGGCTGCGGATGCAGGCCGCGTCGCGTGCCAGCTGTGTGAGCATCGACTGCATGAACGCGCGTTTTCGGGGAAGCCGTAGGCCACTGACTAGCGCCTGGAGAGGAGCCTGTGGTCGTGCTGAAGCCGGAACCGCGCCACGTGAGGAGCTTGCTGACCCGCTACGCGAACGCGCGCATCGCCCTCGCGGAGAAGCCCGTGCCCGCCTGGCAGCGGGAGCTGGCGGACGTGACCCACGCGCTGTGCGCGGTGACCGGGACCCGCTCCATCACCAGCGCGATCGCGGCCGCCGACGAGATACTGGCGGCGGCCGGCCGGTCCCGGGCGCCCCGTCGCGCCTCTCTGGCACCGACGGACCCCTCCCTCACCGCCTGAGCAGCGTCGGCGCCGAGGTCCTGTCAGCCGTCCTCGTTCATCGCCTTGCGGACGGCGTCCTTGGTGCGGTCCATCAGGGCGGCTACGGGGCCGAGAGCCAGGTTGGCCGCGCCGGACTCCACGCCCGGGTGGGGGCGGGTGGGGGCCATGGCCTCGGCGGCCTTCACGGCCTTGGCCATGGCGGCCAGGTTGGTGACGTCGGTGCTGCGGCGGATGTGGGAGAACTCGTAGCGTTCCTCCGCGCGCGCGTGTTCCTGCACGTCTTTGCGCAGCTTCAGCAGCTGCGGCATGAACTTGGGGTCGTCGGTGTCGATGTCGTCCAGGGCGGCCAGCGTCTCCTTGGCCGCCCGCTCCTCCGCCAGGCGGTCCTCGACCACCTGCTCGCCACCGGTCAGCGCCCGCCGCGAGAAGGGGTGCACGACCTCTTCCTCCGCCGTCTCGTGCACGGCGAGCAGCCGCACCAGGTGGCGGAAGGCCGCCCGGCGCTCCGCACCGCTCGACGCCTCGACCTCGTCGAAGAGATTGCGGATGTCACCGTGCCGACGCATGAGCAGCGACACGACGTCGGTGTCCTGGGACCGGTCGTCGCCGGCCTGTGGGGTCCGGGGAGTGGACATGGCCGCCTCACTTCTCGCGCTGGGTGGGGTCGGGGTGGTCGCCCTCGGTCTGCAGGCGGTACTCGCGGCCGAACATGGCGTCGTGTTCCACCATCACCCGGTCGCTCGGGGGTGCCTCGCCGCCGTGGATCTGCTCCTGCATCTTCTCGAACCGCTCGTGGGCCTCGCGCACGTAGCCCGCGCCGAGTGTGGTCAGGTCCATCTGGGTGTCGAGCAGCTCCCGCACGTAGCCCTTGTTCGGCTCGAAGGTGAGCACATCGGGCAGCTCGGGCGCCAGCACCGAGGCGGGGTCGCGGCCGTCGTGCTTGCGCATCAGGTCGCAGGCGACGTGCAGATGCTCCAGCTCCATGTTCAGGTGCAGCTCCCAGATGGCCTTCACCCGCGGGTCGCTCTCCTGCTCCATGAAGGAGTGGTACAGGTAGCACTCGTTGTACTCGTGGTTGACCAACTGCTCCCACCACGTCTCCCCCGGGTCGACGAGTGACTCGTAGTGGGTGACGTGCTCCTCCTCGATGAGTCCGATCTCCTGGTACAGCTGCCGGGCGATGGGCTCCATGTAGGTGGGGCCGGTGTTCATGTAGAAGTTCATCGTCTGCTGCTCCGCCGACATGATCGTCAACGCGTGCAGCTTCGACAGCGGATTCGTCTCGTCCTTGGCGTACGGATCGCGCACGTTGTCGACCGGGTCACGGTGGTGGAACCGGGTGGGCCGGCCGGGCATGACCTCGGTCAGGCCGTCGACGATCGACTCCGCCTTGCGGTGCTCGATCATCTCGTACAGGTTCGCGTACCGGTACAGGTGGTCGAAGTCCTCGAGCACCCCGAACTGATACGCCTGCTTCAGGTACGGGTCCGGCTCCATCCGGGCCACCCAGGCGGTCAGGTCCACCGCGACCTGTTCGTAGGCGATCGTCGTCTCCAGCACCGACGACACCCCCGGCAGCAGCCAGTTCACGGCCTTCTGCTGCTGCGCCTCGATGTAGCGGGTCCGGGCCAGCAGCCGCTTCACCTCCGGGTCGACCGTGTTCCGCGCCAGCTGGTGGCTGAACATGATCGCTTCGACCTCGATGCCGTTCATCGCGATGATGCGGCAGCGGGTGTACGGGTCGCAGTGGTCCGGGTCGATGGGGGCGACGTCGAGCTCCCGCCAACTGCGCAGCTGGCGGTCCAGCGGGATGCCCCGCTGTTCGAGCGGATTGAAAGTCATCGGGATGCCTCCTTGGAACAGGGTCGGCGTGTGAGGCCGCCGAGTACCCCGCCTTCGGGGGTGGGCACAGGCCCGCTCACACATCTGTGGGCCATCGGCTGCTTCCGGCCACCGCTGCGTGCCGGGTGCCGGACGGTGAACCGAAGCGGCCTCCACCCGCGCCACCTACGCTTCTGCGCATTTGGCAGCACTGATCGGTGCGGAACGGTCAAATGCGGGTACTCCGCTTCGACAGTGGCGTCCTGGCTTCTCAGGCGTCCCGTACGCAACACATCGCAGCAGAGGAGATGACATGGAAGGCGACCACCCCGTGAAGGCCGCGGTGGAGAAGCTGAAGGACACGGTCACGGGGGGACAGGGGCCCGAGGAGGGCGTGCCGGGAAAGCCCGGTTCCGAGTCGCCGACGGTGGCCGAGCCGACCGAACCGCGGGTGCCGCTGCCGCCGAAGGCCGATCAGACCGGTCCCAAACCTGTGAGCCCCACCGGTACACCTTCGCGTGATGATCGGGCGGCGTCCGCGCAGCAGGGCGAGTGGCTGACCACCGCCCAGGGCGACCGGTTGTACGACACCGATCACTCGCTCAAGGCGGGTCCGCGCGGGCCCGTCCTCCTCCAGGACCACCACCTGCGGGAGAAGATCACCCATTTCGACCACGAGCGGATCCCGGAGCGGGTCGTCCACGCGCGCGGCGCCGCCGCCCACGGGGTGTTCCGCGGCTACGGCAACGCGGCCGGTGTCACCAAGGCCGCCTTCCTCGGCGAGGGCATGGAGACCGAGGTCTTCGTCCGGTTCTCCACCGTCCTCGGCTCGCGCGGCTCGGCGGACACGGTCCGTGACACCCGCGGGTTCGCGACGAAGTTCTACACGACCGAGGGCACCTTCGACCTGGTCGGCAACAACATCCCGGTGTTCTTCATCCAGGACGCCATCAAGTTCCCGGACATCATCCACGCGGGCAAGCCCCACCCCGACCGCGAGATCCCGCAGGCGCAGAGCGCGCACGACACCTTCTGGGACTTCGTCACCCTGCACTCCGAGGCCACGCACCACACGCTGTGGAACATGTCCGACCGGGGCATCCCCCGTTCGTACCGGATGATGGAGGGCTTCGGGGTCCACACCTTCCGGCTGGAGAACGCGGCCGGAGAGACCACCCTGGTGAAGTTCCACTGGAAGCCGCGGCTCGGTGTGCACTCCCTCGTCTGGGAGGAGGCGCAGATCGCCGGTGGAGTGGACCCCGACTTCCACCGCCGCGACCTCGCCGACGCCATCGAGGCCGGTGCCTACCCGGAGTGGGAGCTGGGCATCCAGACCTTCCCCGACACCCCCGAGCAGACCTTCGAGGGCATCGACCTTCTCGACCCCACGAAGATCGTGCCCGAGGAGCTGGCCCCCGTGCAGCCCGTCGGGCTGCTCACACTCAACCGGAACCCGTCGAACTACTTCGCCGAGACCGAGCAGGTCGCCTTCCACGTCGGCCATCTCGTCCCGGGCATCGACGTCACCGACGACCCGCTGCTCCAGGGGCGGCTGTTCTCCTACCTCGACACGCAGATCAGCCGGCTCGGCGGGCCCAACTTCGCGCAGCTGCCGATCAACCGTCCGCACGCTCCGGTCAACGACATGCTCCGGGACGGCATGCACCAGACGGCCGTGCACCGCGGCGTCGCGCCGTACCGACCCAACTCGCTCGACGGGGGCTGTCCGTTCACGGCGGGCGCCGAGACGGGCGCGGACATCGATGTGCCCGTCGCGCTGCCCGCGTCGCGCAAGGTGCGTGAGGCGCCCGCCACCTTCGACGACCACTTCAGCCAGGCACGCATGTTCTGGCTGAGCATGAGTGCGCCGGAGCGCGAGCACATCGTCAACGCCTACTCCTTCGAGCTCGGCAAGTGCTATGAGCAGGCCGTCAAGGAACGTGGCCTGCAGTCCCTCGCCAACATCGACCCCGATCTGTGCTCCCAGGTCGCCGCCGCCCTCGGGCTGCCCGCCCCCGCCCCGACGGAGCCGCTCAGGGACGCGCTGCCCAGCCCGGCCCTCTCCCAGGTCGGCCGGGCCTGGCCGCTGGACGGCCGGATCATCGGCATCGTGACGGACGGGACGGACGACCTCGCCGGCGTGCGGGCCGTCCGGCAGTCCGTCCTCGACGGAGGCATGGTGCCGCTGATCATCGCCCCGGCGGGCGGAAAGCTGGACGCGAACGGTGAGCCCCTGACGGTGCAGCGGACGTTCGCGACGGCCCGCTCCATCGAGTTCGACGCCCTGCTGGTGGTGGGGAGCCCGGCGCCCGGCGCGGACGCGCTGCCCGCGCGGGACGCCAAGGCGAAGACCGCCACTGGGCCCGATCCCCGGGTGCGACTGCTGTTGGACGAGGCGTTCCGCCACGGCAAGGCCATCGGCGGCTGGGCCGGGGCCGAGCGGGTCCTCGAAGCCGCGGGCGTGCCGGCCGACGCGCCCGGCGTCGTCCTCGGCTCCGGTGGCGCCGCGGTCCTCGACGAGATGCGGGAGCTGCTCTCGCAGCACCGGGTCTGGGAACGCTTCACCACCGGGCCGGTCGGCTGACCGCACCGTACGGCCCCGTGCGCCCCGTGCGCCCCGGCAGGGAGGCTCCTCCCGGCCGGGGCGTCACCGGGTCTGCCCGCCGTCGTTCTCGGCGTGGCGTGCCAGTCCCTCCGCCATGCCCTGCATGAACTTCTGCAGATAGCGCGGCAGGAACAGGCCTTTCAGTCCGCTCGTCTCGTACTCGCCGTGCCAGTGGATGACCGTGCCCGAACCGGCCGTCGGCGTCAGCTCGATGCGGGCGCGGTAGTTGCGCATCGGCGTGTTGAACGCGTCTTCGTAGCCCAGCAGGCTCGGCTCGACCTTCTCCGTCAGCCGTTCCCCGGTCACGACGCGTCCCGTACGGAACGCCCGGACGGCGCCGATGCCGTCGTCGCCGTCCGGGTCGAGCCCTTCCGACCGTGCCGTGTCCAGGCTGTCCACCTTCGACCACAGGGGCCAGCTCGCCGCGTCGACGAGCAGCTTCCATACGGTTTCCGGGGATGCGCTGGTGGTCACGGTGACGTCGTATCTGTGCATGGGTGCGAGTCTCGCCGGTCACCGCGTGGCCCGGCACGGAATCTTGCAGAACGGCAAAAAGGGCTACCTCAGACCGCGGTCCAAGGCGTTGAACAGGGTGTTGTTCGAGGTGTCACCCGACATTTCCCAGATCATTCCGCCGAGCAGGCCCTTGGACTTGATGTACTGGGTCTTCTTCTCGATGGACCAGGGATCGTCGAAGGACCACCACTGGCCGTTCGCCCCCGTGTAGCCGTACGTGGAGATGGACTGCTCGTCGTGGTGGACGGTCAGGTTCGGGAAGCTCGCGACGAGGTTGTCGTAGCCGCGCGTGCCCGCCTCCTCCTGGAACTGGCCGGGCGCGGCGCCGTTGGCGCTCTGCCATTCGCCGTGTACGCCGCCGTCCGCGACCTGTTGCCAGCCGCGCCCGTAGAAGGGGAAGCCGATGGTCAGCTTGCGTGGCTTGATGCCCTGGTCGGTGTACGCCTTCACGGCGTCGTCGATGCTGAAGTCGTTGGCGTACGGACTCTGCGCGTCCTTGTACAGGTTGGCCTGGTGGCCGGTGCGGTGAGGTTCCCAGGAGTTGTCGCTGCCCGCGCCGTGGAAGTCGTAGCCCTGGACGTTGCCGAAGTCCAGGTACTTGAAGACCTCCTTGAGCTCCCAGCCCTCGTTGATCTTCTTGGGGTCGGCCGGGGTGAAGGCGGTGAGCAGCCGGTGGCTGCCGCCGAGCGCGTCGAGCTGCTGCCGGAACTCGGCGATCAGGGCGGTGTTGTTGGCCTTGTCGTCCGGGCTCCAGTGGTTGCCGGGGTGGCCGTCGGGCGATCCGGGCCACTCCCAGTCCAGGTCGAAGCCGTCGAAGATGCCCGCGGCGACGCCGTCACCGCCCGCTCCGTTGTACGCGGGCAGGTTGCCCTTGATGTACATGTCGATGCAGGACTTGACGAACTTCTTCCGTGATTCGTCCGTCCTGGCGACGTCGGAGAAGTACTTGGAGTAGGTCCAGCCGCCGAGCGAGACCACGACCTTCAGGTTGGGGTGCTTGGCCTTGAGCTTCTTCAGCTGGTTGAAGTTGCCGCGCAGCTTGCCCCAGCCGTCGTCGGCGACGCCGTCCACGGACTGCCCCGCGGGGAAGGCGCGGCCGTAGTCGGCCTCGGCGTCCCCGGCTCCGTCTCCCTGATTGGGGTCCTGGGGGTTCGGCGTGGTGCCCTTGGTGACGCCGTTGAGGCAGGTGAGGTTCTTGGGGTCGATGTTGGCGAAGGCGTAGTTGATGACGTCGAGTTTGGCGGCGGCACCGGACGTCTCCAGGTCGCGCACGAAGTACTGCCGGCCGTAGATGCCCCACTGCACGAAGTAGCCGACCTTCGCGTACCCGCCCTCGCCGACGGCCTCCTTGGTGGTGACGGACAGGGTGTTGCTCGCGGGCGACGCGTTGTCCGCGGGGTCCCGCGCCTTGACGGTGAAGGAGTACTCCGTGGCGGGCGTCAGGCCGGTGACCGTGCTGGTGCGGGTGTCGGCGGGGAGGCTCTCCACGAGGGTCGTGCCGCGGTAGACGTCGTACGCGGCGACGCGCTGGTTGTCGGTGGCCGCCTCCCAGGCGAGCTTCACGGTGCTCGAAGTGACATCGCCGGAGCGGAGGTTGCGGGGCGCGGTGGGCGGCACGGTGTCGGTCGCCGGGTCCACGGTGGTCGCGCTGACAGGGGCGCTCGCCTCACCGGTGTTGCCGCGCGAGTCCTTGGCGCGGACGCTGAACTGGTAGGCGGTCGCGGGTTCGAGGCCGCTCACCGTGGCCTGGGTGGTGGCGCTGGCCGCGACGACGGTGGTGCCGCGCAGCACCTCGTACGAGGCGACGGGGAAGTCGCCTTGCGCGGCCGCCGTCCACTTCAGGCTGACCGTGCGGGCGGTGGTGTCGGCGACGCTCAGCCCGGTGGGCGCCTTCGGCGGCACGGCCGCGGTGCCGTCGCACTTGTCGCCGTTGATGAGGCAGCCGGTGGGCGGCTTGAGCTGGCCGCTGCCGCGGAAGGTGTAGCTGTACGGCTCGGTGTCGCGGCCGGCGGGGACCCGGGCGTTGTAGTAGGCGGGCGTCACGACGACGTGCTTGCCCTTGATCTCGGCGGTGCCGTGGGTGTGACCGCTGATGGTGACGCCGTCGGGCAGGTCGAATTCGAGGGACCAGGTGGTGACCGCGGTGTCGCCGCTGTTCTTCACGACGAACTTGCCGGTCCAGGAGGTGCCGCTGCCCTCGCTCACGAAGGTGGCGGTGAGTTTGGCGGCCGCGACGGCGGGGGCCGCGAGGGCGGTGAGTCCGGCAAGCGCCAGGGCGAAGACGGCGAGGACGGCGATGAGGCGCCGGGGGGCGGAGACGGCCGACCGGCCCTCATGGGACCGGACGGCGGCTCCGGGCAAGGAGGTGCGTAGGGGTCTGCGTAAGGATCGGCGTAGGGATCCGCTTGAGGATCGGCGTGAGGACACGGCTCTCCTTGGGGAGGTGAGGACGCGCTTCCTGTGCGGTACAGACCTTTCAGAGAACCACTGCCCGTGAGCATGTCAACGCGGGCGAGCGGGCACGCGGCCGTACCAATGCGCTGTGCGGGGTTCCTGCTCACGCCCTCGCGTCCGGAAAGGACACCCAGAAAGGACTGGACCAATACGGCGACATTTTGCTCGCCCTTGACTTGGCCGAGTCGGCGTCAGTGATCGTTTTGCTACGGTGACATTGCCGCCTCGTACAGCAACATTGCGACCTCTCCGGCGATATTGCGACCTCATGGCGAAACCGGCGAAAACCTGGTGTGGCCACTCAGTACGAACCAAGCTCACATTCGCCCCGTACGCTCCGTAGAAAGCACCACCGCCACATGTACCCCACCTGTTCGTCCGGCGCCGTGACGGCGCGTCCCACACACATGGTGAGGGGGCGGTCCGCACCGTGCGATACGTGATGCGCAAAGCGGGTGGCTGGCTCCTGATGATCGCGGTCGCGACCAACGCGACGTACCTCCTGGCCAGTTGCTTCCTCGACCCGCGTTCGAACTACAAGGAGCTGCGGCCCGCCCGCAGCGAGGCACAGATCTCCCACGCCCTCGCCCCGTACAACCTGGACCCCGGTGTGCCGTTGGTGCAGCGATGGTGGAACTGGCTCACCTCCGTCACCCTCCACTTCGACTGGGGCCGGTCGCCCACCGGCGTCTCCGTCAACGGTGAGGTGGGCCACCGCGCGCTGGTCAGCGCCGAGTTGGTCGTCATGGCGACCGTGCTGTCCGTCGTGATCGGTGTCGCGCTCGCCGTCTACACCGCCACGCGCCAGTACGGGCCGGCCGACCGCGTCTCGCAGGCCATATCCATCGCCCTGTTCAACGTCCCGACGCCCGTCGCGGCGCTCGCCGTGGTCTTCGTCGCCATCTGGCTCAACCAGCACGCCGGATTGCACTTCCTGTACGTCGCCGGGGAGAACTCCCCCGACGTGGAGGGGCTGCTCCCGACGCTCGGTGACCGTCTCCTCCACCTGATCCTGCCGACGCTCACGCTGACGCTCATGGGGTACGTGGGTTATCACCTGACACAGCGGTCCCTGCTGCTCGACACGATCAACGCGGACTTCGTGCGCACGGCCCAGGCCACCGGCCTGACGCGGAGCCAGGCCGTGCGCAGGCACGCACTGCGCGCCGCGCTGATCCCGACGGCGACCTCCGTTGCGTTCAGCGTGCCCGCCGTCTTCACCGGGGCCGTCATCACCGAGTCGATCTTCGGCTGGAACGGCATGGGCCGCTACTTCAGCCAGACCATCAGCCAGAACGACGTGCACGGTGCGGTCGCGACGGCCGCGTTCGCCGCGGTGCTCACCGCGGTCGGCGCGATCCTCGCGGACATCGCCACGGTCCTCCTCGACCCGAGGGTACGGGTGAACTGACATGACGACCGTGACCAATACCGTCGCCGCGCGGCCGCGCTCAGAGCTCGGCCGCGGCCGACTCCACCTGCGCCGCTTCCTGCGCAACCGCCTCGCCGTCGCCGGGGTGGTGATCTTCACACTGCTCGTGCTGTTCAGCCTCTTGGGCGGCCTGTTCACGTCCTGCACCCACACCGACGCCGACTTCACCGCCCTCACCCGACCGCCGAGCGACGTGCACTGGTTCGGCACCAACCAGGGCGGCAACGACATCTACGCCAGCGCGGTGCACGGGCTGCGGAGGTCACTGGTGATCGCCGTGAGCGTGTCCGTCCTCACGATCGCCGTCGCCGCGGTCGTCGGCGCGGGGGCCGCGTACTTCGGCGGCCGGGTGGAGAGACTGACGCTCGCCGTCATCCACTTCCTGCTGATCGTCCCCTCGTTCCTCATCCTCGCCCTGGTCTCCAACCGTCTCGCCGGTGACTGGCGTGCCCTCATCCTCGTACTGACCCTGTTCGGGTGGATGTCCACGGCCCGGGTCATCTGGGCCGTGTCCACGTCGCTGCGCGAGCGGGACTACGTGACGGCGGCGGAGTTCATGGGTGTACGTCCCCCGCGCATCATCCTGCGCCACATCATCCCCAACCTCGGCTCCCTGCTCATCGTCAACCTGACGCTCGGCGTCGTGACGACCGTGCTCAGCGAGACCGCGCTCTCGTTCCTCGGGTTCGGCGTCCAGACCCCGGACGTCTCCCTCGGCACGATGCTCGCCGACGGGGCGACCACCATCACCAGCGCACCCTGGCTCTTCGCCTTCCCGGCAGGCCTCGTCGTCCTGCTCACCGTGTCGATGACCTTCATCGGCGACGGACTGCGCGACGCCCTCGACCCCACCTCTGTGACCGGCGCGGCGGGAGGCCGACGATGACACTCACCACGACACTGCACGACGACCCCTCTCCCGTCGGCGTCGCCGCCCCCGTGCTGTCCGTACGGGATCTGCGGATCTCCTTCCCCTCCGAGGCCGGGCCCGTCGAAGCGGTGCGCGGCGTCAGCTTCGACCTGCTGCCGGGACGCACTCTCGGCATCGTCGGCGAGTCCGGCTCGGGCAAGTCGGCCACCGCGATGGGCATCATGGGGCTGCTGCCGCCCACCGCCGACGTGCGCGGCCGGGTGCGGCTCGGCGACCAGGAGCTGACCGGCCTCGACGACCGGGCGCTTTCCCGGATACGCGGCAACTCCATCGGCATGGTCTTCCAGGACCCGCTGTCCGCGCTCACCCCCATTTTCTCCGTGGGCCGCCTGCTGTCGGACGCACTGCGGGTCCACCAGAACCTGTCGGCGAAGGCGGCCCGGGAGCAGGCCGTCGAACTGCTCGACCTCGTCGGCATCCCCGACGCGCGGAGCCGGGCCGCGTCCTTCCCGCACCAGTTCTCCGGCGGCATGCGTCAGCGCGTGGTCATCGCCATGGCGATCGCCAACCGGCCGCGGGTACTGGTGGCCGACGAGCCCACGACCGCGCTCGACGTCACCGTGCAGGCGCAGATCCTCGACGTACTCCGCCTCGCGCAGCAGGAGACCGGTGCCGGGCTCGTCCTGATCACCCACGACCTGGGCGTGGTGGCGGGCCACGCGGACGACGTCGCCGTCATGTACGCGGGGCGCTTCGTGGAGAAGGCGGACGTGCACGAGCTGTTCCGGCGGCCCACGATGCCGTACACCGCACGGCTCCTGGCAGCGGTGCCGACGGTGGACGGCGGGGTCCGGCGTCCCCTCGTCCCGATCGGCGGCGAGCCACCCGCACTGTCGGGCCTGCCCGACGGCTGCCCCTTCGCGAGCCGGTGCGCCGTCGCGCTCGACGCGTGCCGCGCCGAGGAACCCGGGCTGCGCCGTGTCACGGGGCACGGGGACGTGGCGTGCCTGCGGGCGGCCGAGATCGCGGACGGCACGCTGGATCCGGCCCGGGGCGTCGTGCCTTCCGGCGGGGAGGCGGACCCGGGGCGTGTCGCGGGCGGCGATGTGGTGCTGCGCGTCGAGGACCTGGTCAAGACCTTCCCCGTCACCAAGGGCGCGTTCCTCAAGCGCAGGGTCGGCACGCTGCACGCGGTCAACGGGGTCGGTTTCGAGCTGCGGGCCGGAGAGACGCTCGGTCTCGTGGGCGAATCGGGCAGCGGCAAGACGACGACGCTCATGGAGATCTTGCGGCTGAGACGGCCGGAAGGCGGGCGCATCGAGGTCGGGGGGATCGAGGTCGGAGCGGCGGGCGCGGGTGTCGCTGCCGGGTCCGGCGGGCGCGGACGTACCTTGCGGCACGACGTGCAGATCGTCATGCAGGACCCGATGGGCGCCCTGGACCCGCGCCTCACCGTCCACCAACTGCTCGCCGAACCTCTGCGGGCCGTGGGAAGCGACCGCGACGCCGTCCGTTCCCGCGTCCACGAACTGCTGTCACTCGTCGGTCTCGGCCCCGCGGTGAGCGACCGTTTCCCGGCCGCGCTCTCCGGCGGCCAGCGCCAGCGCATCGGCATCGCCCGCGCACTGGCCACGGACCCGAAACTGCTCGCCCTCGACGAGCCGCTCTCCGCCTTGGACGTATCGGTACAGGCCGGGGTGATCAACCTGCTCGGCCGGCTCAAGCGTGAGCTGGGCCTCGCCTACCTCATGGTCGCCCACGATCTCGCCGTGGTCCGCTACATCTGCGACCGCATCGCGGTGATGTACCTGGGGCACATCGTCGAGTCCGGTGACACGGAGACCCTCTTCTCCGACCCGAAGCACCCGTACACACGGGCGCTCCTGTCGGCGATCCCCATACCCGACCCGGAGCGCGAGCGCACCCGTGAACGGATCGTCCTGGACGGCGAGCAGCCCAGCGCCGCGGACCTGCCGCGCGGCTGCGTGTTCGTCGACCGCTGCCCTCTGTACCGGACCGCCGACGACGAGGTCCGGGAGCGCTGCCGCACGGAGCGCCCCGCGAGCAGGCCGGTGCCGGGGCAGCGGACGCACGCATACGCCTGCCACGCCGCGTAACCCCCCTAGCCACCCCATCCCTCACCCCATCCCTCATGTCATCTCCCGCCTCACTTCAACGCAAGGACGCTCAGCCATGCGCGCAAGACTGGCCCTGCCCGTCGCCCTGATAGCCGCCATCTCCGTCACCGCCACCGCGTGCGAGTCCTCGTCCGGCGACGGCGCCGGGACGGAGGCCGGGAGCACTCCGGCCGCCGCTTCGGGAGCCGCCGACTACCACCCGACGCCGTACGACAAGCTCAAGGACGGCGGCACCTACACGACGGCGGGAACGTTCGACGACCAGGGCAACCCGTTCCACGTCAACGGCACTCTGCAGGCGACCCGGGTGTGGGCCTGGTACAACGCGAACGCGATCACCTTCTCCCCGACCGGTGAAGTGCGGTACAACCCGGACTACTTCAGCGACGTGAAGGTGTCCGTCGAGGGCGGCGACCAGAAGGTCGTCCTGACCATCAACGAGAAGGCCGTCTTCAACGACGGAACACCGATCGACTGGACCGCGATCAAGGCGACCTGGAAGGCCAACAACGGTTCCGACGAGGACTACGCGGCCTCGACCACCGACCAGTACAGGCAGATCACCGGCGTCGGGCGCGGCAAGAACGACAAGCAGGCCGTCATCACCTTCAAGGGCGTCAACGCCTCCTGGCCGAGCCTGTTCACCACGTTCCTGCACCCGAAGGCGGCGAAGGTCGACAACTTCAACAAGGCGTACGTCAAGAAGGCGCACCCCGAGTGGGGCGCGGGCCCGTACACGGTCGGCAAGTGGGACACCCACTCGGGCAACATCACCTTCGTGCGCAACCCGAAGTGGTGGGGCAGGAAGGGCAGGCTCGTCAAGCGCGTCTACGTGAACCTGGAGCAGACCGCGCAGGTCAACGCGTTCAAGAATGGTCAGCTCGACAGCGTCACCGCGGTCGACGCCGAGAGCCTGAAGCAGCTGAAGGGGCTCAAGGGCACGGAGATCCGGAGCGGCGGCAGCCCGTTCGTGTACTCGCTCTACTTCAATGCGAAGTCCGCCGTCCTCGGGGACAAGGCGGTGCGGAAGGCGATCCAGGAGAGCGTCGACCGCAGCCAGCTCGCGAAGATCCAGTTCCAGGGCCTCGACTACGGGGAGCCGCTGCCCGGCTCGGCCTTGCTCTACAGCTTCCAGAAAGGGTACGCGGACAACGTCTCGGCCGTCCTGAAGTACGGGCCCGACCGGGCGAAGAAGGAGCTGGACGCGGCGGGTTGGAAGCCCGGGAGCGACGGGATCCGCGCGAAGGACGGCAAGCAGCTCGAGGTCGGCTACACGATGGTGGGCGACGAGCCGCTGGACAAGGCCACCGCCGGCGCGCTCGCCGCGATGCTGAAGCCTGTCGGCGTACGCCTCTCCGTCAAGAAGGCCGACCCCGCGGACTGGGCCGGCATCGTCAACGAGCGGAAGTTCGACCTGATCATCTCGGGCAACCGCTCCATGGACCCCTTCGGGGCCCGCTACCTCTGCGAGACGTACTGCTCGGACAGTGACTCCGGCCTCACGGGTGCCGGGTCCCCCGAGCTGGACAAGGAGATCCGCGCGACGAGCGACATCGCCGACCCGGACAAGCAGACGGCAGCGGCGAACAAGGTCGAACGCAAGGCCCTCCAGGACTACGCCCGGCTCCCGCTCTACAGCGGCCCGTCGACGTACAGCGTCAAGAAGGGCCTGGCGAACGTGGGCGCGACCATCTTCTACAACCCGCTGCCGGAGACGGTGGGCTGGGAGAAGTAGGTCACGACGGATCCGGCAGGTTCAACAGGGCGAGCCTTGCCGGGTCCGCCACGATCCTGATGGCCGTGATCCGGCCGTCCGTCACCGTGAACGCCAGCAGGGAGAGCGGGGTGCCGTCCTCACGCCAGGAGACGATCCCGGGGAGGCCGTTGACGCGTACCGCGCGGCCTTGTGCCGCCGCGGAGGCGGACAGTCGCGCGCCCGTCGCGACCTTCGTGGCACCGAGGGCGACGACCGTGCCGGACGGCGTGTCGACGGTCAGTTTCACGTCGGGGTCGAGGACACGCAGCAGGTCCTCGAAGTCGCCGTGGCGAGTCGCCGCCAGGAAGGCCTGGACCACTTCCCGCTGTTCGCGCCCGGTCCCCGTCGGCCGCTCGGCGCCCCGCACCTTCCTGCGTGCGCGGCTTGCCAGCATCTTCGTGGCCGCCGTGGACTTGCCCAGGATGCGGCCGATCTCGTCGAACGGCACCGCGAACAAGTCGTGCAGCACGAACGCCAGTCGCTCGTTCGGCCCGAGCGAGCCCAGGACGACGAGCAGGGCGAGGCCGACCGAGTCGGCGAGCACCGCGTCGTCCTCCGGGACGGGTCCGTCGTCGACCGTCACGACGAGCTCGGGCAGCAGGCCGTCGTCGTACAGCGCCTCCGGGCGGGCCTGACGCGAGCGCAGGACGTCGAGGCTGATCCGTCCGACCACCGTGGTCAGCCAGGCCGCGATGTTGTGGATGCCCTCCGCGTCCTGACGCGAGAGCCGCAACCAGGCTTCTTGGACCACGTCTTCGGCGTCGGCGTGCGAGCCGAGCATGCGGTGGGCGATCGCGCGCAACCGGTCTCGCTGAGCTTCGAACGCCTCGGCCGCGGTGGCCGCCGTGCTGGTGTCGGACATGGTGTTACCTTCCTCGGGACTGCTCCGTCATGGGGATGACGGGCCCGGAGGGGCTCAGGTAACCGATGAAGGAGCAGCACCGATGGAAGCACGTATGAAGGCCGCGGCGAACCCCGACGTCACCACGGCGATCCAGCACCTCTACAAGGCGATTCACTCCGGGGGCGTCGACCATCGCCTGCTGGGACTCCTCCACCTGCGCGTCAGCCAGATCAACGGCTGCAGTCCGTGCGTCCACGCCTCAGTGGTGGCGGCACGGAAGGCGGGCGAGAGTGACGATCGGCTGCACAACGTGGTCGCCTGGCGCGAGACGCCGTTCTACTCCGAGGAGGAACGGGCCGCCCTCGCCCTGGCCGAGGCCGCCACCCGGATCCAGGACGGCGCGCCGGGCGTGACCGACGAGATCTGGGACGGCGCCGCCGAGCACTTCGACGAGAAGCAACTGGGCGCGATCCTCCTGGAGGTGTCGCTGACCAACTTCTTCAACCGGAGCAACCGCGCGGTGCGGGAACAGGCCGGCAAGACCTGGTGAGTTGAACGGCGGGCAGCGCCGGTGGTGGTGGAGGCTCTCCATCACCACCGGCGCTGCGCCGTTTTTGTACGTTCACGCCGATGCCGATGCCGACGCCTACGCCCACGCCTACGCGGCCCGGTACGCCCGCAGGAACGTCCGTACTCCCTCGACCACCAGCGGCCTGACCCTCGTGTCCTCCGTGGCGTTCGCGGACCCGAGCCGGTCCAGGGCGACGCCGAAGGTCAGCGCGATGAACTGGTCCGCCGCGAGGCGGGGGTCGGGGACGTGCAGCAGTCCCGCCCCGGCGAGCGCGGCGAACCGCTCGGCGAGCGCCTCGTCGGGGGTGTCGGCCATGGAGTTGTAGCCGCGGTGCGGCAGATGGCCGGACTCCGCGCGGACGAGGCGCTGCAGCGTCGCGTACTCCGCCGAGCCGAGCATGTCGGTCGAGATCCGCATCGAGAACGTGACCAGCGCGTCCTCGAGGTCGGCGGGCCCGGTGAGGCCGTCGATGTCGGTCAGGGTCCCGTCGAGGGTGCGGCGGATCGTCGTGATCATTGATTCGCCGATCGCGTCGACGACGGCCTGGAGCAGCGTCTGCTTGTCACCGAAGTAGTCGTAGACCGTCCGCTTGGACACCTCGGCACGTGCGGCGACCGCGTCGACGCTGGAGCGGTCGAAGCCGTCCGCGAGGAACAGGTCCCGGGCCGCCGCGAGGATCGCTGCCCGCTTCTGGGCGGACCCCGCGCGCAGCGTCTTCGTGGTCGGCGTCTTCGTCGTGGGCGTCTTCGTCGTGGGCGACTTTGTCGTGGGCGTCTTTGTTGTAGGCGTCTTCGTGGTCGGCATGAGCCCATCGTAGCCACCTTCCGAACTACACTGCACGGTGTAGTGCAGTTCTGGCCCCGGCTCAGTGGATGCCGCTCTCGATGCCCCCGAACGGACTGAAAGGACCTTCATGAGCGCAACGACAACGCTCGCTCCCCCGGCCCGCATCGGAAAAGCCGCCGTCGGCGCCCTCGGCCTGCTGGCCGTCGCCACCGGCGCCCTGGAGTCGGTGGTGACACCGACGCTCCCCCTCCTGCAACGCGATCTCGGCATGAGCCCCGCCGAAGGGGCGTTACTCAGCATCGTGCTGCTCGTCACCGGCGCGCTCGTCACGCCGGTCGCGGGCAGGTTCGGCGATCGTCACGGTGGAAAACGGGTCCTCATACGGCTGATGGCGGTGGTCTCCACCGGCGGGCTCGTCTCCTCCCTCGCGCCGAACCTGCCGGTGCTGCTGCTCGGTCAGGTGCTGCAGGGAGCGATGGTGGGCGCGCTGCCGCTGTCGTTCATCCTGGTGCGCGAACACCTCCCCGCCGGGGCGTCGAAGGTGGCCATCGGGGTGGTCAGCGGGTTGTTCGTGGCGGGCGGGATGGCGGGCACGCTGTCGGCCGGGCCCGTGGCGGAAGGGCTGTCCCGGCACTGGATGTTCGCGCTGCCGACGATCGCGGTCGCCGTCGCCACGGTGCTGGTGAACACGTTGATGCCGGAGGACGCGCCGCGCCGGCCGGACGGCTCGCGGGTCGACTGGCCGGGCTTGATCCTGCTCAGCGGAACCCTGGTCACGCTCATGCTCGTGCTGGTGCTCGCGCCCGACGCCGGCGCACAGCCCCTCGCCCTGGGCGCGCTCGTCCTGGTACTCGCCGGCCTCGGGACGGCGTGGGTCCGGGTGGAGCGTCACGCCGCCTCGCCGATGGTCGATCCGCGCATGCTGGCGCGGCCGGCGGTCTGGAAGTCGTGCGTGCTGACGTTCGTGATCTGTGCGGGCACTTCAGTACCGGTCTATCTGCTGCCCCAGTTGTTCGCGGTCTCCGCCGACGAGTACGGCTTCGGGGCGAGCGCCACCGAGATCGGTCTCTACCTGCTGCCGGGCGCCGTGGCCGCGTCACTGGCCGGGCCGATCAGCGGGATGGGGGCGCGGCGACACGGTTCGCGTGCCGTGGCCACCCTCGGGATCGCCCTCATGGTCGCCGCCTTGGCCGGCCTCGCGGCCGTGCACGGCGAGATCTGGCACCTCGTCCTCGGCAAGGTGCTCGTCGCGTTCGCCAACGGCCTGTGCGTCACGGCGATGGTGACGAGGACCGCCACCTCCGTCGACCGAGAGGAAACCGGCATCGCCACCAGTCTCGTCCTGGTGACCCGTGTGCTCGGCTTCGCCGTGGGTGTGCAGGTCAGCGGCGCGATTCTCACCGCGGGCACCCCCGCGGGGGCGGACGACCCGGCCGAGTCCGCGTTCGTCGTCGGTTTCGTCCTGGCCGCCGTCGTCACCGCGCTGTCCCTGCTCGTCACCCGCACCCTGACCAAGGGAGTCGAGGAATGACCTCCACCCGGACTTCTACCAGCCGGACCCACTCCCCGGCCCACTCCCGCCCCCGCGTGCTGATCTCCGGGGCCAGCATCGCGGGACCCGCCCTCGCGTTCTGGCTGATCCGCCGCGGATACGCGGTCACCGTGGTCGAGAAGGCGAGCACCCTGCGCGGCGGCGGCTACCCCATCGACATCCGCGGCACCGCGGTTGAGGTCGTCCGCAGGATGGGCCTCCTGCCCGAACTGCGGGACGCCCACATCGACTTGCGTCGGCTGACCTTCCTCGACGCCGACGGCACCGAGGTGGCGTCGGTCGACCCGCACCGCCTCACCGGCGGTGTCGGCGGACAGGATCTGGAGGTGCGGCGCGGGGATCTCACCGAGGCCCTGTACAGAGCGGTACGTGACGACGTGGAGTTCCTGTTCGACGACCGCGTCGACACGCTCGACCAGTCGGACCACGGGGTCGACGTCACGTTCCGCGGGGGCGCCGGCCGTACGTTCGACATGGTGTTCGGCGCGGACGGCGTGCACTCACGCACCCGTGAGTTCCTGTTCGGACCCGAGGAACAGTTCCACCGCTACCTCGGCCACTGCTTCGCCGGGTTCACCCTGCGCAACGCCTTCGGGCTCCGCGACGAGGTCATGATGTGGAACACCCCGGGCCGAGCCGCGGCGCTCTACGCCGCCGGGGGCGACGGTCACGTGCACGCCTTCCTCAACTTCGCGCACCCCGAGCCGCCGTTCCGCGCCTTCCGGGACCCACGGGCCCAACGCGAGCTGGTGGCCCGCGTGTTCGCCGACGCGGGGTGGGAGGTTCCCGGCATGCTCGCGGCCCTGCGCGACGCGGACGACCTGTTCTTCGACGTGGTCAGCCAGATCCGCATGTCCCGTTGGTCCAGTGGCCGGGTCGCGCTGGTCGGCGATGCCGCGTACGCGCCGTCGTTCCTGACCGGACAGGGGTCGAGCCTCGCGCTCGTCGGCGCGTACAGGCTCGCCCAAGCTCTGGCAGGCAGGGACCACGCCGCCGCTTTCGCCGCGTACGAGCACGGCACGCGCCCGTTCGTGACGGCCCATCAGGACAAGGTCGGCGACGGTGACGCCATGCTCTTCCCGACCACCGCCCCGGCCCTGGAGCGGCGCAACGCGATGCTGCGGAGACTCAGCACGACGCCTCATCCGGGCCTGCGCAGCGGGTAGATGAAGCTCGTCGCCCTCCGCGCAATAGTGCCCGGGCACGATGGCGAGGTTTTATAGAAGCCGGGCGACGCAACCCGACATGATGCCCACGGTGCCGAAAGGCATAGCCAGGTGGGCATACCCGTACTTCCCGTGGAATACCGATGCGGATTTCCATAGACTCGTTACCCGACCCTCACGGAAATACCGACTCCTGGGCAGGTGTACCTTGCTGGTTCGCTCGGTTGAAGATGTCGTCGGAAGCGAATACGACGTGGACTGGGGCAACGGAACGAGCCGAAGGCTGCTCGTTCAGGCCGATGAATTGGGTTTCAGCCTGACCGAGACGTACGTACAGCCCGGCAGCGAGTCGTACCTCCGGTACGACAACCACCAAGAGGTCTGCTACTGCGTGTCCGGCGCCGGCTCCGTGGAGACGGCGGACGGCCTGTTCGACATCAAGCCGGGAATGCTGTACGCCCCGGGCATGGGCGAGCCGCACATACTCCGCTCGGAACACGGCATGACGCTGATGTGCGTCTTCTCTCCGGCCCTGCAAGGGCCGGAGAAGCATCTGCTCACTCCCGGTGTGCATTCGAGCTACTAGGGGCCGTTGAGAGCCGCTGGGAAAGAAGGCAGGAAAGCATGCCCGACACCATTGATCTGGTGGTCCCGAACGTCGTCGAGTTCAACCTGAAACGCGAACTGCTGGATTTCGACCCGGGTGTGGAAAACGACCTCGTCGAGCACGGCACGGGATACACCGATCAGTGTGTGTTCTGGAGTGCCGGGGACCGCGTGCTCGTGCTGCCCGCCGGCTACTCCCAGGAGTGGCTGACGCACGTCCACGCCGGTCTCGGCAGTTCCGTGCCTGACGTCATATCCCCGTTGCCGCGCACCGGCCGTCTGATCCGCGACCTGCTCGACGACGACCGGGCGCTGGCCGCCCTCGCCGCCGCGACCGACGGGGTGCGGGAGGTGCGGCTCCTGTCCTTCGGCGCGTCGCCGGACCTGTACTCCCTCGCCTCCGTGCTCCGCAGTCAGGGGCGGGAGGTGCGCCTGGACGTGGCGGGACCGGAGCACTACTGGTCGTACGAGTACCTGGAATCCAAGCTGTGCTGTGTCGACCTCGCCTCGCACATCCCCGGATTCCGCGTGCCGCGCGGCATCTCCGTCACCAGCTGGGAACAGCTCAAGGGCGCGGTCACCACGATCGTGGGCAACGGCGGTCGCGCCGTGGTCAAGAGCATGTACGGAGTGGGGGGTTACGGCTCCGCCGTCGCGCGGGGCGATGCCGACGGCACCGTACGGCGCTTCTGGCAGACCCTGCGCCGCGAGCCGTTCTTCGGCACGTTCCCGCTCACCGTGCAGGACTACATCGCGCACGGCACCGACTGCCCCGCCGTGGACGTCCTCGTCGACGAGGGCGCGGTGCCGCGCATGGAGTACAGCATGCTCGGCGTCGACGGACTGCGGTACCGCAGCCTCGCACTCGGGCCCGGAGTCCTCGACCCGGACCTCGAGGAACGGCTCGCCGCGCTCGGCACCGCCGTCCACACGTTCGCGCAATCCCTCGGCTACCGGGGCTGGATGACGGTCGACTGCCTCCGCGGCCTCGATGACGCGCTCTACGTCACCGAGATCAACGCCCGGCGCTCCGGCGCCATGCACGCCGTCGCCCTCGCGGAACGGTGGGCCGACGAGGTGCCGGTCGCGTACGTCAACGACGCGCTGCCCTTGCGACTGTCGGGCCCGGTGTCCTACGAGGAGCACATCCGGCCCGTCTTCGACGAACTGTGGGCGCGCGGCGTCCGTGCCTACCCGTCGACCGTCCGCGCCCTCACGGGACACCGGCCCTCGCTGGGCATCGTCGTGTGCGCCAGGAGCGCGGCGGACGGCGAACGCATCGCCACGGAGGCACACCGGGCCGTCAACGCCGCGGTCACCGCGGCCGGTGCCGGTCAGAAGAGGGCGGCCGCAGTGGGGTGACCTTCTGCCGCCAGCACGGGAAAGGGCGTCGGGCCGGGGCGGTTGCCCCGGCCCGACGCCCTTTCCCGGCTCACATGCCGCTGCTCACACGTGCGTGGAGTTCGCCGCACTCGGCGTGCCGCAGCCCTTCTCCGCGAGGAACTCCGCCTGTGTCATCGGCGTCGCGTTCTCGAAGAGGCGGTTGAGGAGTTCGCCCTCCCACTCCACCGCTTCCACCTCGTCGACCCCGTACTCCGCCAGGATCCTCCCGATGGCCTGCAGCGCGAGGAGCGAATAGCCGCCCATCTCGAAGAAGTCGCTGTGGTGGACGTCGACGGAGTCGGGGCTCACCTCCAGGACCTGCGCCCAGATCCTGCGCACCACTTCCGCCGCCGCTTCCGCGTCGCCCGACGTGGACGGGGACTGAGCGGCCAGGTTGTCCGTCACTGTTCCTCCAGGTGTCTTGATGTGCGGCCATGTGCGGCTGATGTGTGGTTGGTCCGCGGTGGACGTGGGCGTCCGGGACGGTGGCGCCGTCATGGGATCAGCACCACCTTGCTGGCTTCGCCCGCGTCGAAGAGCCGGAAGCCCTCGGCGGCCTCCGACAGCGGCATCCGGTGCGAGATGAGGTACGTCGGGTCGACGCGGCCACCGCGCACCAGGTTCATCAGGGGCTCGAAGTCGCCGACGGGGTCGCCGACCGCGAAGCGCAGCGTGACCTCCTTGGCGAACGCGAGCCGGGTCGGCATGGGCATGGCGTCGGAGGCGTGGGCGCCCACGGCGCAGACCGTCCCGCGCGGGCGCACGACGTTCAGCGCGGTCAGCAGCGACGCGTCGGTGCCCACGGCCTCCAGGACGGCGTCCGCGCCACGTCCCTCGGTCAGGTCGGCGACCTGCCGTGCCACGTCGGGCGCCGCCGGCACCGGGTACGCGCCCCGTTCGGCGGCCAGTTTCCGCCGGCTCTCCAGCGGGTCGACGGCGAGCACCCTGGCGGCACCGAGCAGCCAGGCGACCTCCAGGGCCAGCAGGCCCACGGGCCCGCAGCCGACCACCGCCACCGTGTCCCCGGGACGCACCCCGGCGCCCACGGCGCACGCGTACCCGGTGGCGAGGACGTCGCCGACGAACAGCGCCCGCTCGTCGCCGACGTCGTCGGGGATCGGGAACAGCACGGTGTCGGCGAACGGCACCCGCACGAACTCGGCGTGCCCGCCCGCGTAGGCCCGCGTGCCCACCACGGTCGCATAGCCGAACAGGCCCACCCGGTCGCACTGGTAGTGCCAGCCGTGGCGGCAGGACCGGCAGTGCCCGCACGCGATGATGTCCGAGGCGACGACCCGGTCACCGGCGCGGAGGCCGCGTACCTCGGGGCCGGTCTCCTCGACCACGCCGGTGAACTCGTGGCCCGTGACCGTTCCCGCCGGGAAGCCGTCGATCTCGCCGCGGTACGGGTGGAGGTCGGTGCCGCAGATCGCGCTGCGCACGACCCGGACGACGGCGTCCCGGGGCTCCTCGACACGGGGCATGGCGACGTCGTCCGCGACCTCCGCGCGGCGTGTGCCGTGCCATCGCAGCGCTCTCATGCGTCCTCCAGTTCACGGCAGCCTGCGTCGAGCTCCTCGTGCAGGTCGTCGAGGAGGCGTGCGGCGGCCTTGTCGTCGTACTGGGCCGGGTCGTATGCCAGCAGGACGCGCAGTGCGCCCGCCTCCTCGAAGAAGCCGAGGTCCAAGGGGTGCGCCGAGAAGGGGTCGTGGTTGATGGGCGTCGTGTCGAGGCCTTCGAGGGCGGGCGGCACCTCCGGTGCGGTCTGGAAGGTGACGCAGGCGCCGATCACCGGCCGGAAGCCGGGCCGCCACAGCCCGAGGACCTGCACGAGCCGCTCGAACGGCATGTCACGGTGGGTGTAGGCGCCGATCAGGTTCCGGCGGACCCGGTGCAGCAGGTCGCGGAAGTCCGCGTCCGCGGCCACGTGGGTCCGTACCGGCAGCAGGTTCACGAAGAGGCCGACGGCCTTCTCGAACTCGGCGCTGCTGCGGAATCCGCCGCGCGTGCCCACGAGGATGTCGTCGGTGTCGACATGGCGACGCAGCATGCGCTTGGAGGCGGCGAGCAGCAGCATGAAGAGGGAGACGTGCTCACGCCGTGCGGTCGCTTGCAGCCGGTCGTACAGGGGCTGGGGAACGGCCGTCCACTGGGTGCGCGAGGGTTCTTCGGCCTCCGGAGGCGCCGAGGGAGGCCCCGAGGGGGATGCCGGAGGAGATGCCAGGGTGAGCGGAGGCAAGGGGGACGCGGTCGCCAGCACCTCCTTCCAGTAGGCGAGTTGTTTCGCACCGGCCGGACCGTCGAGCCACTCATGCTGCCGTCGCGCGAAGTCCCCGTACTGGGCGGGCACCGGCGGGAGGGGCGAGGGGCGCCCGTGCAGGTGTGCGGTGTAGAGCTGCTCCAGTTCCCGGAGGATCACCACCCACCACGACCAGGCGTCGGAGACCAGGTGGTGCGAGGAGACGCGGAGGATGTGCTCGCGCGGCCCGAGGCCGAGCAGCGCCGCCCGCACCACGGGCCCGCGGACCAGGTCGAAGGGGCGCCGCAGGTCCTCCGCCAGGAACCGTGCCGCCGCCGCCTCGCGTTCCGCCTCGGGGAGCGCGGTGAGATCCGTCAGGGGCAGCGGCACCTCGACCCGTGGGACCACGCGCTGGACGGGGAGGCCGGCCACGACGGGGAAGCAGGTGCGCAGCGCCTCGTGCCGGTCGACGACGTCCTCGATGGCCGCCCGCAGGGCCGCCGCGTCGAGGTCGCCGACGAGACGGAAGGTCACGGCGACGGTGTGGCGGGCGTGTCCGGCGCGGCGCTCCAGGAACCACATGCCCTGCTGGGCGTACGAGAGCGGGGCGTCGCCGCGCGGGGCGGTACTCATTTGACGCCCCACGTGAACAGCCAGCGCCGGGGCACCCCGCTCAGTTCCAGTTCCTCGAAGGTGGTGCGCAGGCCCCGGATCAGCGCGTCGGAGCCGAGGGCGAGGTCACTGATGCCGGTGGCCCCCTCGATGAACACCGAGTACGCGCAGAGCGCCTCCCAGTCTGCGAGCGTCCACGTGTACTCGGCCTCCTCGGACTTGGTCTGGGAGAACCCCGCGTCGGCGAAGAGGTCTTCGTGCTGTCGCGGTGTGAGCGTCTGCATCGCCACGGGCCGCTCGCGCACGAGGACGAGGTCCGTGCCGCGGTCCCGCAGGACGGCGCGGGTGGCGCGCAGCCAGTGGGTGTAGAAGGGCCGGGTCCCGGGGAGCACGGCCCCCTCGTAGAAGAGGGTGTTCAGGGCGCAGCGTCCGCCCGGGGCGAGGAGGCGGTGACACCCGGCGAGCACCGCGCCGCGCTCGTCGGCCGGGATCTGGTGCATGACGTTGCTCAGGACGGCGACGTCCACCGGTCCGGTCAGGGACTCGACGTCCTGGGCGCGCCCTTGCACGAAGCGCACCTTGGGGTCGGTCAACCGGGCTCGCGCGATGGTGAGTTCGTGTTCCGACGGGTCGATGCCGATGATGGAGCCGACGTGCGCGGAGCGTTCCAGGAGGAGTTCGGTGGCGAGGCCCGAGCCGCATCCGACGTCGGCGACGACGCCGCCCTCCGGGGCTTCGCAGATGTCGACCAGACGCTGGGTGACGTCGCCGTACAGGGGGCGGCGCGACATCGCGTCGAACTCGTATCCGTGGACGAAGGTCATGACACCTCAAGTCATCGGTGGGGTGGGGGGACCGGAGCAGCGTGCGGTGCGGTGGGGGCGAGCAGCCGCGCCGCCGTGCCGCCCATGAGGTCCTCGTACTCACGCGGTGAGAGCGGGTCGCTGCCGTCGGGCCACGGCCCGGGGTCGCGGGCCAGTTCCGCCGTGCGGGCCACGGACCCGGTCATGGACGCGAAGGGGAAGTCGGTGCCCCACAGGAGCCGGTCGAGGACGCCGCGGTCGCGGGCGTGGGCCAGGGCCCTGGCCACGACGGCGGGCGGCTGGTAGGAGCCGAAGATGGACAGGTCCGCGTAGAGGTCCGGGTGTCGGGCGAGCAGTTCGACGCAGGGGCCGGTCCAAGGGGTGCCGAGGTGGGCCAGGATCACCTTCAGGCCGGGGAAGTCCTTGGCCACCTGTTCGACGAGGAGCGGGGAGAAGAAGCGGGGGGCCGCGTTGCGGGAGGGCGTGTAGCCGGTGTGGATCAGGACGGGGATGTCCAGTTCCGCGGCGGTCTCGTAGACGTCGTACCACCGGCGGTCGGCGGGTGACATGCGCAGGTAGCAGGGGGCTGTCTTCAGTCCGCGCAGGCCCAGATCGGTGACGGCCTCGCGCAGGCGCTCCGCCGCGCCGGGGGTGCCCGCGTCCACGGAGGCGAAGCCCGTCAGGCGGTCGGGGTGGCGGGCGCACAGGTCGGCGACGAACTCGTTCGGCACCGAGAACCCCTCGACGCGCCGCACGTCGAAGGCGAGCAGGAAGACGCGGTCGACGCCCGCGGCGTCCATCTCGGCGAGCAGCTTGGCCTCGGGCGCGGTGAGGTCCTCGGGCGCCAGGTCGGTGGTGGCCGTCATCTGTTCGGCGAAGCGGGCCGTGTAGTGGCGGTAGTACTCCCCCGCGTGCACGTGGGCGTCGATGATCACGGCTGCCGCCCCTCGGGCCGCTGCGGCTCGTCGCCGTGCCAGAACAGCAGGCGTACGTCCTTGGGTTCGAGGTGGAGCGGCTTCTCGCTCTCCGTGGTGCCGTCCGCCGTGTGGCGCCGCAGGACCGTGTCCACCGGTTCGGGGGCGTGGTTGATGACAACGCCGCAGCGTTCGTCGCCGCGTCCGAGGACCGTGGTCTCCACCGACGGGTCCTCCGCGGTGAGCGGCGCGCGGACGCCCGCTTGCTCGGCGACCGCTTCGTACAGCCGGTGCCAGTCGGTTTCGTCCAGGCGGTAGGGGGCGTTGAGCTGCGCCTCCAGGGGGGCGTTGAGGTAGTAGACGCTGCCTTCGCCGAGGCGGTGGCGGGTCAGGGCGGGTGAACCGTCGGCGAACGCGGCCAGTGTCTCGGCGCCCGCCGTGTCGATCACCGGGATCGGGCCCGTGTCCCAGCGCAGCGGGAAGCGCGTGCCCGCCCAGGTGAACTCGGCGTGGGTGTCGTCGGCGCGTGTGAAGTCCCGTACGCGGATGCCGAAGAGGTCCTCGTCGCCGGCGGCGTCGAGGAGGCTGCCGGTGGAGTACAGCAGCACTCCCCCGGCGCTGACGTACCGGGCCAGGCGGCGGCGGTCCGGCAGCGACAGCGTACGCGCGGAGGGGCAGATCACCAGCGCGTGCCGCTCCAGCTCCGGGTCGCGTCCAGTGAACTCATAGGGCAGATGGGCCTGTTGAAGGAGGAGGTGGGCGTAGAAGGCGGCGGGTGCGTCGCTGCCCGAGGGCGTCAGGTATCCGGCTTCCTCCTGCTCCTCGGCCTCGGGGACGAACACGCCCACCGGGGCGGGCAGTGGCCTGAACCCGGCGAGTTCCCCGGTCACGCGCCGGATGAACTCCCGGTACTCGGCGAGGACGGGCTTCTCGCCGCCGTCCGCGTCCAGGAGGCCGACGCGCCGCTCGTTGGGCCGCAGCGCGTAGGGCTTGCGCTCGGTGGTGAAGTCCTGCCAGCACCAGACGGCGGTGCCGACGGCACCCGCCGCGAACGCGGAGTGGGAGGCGGCCCGCAGGTACCGCGCGGCGGTGGTCCCGTCGCAGCCGTAGCTGCCCAGCTCGTCGACGTAGACCGGCCGGTGGGCGCTGCCCCGCCGCACCAGGTAGGGCACGAAGGCGGTGGCCTTGCGGGCCGCGACGGACTCGACGTGGAACGGCGTCCACACCGGGAAGCCGTGCAGCCCCACCATGTCGAGGCTGTCGGCGTGCTCGGGGCGGAAGGCGTGGCCGCCGAGGACCGCGGAGGGCTCGTTGGCCTGGAGGACCAGGGCGTCCGGGTCGGCGTCGCGGATCGACGAGGCGAGCATTCCCCACCACGCGCGCACCTCGTCGGGCCCGAGGGAGGCGGACGACCTGGAGTCGACGTGGATCACCTCGTCGCCCAGGTCGTACGCGAGGACGTTCGGCTCGTCCCGGAGCTCGGCGGCGATGTGGTGGACGAAGGCGCGTTGCCGCTCGCGCAGGTCCGGGTCGCGCCACAGGTCGCGGCCGTCGCGCCACGGCAGGTCGAACCGCTGGCCGTTCATCCAGATCGTCAGGAGGGAGGGCAGGCACAGCAGGCCGTGCCGCCGCGCCGTCCGGACGAGCTCCCGCAGCCGGTCCGTCGCCGTGGAGTCGTAGACGCCTTCCTTGGGTTCGAAGTCGGCCCAGAAGACGAAGAACCGCACGGTGTTCAGGCCCTCCGCCGCCATCCGCCGGAAGTCGTCGTCGATGCGGTCGCCGTCCCACTCCCGCCAGTACTCGCACCCGGTCGGCGAGGGGTGATAGTTGACGCCGACACTGACGTACGGGTGCCCGTCCCGGTACAGGGCGCCGTCGGCGAACGTGACGCGCCCGCCGCTCACGGTGTCTCCGGCCACGCGTCGCTCACCGCCTCGACGACCTGCCGCACCTCGTCCTTGCCGATGCCGGGGTGGAGGGGCAGGGAGAGCTGACGCGCCATCACGTCCTCGGTGACGGGGAGCCGGCACGGCCCTCCCCTGCCGCGCCGCTGGTAGGCGGAGAACAGGTGCGTGGGCGGATAGTGGACACCGCTCTGGATCCGGGCGGCACGCAGTTTGTCCTGCAGCGCGTCGCGGTCGGTGCCCGCGGGCAGCACCACCGCGAACAGGTGGTGGGCGCTCTCCTCCACCGGCCGGTCCGCGTACGGCACCGTGATGCCGGGCAGCGGGGCCAGCTGCTCGCGGTACATCTGGACCGCTTCCTGCCGACGGACCTGGCCCGCGGGGAGGGCTTCGAGCTGTACGCGGCCGAGGGCGCAGCCGATCTCCGTGGGCCGGTAGTTGAGGCCGAGGGTGTCGACGTCGTACAGGGAGGAGCCACCGTGGTGGCGCTGCTGGGCGCTGACGGTCAGGGCGTGCGAGCGCAGCCGTCGGATGCGGTCGGCGACGGCGGGGTCGCGGGCGACGACCATGCCGCCCTCCCCCATGGCCAGGTTCTTCGTGGCGAAGAAGCTGAAGCAGCCGATGTCGCCGACCGTGCCGAGCATGCCGTGGGGCGAGTCGGTGACGGGGGCGTGGGCGCAGTCCTCGACGAGGGCGACGCCGTGGGTGCGGGCCAGGCGGGCGAGAGCCGTCAGGTCGGCGGGGTGGCCGCCGTAGTGCATGGCGACGATCGCCCGGGTGCGCGGAGTGACGCGGCGGGCGGCGTCCTCGGGGTCGATGGACAGGTCGTGCGCGCCCTTGACGTCGGCGAAGACGGGGGTGGCGCCGGACAGGGCGACGGTCGCGGCGGCCGACACGAAGTTCAGCGAGGGCAGGACGACCTCGTCGCCCGGACCGAGGTCCAGGCTCAGGAAGGCCAGGTGCAAGGCGGCGGTGCCGCTGCTGACGGCGACGGCGGACCCGACGCCGAGCGCGGCGGCGTACTTGGCCTCGAAGTCCTCGGTGACGGGCCCGTTCGAGAGCCAGCCGGAGCGCAGGACCTGGGTGACCGCGTCGATCTCGGCCTGTCCGATGTGCGGGCGGTACAGCGCGATGTCGAACGCCGTCATCCGGATCCCACCTCCTGGAACGCTCCGGTGCCCGCGCCGAGGACGGCCGCCGCGCCGCGGCCCAGGTAGCGGGCGCGGTCGTTGCGGAAGGCCGCGGCGGCCCGGTTCAGCTGCTCGGGCGTGCCGATGTCGTGCCAGTCCCCTTCGATGACATGGCCCTCGACGCGTTCGCCCTCGGTGCGGGCGCGGTCGAGGAGGGCGGGCATGTCGTCCCGGACGCGGGGTGTGAGCAGCCGCAGCAGGGACGGTTCGAGTACGTAGATGCCGGCGTTGACCAGGAAGCTGAGCCGGGGCTTCTCACGGAAGTCGGTCACCTCGCGGTCGTCGTCGAGTTCGACCACGCCGTGCGCGATGTCGATGTACTGGCGGCTGAGCGCGACGGTCGCGGCGGCCTGCGACTTCTTGTGGCGTGCGATCAGCTCGGCGAAGTCGAGGTCGGTGAGCAGGTCCGCGTTCATCACGAGCGTGGAGTCCTCGAAGGGCGGCAGCAGCGCGAGCGGGCCCGCCGTGCCCAGCGGCTCCTCCTCCAGGAAGAAGTCCAGTTCGAGGCCGGCCCATTGGTTCCCGGTGAAGCTCGCCTCGATCATGTGGGCCCGGTGGCCGAGCGAGAGCGACACGTGGGTGAAACCGGCACCGCGCAGCTGCGCCAGGATGATGTGCAGGATCGGTGTGCCGTCGATGGGTACGAGGGGTTTGGGGATGGTCAGGGTGTGCGGCCGTAACCTCCGGCCCACGCCACCGGCCAGTACCACTGCTCTCATCGGGCTTTCTCCGTTTGCTTCCGGGCGGCGGTCAGCGTGCGGTAGACGGTGTGGACCCGGTCGGCGACCGCGTCCCAGCCGAGTTCGCGGCGCACCTTGTCGTGGCCGTGTTCTCCCATGGCGCGTCGTTCGTCCGGGTCGGCGAGGAGCCGGTTGACGGCGTCGGCGACCGTCCGGGGGGTGGGGCGGACGAGCAGGCCGTCCCGGCCGTGGGCGACGATCTCCGCGCTGCCGAGGAAGGTGGACGCGACGACGGGCTTGCCGCAGGCCCAGGCCTCGACGTACACGAGCGGGAACAGGTCGACGGTGGAGGGCACGCACAGCAGTTCGCAGGCGGCGAGGGCACTGTGCTTGACGTCCTCGTCGACCATGCCGAGCTCGATGACGCGCGGGCCCGCGTACCGGGCGAAGTGCTCGGCGCAGTCGTCGTCCCAGCGCGGGCCGAGGAACACGAACGACGTGTCGGGGTGGTCGCGCCAGATGTGTTCGGTGGCCTCCAGGAGCGTGACGTAGCCCTTGGAGCGCGTCTTGCGCCCCAGGAACAGCACCATGGGCCCTTCGATGCCGTGCGCGCGGCGGAACCCTTCGGGGTCGGGGGTGCCGGGCAGGTGCGGACCCTGGCCGATGATGTGCAGTCTGCGTCCGTCGACGCCCGCGTCGCGGAGCATGTCGCGCTCGGCCTCGGACAGGGCGAAGACGGCGTCCGCGTTCCGGCATCCGTCGAGTACCGTCTCGCGGTCCGGCCAGACGTCGGGGGCGGACGCCGGGGTGACGGCGAACGGCACGCTCCAGGCGCGGGCCAGGTCGAGTCCCGCCGCGATGTCCTGCGGGTGGAACGCGTCGATGGCGTGGACCAGATCCGCCCGGTCGGTGTCGTCGGGTGTGGCGGGCAGCGGCTGGATGCTGACGCCCGAGCCGCGCATGAACGCCGCGGTGTCCTCGTCGACCGGGTTCGAGTAGATCCCGGCCTCCCAGCCGAGGCGGCTCATCGACGCGGCGAGGTACTGCGTCATCAGTTCGGCCCCGGCGCGCGCCGGGAAGTAGCCGCGGTGGACGTACCGTACGCGCACGCCGCTCACGCTCCGCTTCCGTGCGCGGCGGCGGCCCGGGGGTGCCGGGCGTACCACTCGCAGGTGCGGCGCAGCCCCTCGCACAACGGTACCGCCGGGCTGTATCCGGTCAGTTCGCGCAGCCGGGCGATGTCGGGGAGGCGGCGGGCCGGGGACAGCGGGGGCGCCGGGTGGACGTCGAGGGCCGGGTGGCGGTCCAGGGCGTCGAAGACGTGCCGGGCCAGATCCCTGATGAGGACCTCCTCCTGGTCGTTGCCGACGTTGACCAGCAACGGCTCCTTGGTGGGCAGCGCGGTCAGCGCGACGATGGCGTCGACCGCGTCGTCGACGTAGCAGAACGCGCGCGTCTGATCGGCGCCGTAGATCTCGAAGGGGTCGGCGCCGCCGAGGAGCCGCTCCACGAACTGCGGGATCACGTGGTCGTACCCCATGCGCGGCCCGTAGACGTTGTGGAAGCGGACCATGCGCAGTGCGAAGCCGTGGGTGCGCGCGTACGTGCGGCACAGCAGCTCGCCGGTGATCTTGCTGAAGCCGTACGAGGAGCGGGGCACCGTCAGGTCGGGGACCATCAGCGGCACGTCCTCGTCCGTGGGGACGGACGCGACGCCGGCCTCGACGCTGCCCGCGTAGGCCTCGCTGGACGAGGCGAAGCAGAGGGTGGCGCCGGTCAGGCCCGAGAACCAGTCGAGGAGGTGGACGGTGGTGAGCAGGTTGGTGCGCAGCACCCGTCGCGGGTTGTCGTTGGACTCGGCGACGCCGACGACGGCGGCCAGGTGGTAGACCTCGGCGTAGTCGTCCCCGAGCAGTCCGTCGGGAATCGGCGTGGTCAGGTCGTGCTCGACGAGTTCGACGGAGCCGAGGAGTTCGGCGAGTTCCGCGTCGGAGCGGCCCCTGCTGAAGTCGTCGAGCAGGGTCACGTCGCAGCTGGCGGCGAGACGGCGGGCCAGGTGCAGGCCGATGAAGCCGGCTCCTCCGGTGATCAGGATCTTCTTACGCACGGCCGAGCCTCATCGCCTTCGTCGAGGACGGGAGGACCCGCCAGGTGTCGTAGACCAGCGCCGGTTCCGCCATGCGCGCCACCAGGTCGGCGGCGTCGACGTCTCCATAGCGCACGTGGTCGTTCAAGAGAATCGCCGCGTGGGCTCCGGTGAAGCCCTCGGTGAGGTCGACGGGCCGGACGCCGAGCGACTCGATGCGGGCCGCCGGCACCACGAAGTCGTGGCCGACGATCTCCTTGACCCGCCCCTGGAGGAACGGCAGCAGCCGTTCGTAGGGGGCTCCGCGCAGGTCGTCGGTCTCGGGGCGGCCCTTGTAGGCGAAGCCGGAGATCAGGATCCTGGCGTCGGCCGGGTCGACGCCCTGTTCCGACAGCGCGGCCAGGACGCGTTCGCCGACCCTGCGCGGCATGGACTCGTTGAGGGTGCGGGCGGCGGTGATCACCTGCGGGACGTGGTCGTACGCCGCGACCGAGTGCGCGAGCAGGTACGGGTCCTTGGTGAGGCAACTGCCGCCCACGAAGCCCGGCTTGTGCAGGTTGGGCCGCGGATAGTCGAGGTTGGCGGAGTCGATGACCTCGCGCGCGTCCAGGCCCAGTTTCTCGGTGATGAGGGCGACCTCGTTGCCGAAGCCGTAGATCAGGTCGGTGTGGCAGTTGCACACCAGCTTGACGAGCTCGGCGGCCTCCAGCGAGGAGACGGGCACGACCTGGTCGGAGAGCGTGCCGAAGAACTCGGCGGCCCGCTTGCCCGCCTCGTCGCTCAGACCGCCGACGATCTGCGGCAGGGAGAGGAGCTCCGCCAGCGCCTGGCCCTGGATGGTGCGCTCCGGGCAGTACGCGATCAGCGGTTCGGGGACCCGCTCGCTCAGGATGGGCAGCACCAGGCTCCGTGACGTGCCCACCGGCACCGTGCTGCGCACGATGACGAGGGTCGTCTCGTCGATGCCGCCCGCGATGGCCTCGGTGGCGGCCCGCAGATGGCTGAGGTCGGGTGTGGTGCCGCCGGTCTCGATGGGTGTGCCGACGCAGATGATGACGACCGGCGGCAGCTTCCGGCCGCGCACGTCGGTGGTGACACCGAAGGCACCGCTCGCGGCCGCGCCCCTGATCTCCTCCTCGACGCCGGGCTCGGCCAGTTCGAGTACGCCCCGGGCGAGTTCGGCCGCCACCTTGGGGTTGGTCTCGTAGCCGAGCACGCTTCTGCCGGTGGTCAGCAGTGCGGCGGTAAGGGTGACGCCGACGTAGCCCTGCCCGACGACGCACACGTCGTAGTCCTCGTACGGCCTGGTCGATGGCATTGACATAGCTCCCTGGAGGTGGCGTTCATGCGGTCGCGTACTGATGTGTTCAGGAGTCCCGGGGCGGCTTGCCGAGAAGGTGCACGACGCCGTCGACCAGGTGCCGGAACAGGCTCTCCCCCAGCTCCGCGGAGGCACCGACGGCGGACGACAGCACCCCTTGGTTCGAGATCGCGTCCACGTCGACGGGGTGCCGGTACACCCCCGCGGGCGGCGGCGCGTCGTGACCGGGGCGTTCCGCGCGGACGGTGTCGGGGCGGAGGTACATCATCAGGCTCGTCTCGGTCAGGCCCGCGTGCTCCGCGTGCCAGCCCGGGAAGTGCGGGATGTGCTCGTCGAGCCACTCCTCGGTGACCAGGCTCCACCAGCTGAAGGCGAGCACCTCGGTGTCCGGGAACAGGGTGGCCTGGGCGCAGTCGTCGATGGCCTCGAAGAGCAGGCCCTCGTTCTCGTAGTGCCCGTTGATGACGACGAGGCGGGCGGGTCCGAGGCGGGCGAGGGACGTCAGGCAGTCCGTGAGGTAGTCGATGAACGTGCTGCCGCCGATGTGCACGGTGCCCGGGAAGTGCAGGCCGCCGCCGCTCTGCGGCAGCGACCTCGCCGAGAACGGCTGGCCGGGCAGCAGCAGACCGCCGGCCTCCGCGACCACCTGCCGGGCCAGGGCGTCCGGGATGTCCATGTCGACGGAGAGCGGCAGGTGGGGGCCGTGCTGTTCGAGGCCGCCCACCGGCCACACGAGTGTGGCGCCGTCCATGGCCTGTCGGACCTGCGCGCTGGTCAGGTCGCCGTAGCGCGGCACGTCCGTGGCGCGTTGCCGTATCGCGTTCACCTCATGCCCCCTTGATGCTCCGTCCCACCAGGTCCGCGACCGTGCCCCCGTGCGAGGCGAGCCAGTCGTCGAAGCCCTGGCGGATGGCGCGGAGCGTGGCGTGCATGTTCTTGTGCAGCACCGTGTAGACCTGCACGGCGTCGGCGCCGACGCTGAGGTACTCCGCGACGTCCACGGCGTCGTTGACGCCGCCGCTCGCCATGACGGGCACGGTCAGGCCGTCGCGGCGCAGGCCGTAGATCTCGGCGAGCACCAGTGGTTTGATGCCGGGCCCGGAGTAGCCGAACGCGCCGCCCAGGCGCACCTCCCCGGTGTCCGCGTCGACGGCGAGGCCGGAGATGGTGTCGCTGAGGGTGAGTGCGTCCGCGCCGGAGGCCGTGGCGGCGTCGACGCGTTCCCGCACCCGCTCCCCGATGGCCAGCTTGACGCTGATCGGCACCGGGGTGCGGCTGCGCACCGCCTCCGTGTACGCGGCGACGCGCTCGGGAGTGTCCTCCAGGCCGCCGTCCTCCTCGTTCAGGCACGAGATGCCGAGTTCGAGTGCGGTGCTGCCCGCCTCGGTCACGCGCTCGGCCAGGTCGGCGAGTTCGGCCGGCGAGTCCGCGTGCACGGATGTGATCACCGGCAGGTCGTCGTCGGCGAACCGGCGCAGCATCGCGCACCAGTCGTCCACCGAACGGCGGGAGTAGGTGGTGCTGTTGAGCATGCCGGTGGGCAGCCGGAGCAGGCGTTCGTTGCCGGGCGGTCCGGGGTTGGGGTGGATGGTCTTGGTGACCACGGCCCCCGCGCCGCCGTCGAGCAGTCGCCGGATGTTGCGTTCCTGGTCGGTCAGCAGGCCGGAGCCCACGACGACCGGGGACTTCAGGCGCAGGCCGAGGATCTCCACCGGGGCCGCGGTGGCGGCGGCCCCGGGCGCCTCGGCTCCATTCGCTCCGTCCTCGGCTGCCGTCACGGCGCCATCACTGCTTCCTGGCCCAGCTTTTCGAGCAGCCGGAGCAGTTCGACGGGGTTGGCCCGCGCCTCCTCCAGGTCGAAGACGGTGACGTCGGCGACGGACGGAAGCCCGCGCAGCAGGTGGCTGGCGTTGGCCGCCATCGGCATCGGGGTGACGACGACGATGGGCTTGTCCAGGGCGGAGGCCCAGCCGAGTTCGACGTGGGTGCCGTCGGTGCGCATCAGTTCACCGGCGGCGTCCACGGGCAGCACCGGTACGAACACGTCGCAGCGGCGCATCCAGCCGATGTCGCGGACGCTGACCTGGTCCGGCGAGAACAGGGGCGTGTCGACGCCGAACTTCTCGGCCACGTGGGCGGAGAAGACGGTGCCGTGCGCGGCGGTGACGGCTTCGATGATGTCGCCGATCGCGTGCTGCAACGGCTGGTGGAAGCCGTCGTCACGGATCGCGTGCTGGATGGGGCCGCCGACGAACACCTTGACTCCCGTCAGGTCGATGCCGTCCGTACCGTCGACGCGGACCACCGTGCTGTCACTCATGACGTCTCCCGATCTGCTTGGCGAGGGCGAAGGCGAAGCGCGCTGTGGTGCACCTTGAGCTGTGTGTACTCGTTCAGACCCCAGGCGCCGTACTCGACGCCGATCCCGGAGTGCCGGTGGCCGCCGAACGGCACGTCGTGCCGCAGGGCGCCGTGCGTGTTGATCCACACGGTTCCGCACTGAGGTCGCCCGGCCAGTTCCCGCGCCCGTTCCTCGTCGCCCCACAGGGAGCAGCCGAGCCCGTACGTCGAGGCGTTGACCTGTGCGAAGACCTGGTCCACGTCGTCGTACGGGATGACGGGGATCACCGGGCCGAACTGTTCCTCCTCTTCGAGGCGGCTGCCGGGCGGCAGGTCGGTGACGACGGTGGGGGGATAGAAGTGGCCCGGTCCGTCGAGTGGCCCGCCGCCGGCCAGGACGTCGGCTCCCGCCGCCACGGCGTCGTCCACCAGGCCCGCGACGTGGTGCAGTTGGGCGCGGCTGACGAGCGGGCCGTATTCGGTGGCCGGATCGAGCCCGTCACCCACGATGGCGGTGCGCGCCTTCTCCGCCAGGGCTTCGGCGAGCCTGCGGTACGTCGCTCGGGGCGCGTAGACGCGCTTGACCGCGGCGCAGAACTGGCCGCTGTTGGTCATGGCCGCGGCGAACAGGTCCGGTGCGACGGACAGGACGTCGGTGCCGGGCAGGACGACGGCCGGGTCGTTGCCGCCGAGTTCGAGCACGACCCGTTTCAGGTCGGCCGCGGCCTGCCGGGCGATGGCGCGGCCCGCGCCGACCGATCCGGTGAAGGACACGAGCCGGACCGCCGGGTGGACGGTCAGGCGGGCGCCGAGCTCGACGTCGCCGTCCACGACCGCGAAGGTGCCGGCGGGCAGGACGTCGCCGAGGATCCGGCCCATCATCAGGCTGGACAGCGGGGTGTCCGGGGACGGCTTGAGCACCACGGTGTTGCCGGCGAGGAGGGCGGGGGCGATCTTGCAGACGGCGAGCAGGACGGGGTAGTTCGAGGGGGCGATCGCCGCGACCACGCCGTGGGGCACGCGCTCCAGGTCGATCCGGGCGTCGGTCTCGTCGACGAGCCGCTCCTGCGTGAGCCCCAGCTCCGCGGTGCGGGCGAACCAGTCGGCGGCCAGGCGGACTTCGGCCCTGGCGTGTTTCAGGGGCTTGCCCTGTTCCCTGGTGAGCAGTTCGGCCATCGGGTCCACGGCACCGAGCAGGGCGCGGTGACAGGAGTGGAGCCACTCGCGGCGTTCCGCCAGGGGGGTGGCCGCCCAGCCGGGGAAGGCGCGGGCCGCGTCGTCCAGCACGTCGTCGAGCCGTTCGGGCGTGCATCCCGGGGTTTCGGCGAACACCTTGCCGAGTGCCGGGTTCTCCACCGGGTTCGGCCCGTAGCGCACGGAGCCGGGGGCGCCCGGGGGGAGCCCGGCGCGGGGGGAGGCGAGTTGATCAACAGATGAGGACATGGGTTCCCGTCACGAGGGGGTCGCGTAGGGGCGGTTGTCGACTGTCGACTGCTGAGAGGCGCGGGGCCGCGGGGAGGGAGGAAGAGGGAGGGCGCGGTGCGAGCGGCGGAGCGGTGGGAGGGGGTGTGTCCCGCTGTCGGGACTCCGCGTCTCCCGTGACCTGCCGTGCTCGAACCGGGCGGCCCGTGGAACAGTCTTGCCGGGTCCCCGGTGATCGAACACCCCCACTTTGGGCTAGGGTCATCCGGCTACTCCGAAAGCCCGGTCCGATGCACATGGCCGACGCGCTGACCTGCTGGGATCATCCTGCGCACGGGGGTCGCCGGTCCGCGTCCGGGCATGCCGCGGCGCCGGCCGTCGGCAGGCGGAAGCCGGACGGTCGGCGCGCGTCGGAGCGGGCCCCTGGCCCTTACGACTCTGTGGCCGCGCCCCTCCCCGCGCCGCCCACCGCGGCGGCGGGACCGTGCTCTCCCCCGGCGTCCTCGACGTACTCGACGAGCAGGCGCTCGATGTCGTGGAGGAACGCGTGGACCTCGGACGGGGTGAGCGCCCGGTGGTCGGCGTTGAGGACCACGCGGATCCAGCCGGGAACCTCGTCGTCGACCACGACGAAGAAGGTCTCGCCCTCCTCGAACTCGTCCGGAGCGACGACGGTGTCGGCCATGGCGGCCCGCGGGCTCTCGCCGGACACGGCACCGTCGCCGTCGGCCGTGTCGGGCAGGGGCTGTTCCTCCCGGATGTCGTTGAAGCAGTACGAGAGGTCCACTGGTACGCCGGGTCCGCGGGCGTCGGCGATCAGACGCGCGATGTCGTCGGGGTCGTAGAGGCCGTTCGCGTAGGCGGCGGTGCACGCGGCGAGGGCGCGGCGTGCGACGTCCTCGGCGCGGTCGCCGTCCAGGGCGATGGTCACCGGCACCTCCGTGTGGAGGTTGGCGACGGTGCCGCGCACATCGGGGTCCGACCGGTTGGCGGTGAGCAGGCGCAGGGTGCACGACGGCGATCCGGCCCGGCGTCCGAGGAGCCGGGCGACGACGGTCAGCAGCACGACGGACGTGCTCACCCGCCAGCGCCGGGCCAGGACCGGCACCGCGAGCGCCACGGCACGGGAGCTCATGCCGGCGCTGTACCGGACCGGGGCCGCGGGGCCGCCGCGGTCCGGGAACAGGGTCGCGGGCGCGCGGTCGAGCTGCCGTTGCCAGTAGGTGCGTGACCGCGCCTGCAGGGCACGGCCGCGCGGGGACTGCTCCAGCTGTGCCTGCTCGACGGGCTGCCGTGCCGGTGCGGCGGGTGGCAGGGGGCGGCCGGCCGCCCGCGCGTCGAGCAGCCGGGTCAGCTCGTCGGCGAGGAGCCGCACCGAGGTGAGGTCCACCGAGAGGTGGGACACACAGAACGCGGCGAGCACGGGAACGCCGTCGACGACGGTCACCATGAACCGGATGAGCGGGGCCCGTGCGGGGTCGAAGGGGGTGTGCCGCATCCTTCGCTCCCAGGCCCGGCGCACACCGTCGGGGTCTTCGTGTGGGGCGAGCGTCCACACCTCGGCCTCGAACTCGGCGGCATCCACGACGTGTTGGACGAGGGAGCCATCGGCGTCCCGGTGGAAGGCCGTGCGCAGCGACTCGTGGCGTACGACCAGTTCGCCGCAGACGTCGAGCAGGTCCTGTGCGGTGCCGTGGCCGGGCAGCGCCACCCAGTAGCACACGTCGTAGAAGGAGGCGTCGGGCAGCTGCCGCTGCATCAGATTCCAGAGGTGCCGCTGGGCGCAGGTCGCCGGCGCGGTGACCGACCGTCGTCCAGCGAAGGGGATGCGGTGCCGGACGAATTCGGCCACGGCTCGGTCCTTTCCAGCACGATGAGGTGGGTGGGGACGCGCCGATTCACCGTAACGCCGGGTTCGCGCGAGCGGCACCCGCGCTTTCGGGGCTGACCGTTCGGTCACCGTCCACCCGCTCGGGCTGCCCGATACGGCGCACCGAACGGGCGCCCGGTGGGGGCTTCCCACACCATTCGGGCACCACGAGTATCGGGGGCATGCGAGTTAACCGACGCGTCGCGCCGCACGGCATGCGGATTTCCGGATTTTCGGAAAGGCCGTCACACGCGACGTAGAGACTTACGGACGCACTCGACGCAGAGACTTCCGAAAAGGAAGCGTCCCTGTCCGCCCGGCGGGACGAACCCCGCGGTGCCGACAGCTCCGGCAGCGTGGGGCACCGGGCGGACAGGGATATGACGTGCCCTCAGGTGATGAGTCCGTTCTGTATGGCGGTGACCACCGCGGCCGTACGGTTGGGTGCGCCGAGCTTGAGGAGCAGGCTGGCGACGATGCGTTTGACGCCGTGGCTGGAGATGCCGAGGCGCCGGGCTATCTGTTTGTTGCTCAGCCCTTCGGCGAGCAGCGGCAGCACTTCGTTCTCACGGCCGGTGAGGTTGCCGACGCGCCGCCTGCGCTGCTGTTCCGGCTCCCGGACGCGCCGCAGAAGCGCCCGGGTGACCGAGGTGGGCATGGGCACCTCGCCGGCCACGATCCCTTGGAGCGCGTCCTCGACCGCGGTGGCGGTCAACTCGTTCTCGACCAGGAATCCGTCGGGTACCGAGGGACCCGCGAGTATTTCTTCGGGGACCTCGGTGGTGGTGAGCAGAAGGAGAATCTTCGGGCGGTGCCGTCGGGCGTCCACGAGCACGCCTCGATCCGGGCTGTAGTCCTTCTCGTGCAGGAACAGCACGTCCACTTGGTTGTTGCGTAAGGTTTCCTCCACCTCGCCCCAGTCGCCGCAGTGTCTGACGTCCCTGACCAGGGGCGCCGTCGACAGCGCGGCCCGCAGCCCGAGCTGCAGGAATCCGTTGCGCACGAGAGTGGTCACCACGAGCTGCTCTCCTGGGAACGGGGGGTGGCACAGCGCCTGACTCACTCGCATTCCTCCTCACTGTCGCCACGGTTCCCGCCGTATCCGACGTGGGGAGATGACGCCGCCCCGCGCCGTCCACCGGCAGGCCGCGGCCGGCTCACCACTGCACAGACCTGCAATAGGTACGCAGTTGCGAGCGCTTTTCAGCACTGGACACTCATCACAGTACCCAGACGTTTCAAGCGACTTCAACCATTCCACTTGACGCGACCCGTTCAGGCCGAGCGGCCCGAAAAAGACCTCGGCACACCACGCGTACGGTTGATTTAATTTTCAACTCGCGGGTATTCGCGCAGCCCGGATGCGGACTTTCCTTTCGGGGTGAAAACCAGTAGCTTCCATGCCACGGCACGCCCGCCTCGCCCACCGCCACCCCACAGGCGCGCCGGGTGATCCGTTCGCGCGGCCACCTACGGCGACACTCCCATTCCGGCCGGACCGAATTCACATTGGCGGCCGGAAAGGCCTGCGTGCCGCTCGCCCACAAATTCGCTAAGTGATGGCCGAAAACCATGCGTCGCTGTCTTTTCCGACCTCCGGACCTCCGGACGCCCGGACCTCCGGATCTCTCCGGACCCGGAGACGCTGCGGCCCTCGACCACGGACAAGGAGCGCCGATGACCGCCGAGACCATGGCGGGCGCCACGGCAGCCGACGACACCGACGACGACGCCGACCGGCGCAGCGTCCCCCGCTGGCTGCTCGCACAGATGCGGCCCTTCAGGCCGTACATCGCCCTGTTCCTGCTGGGCAGCCTCGCCTGGCAGTCGCTGACCGCGGCGATCCCGCTGGTCACCGGCCTTGCCTTCGACGCCGTCCTCGACCAGGACGACGGATCGCCCGACTTCGGCACGTTCCACGCCATCGCCGCCGGCCTGTTCGCGCTCGTGGTCGTCCGCGCGCTGGGCGGCATCATGTCCACGTACAGCCTGGAGTCCTTCGCCAGTGGGCTCGAGCGCAACGCGCGCGCCCAGGTCTTCGCCAGCCTGCTGCGCAAGAGCCAGGGCTACTTCAACCGGCGGCGCGTCGGCGACCTGTCCGCACGGGCCACCGGCGACGCGGAGTCGCTGAACCTGATGGTGTCACCAGGCTTCGACCTGGCCGTCGACCTCGCCCTGAACATCCTGATGCCGATCGTGTTCATCGCCCTGGTGGACCCGCGGCTGCTGGTCTCCCCCGTCGTCTTCGTCCTGCTGTTCGCGGTGGCGCTCGCCGAACACGGGCGTCGTCTGGAGCCCGTCTCCGACACGGCACGCGAGCGCTTCGGCGACATGACTGCCCAGGCGTCGGAGAGCATCGCCGGCATCGAGGTCGTGGGGTCGACCGGCGGTGCCGACCAGGAACGCGCCCGCTTCACCGATCTTGCCCGCGCGTACCGGGACGCCTCCGTACGCCAGATCCGCACCCAGGCACTCGCCCTGTCCCCGCTGCTGCTGACCCTCGCCACCGTCGGCGCCCTGGTGCACTCCGTCATCCTGCTGCGCGACGACTCCCTGAGCATCGGCGAACTCGTCGCCGTCCTGGGACTGATGGGCACCCTGCGCGCCCCCACCCAGCTGGCGTCCTTCAGCCTCGGGCTCATCTACCTCGGCATGGCGGGAGCGCAGCGCATCAAGGAGGTCGTCGACGACCCCGAGGGCGAGGACGAGCGGGGCGGCCGCCACACCGGACCCGTCGTCGGCGAAGTCGCCATGGAGAACGTCACGTTCGGCTACGAACCCGGCAAGCCGGTGCTGCGCGACGTGTCCTTCCGGGTCGCCCCCGGCACCACCGTGGCCATCGTCGGCGCCACGGGAAGCGGCAAGTCCACCCTCCTGCACCTGCTGAACCGCACCTACATCCCGGACGAAGGACGCGTCCTCGTCGACGGCGTCCCCACCACGGACTGGGACATCGGGGCGCTCCGCTCGCGCACCTCCGTCATCGAGCAGGACGTGATGCTCTTCTCCCGCTCCATCGCGGAGAACCTGAGCCTCGGTTCGGACAACGGGACCGACCGCTCCCGCATGGAGGACGCGGCCCGCATCGCGCAGGCACACGACTTCATCACGGCGGCCGAGAACGGCTACGACACCGTCATCGGCGAACGCGGCGTCACCCTCTCCGGAGGCCAGCGCCAACGCCTCGCCATCGCCCGCGCGTTGATCGCCGACCCGCGCATCCTCGCCGTGGACGACGCGACCAGTGCCGTCGACAGCGCCACCGAGTACGAGGTGCAGCGCGCCATGCGGCAGGCCTCGGACGGACGGACCACGTTCCTCGTCACCCCCAGGCTGTCCCGCATCCGGGCGGCCGACCACATCCTCGTCCTGGACGCCGGCCGGATCGTCGACCAGGGCAGCCACGAACAGCTCCTGCGGGACTGTTCCCTGTACCGCAGGATCTTCGCGCCCTATCTGAGCACGCCGGCACCCGGTGGCCCGGACTCCGCGGGCGCCAAGGAGGAGAGCCACTGATGGCGCATCTGCTGGAGGGCATCGACCCGGACGACTACGACCGCCGTTACGGCGACCGCGAGCTGGCCCGCCGTATCGCCCCGTACTTCCGCGGCAAGGGCCGGGCCGTGGTCTTCGTGACCCTCGCCGTGATCATCGCCGCCACGGCGGGCAGCGCCGTGCCGCTGCTCCTGGCGCGGACCGTCGACTCGGCCCTGAAGGACGACGGCGACGGCCGTCTCGCGTGGCTGGTCGCTGCCATGCTCGTCGCGGGCATCGCCGCCTGGCTGCTGAACCTCCTTCAGGAGCGCGCGGCCGGGACCATGGCCGGTGACGTCGTGCTCAAGCTGCGCGAGCGGGCGTTCGCGGCGGCCATGCGCCAGGACATGGCGTTCCACGACGCGCACCCGACCGGTGTAGTCGTCAGCCGCGTCACCAACGACACCCAGGCCTTCGCGACGCTGATCACCCTGATGCTGAGCCTGCTCGGCCAGGTACTGATGATCGTGATCCTGCTGACCGCCCTGTTCGTCATCAACGTGCCGCTGGCCCTCGTGACGGCCTTCGTCGCAGCGGTCATCGTCGCCGTCAGCCTCGCCTTCCGGCGCGCTGCCCGCAGCGCCTCGCTGCGCCAGCAGGAGGCCCTGGCCGAGGTCAACGGATATGTGCAGGAGACGCTGCGGGGCATCGCCGTGGCGCGCAACCACAGCCACCAGCAGTCCGCGCAGACCGGCCTCGACGAGGTCAACCACCGGTGGTTCAAGGCCAGCGTCCGGCTGAACCGCCTGTTCAGCGGCATCTTCCCGCTGCTGATCTCCCTCACGGGACTCGGCACGGTCGCGGTGGTCCTGGTGGGCGGACACGGCGTCGACTCGGGCTCGGTGTCGGCGGGCGAGTGGGTGCTGTTCCTGGAGGCCCTGGCCCTGTTCTGGTCGCCGCTCACCAGCATCGCGTCCTTCTGGAGTCAGCTCCAGCAGGGTCTGGCCGCGGGCGAGCGGGTCTTCGCCCTCGTCGACCGCGAGTCGACGGTGCGCCAGCTCGACCGGGTGCCGGTACCGCGCCTGCGCGGCGAGATCACCCTGCGCGACGTCCACTTCGGCTACGACGACGAACACCCCGTGCTCAACGGCGTGAGCCTCGACATCCCCGCGGGCCGCACCGTGGCACTGGTCGGCCACACCGGCGCCGGAAAGTCGAGCGTGGTCCGGCTGATCATGCGCGCGTACGAATTCCAGAAGGGGAGCATCGAGGTCGACGGCCTCGACGTGCGCAGCCTGGACCTGGACCAGTACCGGCGCTGCCTCGGCGTGGTGACACAGACGCCGTTCCTCTTCTCCGGGACGGTCGCCGACAACATCGCCCGCGGCCGGCCGGGCGCCGGACGCGACGAGATCGAGGCCGCGGCGCGCGCGGTGGCGGGCGGTGACTGGCTGGAGCAGCTCGCACAGGGCCTGGACACACCCACCGACGAGGGCGGCCGGAATCTGTCGACCGGCCAGCGCCAGATCGTCGCGCTCGCCCGCGTCTTCCTCCAGGACGCCCCCGTACTGATCCTCGACGAAGCCACCGCCAGCATCGACCCGCTGACGGAGGCCCAGATCCAGGAGGGCCTTGAGGCACTCGCGGCGGACCGCACGACGATCGTCGTCGCGCACCGCCTGCCCACGGTCCGCAAGGCGGACACGATCGTCGTCGTCGACGAGGGCCGCATCATCGAGGAGGGCGATCACGCCACGCTGCTGGCCCGTGGCGGGGCGTACCGGCGCCTCTACGACCGCTACTTCCGCCACCAGCGCCCCGATGAGGACCCCGCCGAGCCCGTGGAGCCCCGGCCCGTCGCACTCACACCTTTCGCGGGTGCGGTGGCGTCGGCGAACGGACATGCGGACCAGGACGGAGAGGAGAGCGTGGTCGATGGCCACCGCGTCTGAACACCAGGCCGACGGACCCGGCCGGCCCGGCCCGACAACCCTCCGGGAACTGCTCGACAGTGCCGCCCGTGCCCGCCCCCGCGCCGTCGCCGTGCGCGGCGAGGACGCCGTCCTGACCTACGGCGAGCTGCACGAGAGGGTGCGGGCCACCGCGCGGCGCTTCGAGGCGCTCGGCGTCACCGGGCGCGGCGCGGCGGGGCTGCTCCTGGAGAACACCCCGGACTCCGTCGTCGCGCTTCTCGCCGCGGCCCGGCTCGGGGTGCGCCTGGTCCCTCTGGAACCCGGCACCACACGTACACAACTCGGTTCCGTGCGCGAGGCGTTGGGGCCGCTGTCCGTCATGGGCCACACCGCGAGGCTCGCCGCGCTGGAGGGCGCGGAGGGTCCGGACCCGCTCGACTGCGCGTTCATCCCCATCGAGGACCCGGGCGGCGACACCCCCTCCCGGGTGCCGGAAGGCGACGCGGCCGCCATGCCCGACGCCCCCTTCCTCCACCAGTACACGTCCGGCTCGACCGGAGAGCCCAAGGTGGCCGTCCACACGCAGCGCAACCTCGTCAACGGCGGTGACATCTACGCCCGTTCCTACGGGATCACCGAGGACGACCGCATCCTGGCCGCCGTCCCGCTGCTGCACTCCTTCGGCCTGGTGGCCGGACTGGTCACCGCGCTGCGCGCCGGGGCGGAACTCGTCCTCCTCGGCCGCTTCACCCCCGCACGGCTCCTGCGCGCCCTGGAGGAGCACGCCTGCACGGTCCTGGTCGCCGCCCCCATGGCCTACGACCTGACGACGCGCGCGGCCGGCGCGAGCCCGTCCGTGCCCCGTGCCCTCCGCCTGTGCCTGTCCTCGGGGGCCGCCCTGCCGCCCGCCGTGGCGCGGCGGGCCAAGGAGCGGCTCGGTCTGGACATCCAGCAGGTGTACGGCTGCACGGAGGCCGGGGTCATCGCCGCGCGGCGCCCGGAGGACGGCTCGGCCGCGGACCTCGGTGTGGGCCGCCCCATGCCCGGCGTGCGGATCCGTGTCGTCGACGAGCGGGGCGACGAGGTGGCACGCGGCGAGGAAGGGGCGCTGCTGGTGCGCACACCCGCGATGTTCACGCACTATCTCGGGCACGCCGACGCCACGCGGGAGGCGTTCGCCGACGGCTGGTACCGGACCGGCGACGTGGCCCGCGTCGGCCCCGAGGGCCATCTGCACCTGGTCGGGCGCAAGGACTCCTTCATCAACGTGGGCGGCAAGAAGGTGAACCCCCTCGAAGTGGAGCAAGCCCTGCTGGCCCACCCCTCGGTCGTGGAGGCCGTGGTCTGGGGCGAGACGACCGACGACGGCGGCGAGCGCGTACGGGCGTCCGTGGTGGCGCGGCCTCCGCTGCCCGCGACGGAGCTGACGTCCCACTGCCGCGCCCGGCTCCTCCCCCATCAGGTGCCCGCCGAGGTCGACTTCGTCGCCTCGCTGCCGAAGAGCTCGATGGGCAAGATCAGACGCGCCGCGGTGCGGACCGCGGCGGCCGTCAGGCGGTCCTAGCCTGTTCGAGTGTGGGGTGGCAGGGGATGACGGCGTCGAGGCCGATGAGCTGGATGACGCGCAGCACGGACTCGCGGGGGGCGGCGATCCGCAGCCACCCCTGTGCGTGCTTGACGGTGTGGTACGCGGTGATGAAGACGTTGATGCCGCTTGAGTCCATGAACGTCACGTCGCTGAGGTCGACGACGGTCCGGGGCGGCGGCGCGCCGTCCTCGGGGATCAGTGCCTGACTGAACTCGTCCTTGACGGCGTGGTCGATCTCGCCGTGCAGGGCGACGATGCGGACGCCGTCGACGGCGGAGCGGACGACGGAGAGCCGACCGTGCCCGGTCTGCCTGGTCTGTGGGTTCTGCCTGCCGTGTCGGCGGGGGTTCGGGGTGTCGGCCACGTTCTCCTCGACGGTGCCTAGGTCGTGCCACGTTGCGGGTGTGTCGTGCCGGACCGAGTCTGCCCCAATTCCACCGGTCGACGCGGGGAATCGGTTGGAAGTTCCCCCATGGGTATGCGTACCCGCGAAATGTCGTGCAGAAGGGAGGACCTCGTATGACTGAGGAGACCGACGTATTCGCCGGGCGGCCGCTGTACGGGTGCATGGGGCTCGGCGGCACCTGGGACGACGCCCCGTACACCGCAGCGGACATCGCCCACGCCGAGGCCGCCGTGGAGGCCGCGCTGGACATCGGCATCACGGTGTTCGACCACGCCGACATCTACCGGCGCGGCAAGTCGGAGGCGGTCTTCGGCGAGCTGCTCGGCAGGGCGGCCGGGCTACGGGAGCGGATCGTCCTGCAGACCAAGTGCGGCATCCGGCAGGCCGACGGGCGCCGTCCCGGCATGTACGACCTGAGGTCCGGGCACATCGTTCGGTGCGTCGAGGAGAGCCTCACCCGGCTGCGGACCGACGTGATCGACGTACTGCTTCTGCACCGGCCCGATCCGCTGGCGGACCCTCAGGACACCGCGAAGGCACTGGCCTCGCTGCACGTGCAGGGGCTCGTGCGCCGCTTCGGCGTGTCCAACATGAGCGCCGCGCAGATCAAGGAGCTCCAGGACCATCTCGACCTGCCGCTGGTCGCCGACCAGCTGGAGATGGGCCTCGGCAGCCGGGACTGGGTCGAGGCGGGCGTCCTCGTGAACACGCCGGCGGCAGCGGAGAACGGCTTTCCGCACGGGACCGTCGAGTACTGCCGGGCGCGCGGCATCCAGCTCCAGGCGTGGGGCGCTCTCGCCCAGGGCCGCTACACCGGCCCCCCGGGCACGGCCGGCCCCCTGGACGCGCCGGCCGCCGAGCTCGTCGCCGACCTGGCCGAGCGCAGACGGACGACCCCGGAGACGATCCTGCTGTGGTGGCTCCAGCGGCATCCGGCCCGTATCGCGCCGGTCATCGGCACCAGCCGTCCCGAGCGCATCCGCGCCTGCCGTGACGCCGTCGTCCGGGAACCCGAACTCACGCACGAGGAGTGGTACGAGCTGTGGGTCGCCGCCCGCGGAGGCCCCCTGCCCTGACCGGCCGTGCCGCGAGGGCGGGTGGGCACGGGTGGGATCGGGTCCGCCGCGGTAGGCATGCACCGTGCAGACCTTCCTCCCGTACCCCGAATTCACGCGGTCCGCCGCGGCCCTCGACCAGGCCCGCCTGGGCAAACAGCGCGTCGAGGCCCTGCAAGTGCTGCGCGGTCTGACCGTGCCCGGCTACGGCTGGCGGCACCATCCCGCGGTCCGCATGTGGACCGGTTACGAGGAGGCCCTCGTCCGCTACGGCCTCGACGTGTGCGCGGTGTGGGTGGCGGAGGGCCGCACCGACACCTGCGCCACCACGCTGGTCACCGACTTCACCCGGCACCGCCCCGGCACCGCCGTGCGTCCTCAGGAGGAGCTCGCCGACGAGGGCGAGCTGCCGCCCTGGCTCGGCGACCCCGCCTTCCACCTCAGCCATCAGTCGGCGCTGGTGCGCAAGGCGCCGGAGGTCTACGCCCCGCTCTTCCCCGGCGTCCCCGACGACCTGCCCTACGTGTGGCCGTCCTCCGACCGGTCCGCCGCGTAGCCCGCCGCCGCCTGCCGGTCCAGGGCCAGCCAGACTCGGTCGCGGGTCATCGGCGTCTCGGTGAAACGGATGCCGGTGGCGTCGCGCAGGGCGTTGGCGAAGGCGGGGGCCACGGGGTTGAACGGGCTCTCGCTCATCGATTTGGCTCCGAGCGGGCCGATCGTGTCCGTCGTCCCCGCGAAGTGCACCTCGGTGCGGGGCACGTCGGCGAAGTGCGGGACGCGGTACCGGCGGAAGGCCGCCGTGGTGACCTCGCCGCGATCGTCGAGCAGTACGGCCTCGAAGAGCGTGGCGCCGAGCGCCTGGGCGACCGCGCCCTCGATCTGTCCGCGGCACTGCAGCGGGTTCAGGACCCGGCCCGCGTCCGCGGCGTGGACGCTGCGCAGGATCCGCGTCTCGCCGGTGTCCGGGTCGACGGCGATGCGGAACCACTGGGCGTTGAAGGCGACGGAACGGGGGCTGCCGTCCCAGTGCCCCTCCCCTGCCGTCTCGTGCCCCTCCCCCGTCGGCTCGTCCCGCTCGCTCTCGGCACGGGCCGCGTCGTACAACGCGCTCAGGGCGACGCGCCGGCCCGCGCAGTCCACCGCGTCCGCGGCGAGCCCGCACCGGTCACGGGCCACGCCGGTGTGCCGTGCCGCGAAGGCCTCGATGCGCCCGGCCAGGTCCTCCGCTGCGAGCAGGACCGCCTTGCCCGCGACCACCGTGCCGGACGAACCGAAGACGCCGGTGTCGTGACGGACGATGTCGGTGTCCGACTGGCGGACTCCGATCCGGTCGACAGTCGTGCCGAGGGCCGCGGCGGCGATCTGTCCGTGGACGGTGGTGGTGCCGTTGCCGAGTTCCGTCGTGCCGACGGCCAGGTCGTACGTGCCGTCGGCGAGGAGGCGGACGCGCGCGTCGGCGTGGTGCCCGCCGGGCAGTCCGGTGGCGATCATCGAGACCGCCGCGCCCTGGCCGGTCAGCCACCCCTCCGGGACGTCGTCGGCGCTCCGGTCCTCGGCGGCGGCGCGGACGACCGACAGGCACTCGCCGAGGCCGTAGGACCCGATGTGCAGGTCCTCGTCCTCACCGGTCGGGCAGGTCAGGCGGTCGTCGGGGCCGATGACGTTCTTCTCGCGGAAGTCGAGCGGGTCCATGCCCAGGAGACGCGCCGTCTCGTCCATGGCGGATTCGACGGCGAAGGTGACCTGCCCCAGGCCGTACCCCCTGAAGGCGCCCGAGGGAACGCTGTTGGTGTAGACGGCCCATGCGTCGACCTTCTTGTGCGGGGCCCGGTAGAGGGCGAACGGTTCCTTGACGCCGTGGAGCAGCACCGCGGGCCCGTGGTTGCCGTACGCGCCGGTGTCGGAGACCACCCGCATCCGGAGGGCGGTCAGCGTGCCGTCGGCGCGGGCGCCCACCTTGACGCGGACGGTGAAAGGGTGCCGGGTGGTGGCGCCGTGGAACTGCTCGGCGCGGGTGTGTTCGAGCTTGACGGGGCGGCGCAGCTTGAGCGCGGCGAGGACGACGACGTCCTCGGTCAGCATCTCCTGCTTGCCGCCGAAGCCACCGCCGACGCGTCCCGTGACGACGCGGACGCCGTCCTCGGGCAGACCGAACAGGGCGCACAGCGCGCGCCGCGTGAGGAACGGGGTCTGGGTGCTGGTCCGGACAATGAGGCGCCTGGCCCCGCCCTCCTCGAACCAGGCGACGCTGCCGTGCGTCTCCAGGCTCGCGTGCTGGACGCGCTGGGTGCGGTAGGTGCCCTCGTGGACGACGTCGGCCTCGGCGAATCCGGCGTCGACGCTGCCGGTCTCCGCGTGCACCTCCCCGGCGATGTTGTGCTCGGCGCGGGCGATCCGCGCCTCGGGCCCCTTCCCGGCGTGGAGGGCGGGTGCGCCCGGCCGCATGGCCTCCTCCGGGTCGGTGACGCAGGGCAGGTGCTCGTACGTCACGTCGACGCGCCGACAGGCTTCCTCCGCGGCCTGTTCGCTGTCGGCGACGACGGCGGCGACGCGCTGGCCGACGTACCGGACGGTGTCGTCCAGGACGCGGGTGTCGGCGGGGTCGTCGGTGGGGTCCTCGTGGCGGGCGGTGGAGTACAGCGTGGCGGGGGCGTCCTCATGGGTGAGCACGGCGTGCACGCCGGGGACGGCGAGGGCCGCACGGGTGTCGATGGAGAGGATGCGGGCGTGCGGGTGCGGGGAGCGCAGCAGCTTCATGTGGAGCAGTCCGGGCACGTCGACGTCGAAGGTGTACCGGGCGGTGCCGGTGACGATGTCGCGGCCGACCGGGGCACCGGGGCTCGCGCCCAGCGTCTGGCCGGGGCCGGGGGTTTCGGTGTGGCGCACGCCGCGGACGGCGTCCTCGATGGCCCGGTATCCGGTGCAGCGGCAGATGTTGCCTTTGAGACGGTGCGGCAGGTCGTCCGGTTCGCCTTCGAGGGCGGCGGCGGTCATCAGGAATCCGGCGGTGCAGAACCCGCACTGGAAGCCCTGGGCGTCGAGGAACTTCCGCTGTACGGGATGGAGTCCGCCGTCGTCGGCCGCCAGGCCCTCCACCGTGGTGACCGACCGTCCCCGTGCCCGGACCGCCGGGTAGAGGCAGCTGTGGACCGGCTCGCCGTCCACATGGACGGTGCAGGCTCCGCAGTCCCCCGCGTCGCAGCCCTTCTTCACGCCGAACCAGCCGCGTTCGCGCAGGTAGGTGCGCAGACACTGGCCGGGGCGCGGCTCGGTGTCGTGGGGCCGCCCGTTGACCCGGACCGTGAACGTCATCGGCCGCCTTCCAGGGTGAGTTCACGGCGGATCTGCTCGGCGAGGCGGAGAGTCATGTGCTGTCGCCACTCGGGCAGTCCGTGGATGTCGTCGAACCAGTCGGAGTCGGCGACGGCCGACGTGATCGCCGTGCGCAGCTCGGCCTCGCCCGGGGGACGCGCGAACGACAGCCGGAAGGGACGGCGGGTCGCGGCCGTGATGGTCAGGGCCAGCGAGCCGTCCGCGGGGTCGAGCGTGCCGATGACGAGGGCACCGGAGCGTCCGAGGGCGTGCAGCGACGCTTGCCGGAACGCCGTGCGGCACCTCAGGGCGCGGCCGGGGAGTGTCACCGAACGCAGCAGCTCGCCCTCGGCGAGGTCCTTGCGGCCGTCCCCGGTGACGAAGTCCACCGTGCGCACCCGCCGCAGCGAACCGTCCTGGGCCTGACCGGCTTCACGACGGGCCGGGGCCACGGCGGCGGCAGTCGGCACGGCGACGGGGGTGGCGGCGGCGGTTGCAGCAACTCGAGCCAGGACCACGACAGTTCGTCGTCGAGCGGCTCGGGAGGCACGTCCGGTTCGTCGACGTCGGGTTCGGGCTACGACGACGATGACGACGTGTACGGCGGCGGCACGCACCGGCGGCTGCCGACCGACGACTCCGGCTCGTCGAGCTCTTCCGGGTCGGGCGGCAAGCGCACGGAGGACGCGACGGCGAAGCTGGTGCGCTGCGCGACGAAGGCCGCCCCGTACGCGACGGTCCAGGTCACGAACAAGAACGACAAGGCAGGTCGCTTCTGGGTCTCGGTCACGTTCGTGGACGCCGACGGCATCACGGTCGTCGAGCAGTCCGAGAAGGTCAGGGTCCCCGGAGACGGCAAGGCGACGGCCCGGGTGGAGGTCGGCGGCGGCGGCCTCGTCGGCTCGGTGAAGCACTGCGAGGTGGACCCGCAGGCGCTGCCGGCCTGAGCCGTCACCGCGCCGTCCTCACGTTTACGCGGATCAGGCGCCGTCCAGCACGCGCTGGACCGCCTGCTGGGCCTCGTAGAAGTCCGCGTCGGAGACCTTCGGGTCGTCCTCTACGGTGTCGAGCCAGTCCGCGATCTCCTCGGGCGTCCAGAGGTCGAAACCCTTCGGAATGTCGAGCGTCGTGGTGGTGGCGCGCAGTTGCTCGGCGGCGGCTGCTTCCTTGACGCTGCGTGTACTCACTTCGATCATCGTGTTTCTCCCCTCGGGTCCGGGAACGGACGGGCGACGTTGCCAGAGGTGGGGCCGGGATGTCCAACTGTTGCGTCTGTCGCGGCCGGGCCCGTGTCAGGAGGGCGGCAGGACTTGCCGCGCCACGTCCGTCAGGGCGCGGTCCAGGGGGAGGTCGACGCGGGTGGCGAGGCGGTCACCGCGGGTGGGGCCCTGGTTCACGATCAGGACCGGGGTGCCGGACTGTGCGGCCTGGCGCACGAAGCGCAGGCCCGACATGACCGTCAGGGACGAGCCGAGGACCAGCACGGTGGTCGCTCCGTCGATGAGGCTCCGGCACACGGCCACCCGCTCGGGCGGGACGTTCTCGCCGAAGAACACCACGTCCGGCTTGAGGACGCCCGTGCCGCAGGCCGTGCACGCCACCGTCCTGAAGCCGCTGACGGCCTCGTCGGGCAGGTCCACGTCGCCGTCCGGGTTCACCCGCGCCGCGCGGTGCCGGGCGGCGGTCTCCTCGAAGCCGGGGTTGGCCCGGCGCAGCCGCTCGTCGAGCGTCGCGCGGTCGTACGCGGCACCGCAGTCCAGGCAGATGACGCGGCCGAGGGTGCCGTGCAGCTCCACCACGTTCGGTGCGCCGGCGGCCTGCTGCAGCCCGTCGACGTTCTGCGTGATCACCCCGGTGACGAGACCCGCCTCGGCCAGGGCCGCCACCGCGCGGTGGCCCGTGTTCGGGCGGGCCCCCGCCATGGACCGGCGGCCGAGCTGGCTGCGCGCCCAGTACCGCCGCCGCGCGTCCTCGCTGCCGATGAACTCCTGGTACGTCATCGGCACGTGATTGCGGCGGAACGCGCCGTGCTCACCGCGGTAGTCCGGGATGCCGGACTCCGTGGAGAGGCCCGCCCCGCTGAGCACGACGACGCCTCCCGCGCGCACCGCGGCGACGACCGCCGAGAGGTCGGTCGAGGCCGGAGGCAGGTCGCCCTGCGGCTCCCAGGTCAACGTGGGTCGCGTCCGCATGTCCTTCAGCTTAGGGCCGGACTGCGACAGTGCCGCGGTGACCGCCCGGCTCAGGCGTCCGCCGTGTCCTGGAGCACGTCGCAGGTGTTCTGGAACTCCTCCATCAGACGGGTGGCCTCGACGATGAGGACGCCGTACGGGCGGGACGCGTCGGCCAGCGGCAGCTTGTGCTCCTGCGCCGCTTCGAGCACCTTCTCCAGTGCCTCCTGGGCGGTGGTGGCGAGCCCGCACATCTCCTTGGCCTGCTCGGACAGCGTGTCGGAGTCGAGTTCGACGAGGACGTGCACGATGTCGCGCAGGCTCGCGGCGAAGTCGGCGTAGGCCTCCAGGGCGGGACCGTAGGTGTACGTGTCCTCCGTCTCGCTCCACCGGCCGAGACTGCGGGTCAGCGAGGCCAGCTGGTAGACGGCGCGTTCCATGGCGCCGAGTGCCTGCCGGAAGCGGTCGAAGCTGAGGTAGCCGCGGTGGGCGGGGAGCAGGCGGCGCGGGTTGAACGGCACGCTGTTCTCCGCCGTGCTCAGCCCGGTCCGCGCCTGGCCCACCGCGTCCTGCACGCGCTCGCCCGCCTTGCGCCACTGTTCGGCCCGGTCGGCGTCCACGTCACCGCTGCTCAGGCCCTCGGCCATGTCGTCCAGCAGGTACTCGATCTCCGCGGCGAGGACGCGCAGGCCCTGCTCGGCGCTGCGGTAGCGCAGCGGGGGCGCGATGCACAGGTTGACGACGAGACCGATGCCGCAGCCGATGAGGACGAGGAGGATGATCTGCCCGAGCTGGAGGGCCCGGTCGGCGTTCGTGGCGGCGGCGGAGTACGTCGAGAAGGCGAAGAACGCGGCGGTGGCGACCTGGGAGCGCTGCTCGCCCAGCGCCGTCCACTGGCCGAGGCTCAGCGCGATGGCGGCGACCACGACGAAGGCGAACAGGTCGGGTCCCGCGCTGAAGCCGATCGCGGCCTGCACCGCCACGCCGACGACGACCGCGGCGATGTAGCGGAGCGTCTGCCACACCGACTTCTGGAGCGTGACGTTCATGATCAGCACCGCGGAGAACGGTGCGAAGGCGGGGGACGTGGCGTTCAGGAAGTCGTACGCGATCCACCACGACAGCGTCGCCGCGAGCACGCGCTTCGCGATGAGAAGCACCGTGTGACGTTCGTGCCCGGACGAGTTCCACGCCCGCGCGATCCACGCTCCAGCATTACGCAACCACTCCACCACGCGCTCCGACCGTCCTTGTGTGCTCAGTCCCGGTCCTCGGGGACCTCGGACGCTGTACAACCCGAGACACTGTGTAACCCGCATCGACCAGTTGAACCGGGAGCGCCGCCACCATTGCTGCATCCGGCGGGCGGCCACGCGCGGCGACACGCGGAAGGCCCGGACGACCTCGCCGGTCGTCCGGGCCTCCGCCGCGTCTCGTGCGGGTCACACCTCGCCGCGCCAGGCGCCCGTCTCCGCTCCGCCGCGCTTCTCGATGAACTTCTTGAACCGGCCCAGGTCACCGGTGACCTGGCGCTTGACGAAGCCGAGCTTGTCGCCGACCGTCTCGGCGAGACCCTCGGGGTCGTAGTGCATCTGCAGCATGACCTTGGTACGTGAGTCGTCCAGACGGTGGAAGGTGACGACGCCGGCCTGCTTGGCCTCGCCCTCCACCGTGGTCCAGGCCACGCGCTCGTCCGGGATCTGCTCGGTGATCCTGGCGTCGAACGTGCGCTCCACGCCGTCGATCTTCGTCACCCAGTGGGTGAGCTTGTCGGTGCGCTGTTCGATCCGCTCCACCCCTTGCATGAACTCGGGGAACGTCTCGAACTGGGTCCACTGGTTGTACGCGGCGCGAACCGGGACGTCGACCTCGATGGACTCTTCGACTTGCGACACGGATGACACCTTTCCTCGCGTACGTCCTGGCGCAGCCACGCGGCCGGTCTCGTGCGGTGCGGCCGGGCGGTTGCACCTCTCTCTGCACTCGCGAGTGCCCGGGACATCCGGTTTCACTCACGGCCTCCCCGGTGCTCTTTTGGCCGTGCCGATCTTGGGCAACCGGGGGAAGTGATCTTCATATCCGTCCACCGCCAGGGGGAGCAATGACCGTATCCTCGCGCCCGGTTCGGCGGACGAACCGCGAGCGGCGCTTCGATCTGCGCACGACCGCCCTGTTCTTCGTGTTCGTCGCGATCCTGCTCGTCGGCGGGGCGGCCCTGGTGCGCGCCGCGGCCCACATGGTCGAGAGCCGCCCGCTGTGGATCGGCTCGCTCGCCGTCGTGGGCCTTGCGGCCGCCTGCCTCGGCGGGTCCCGGTGGCGGCGCTTCTCAGCGGTGAGGTACGCGCGGCGCGCGGCCGAGGCGCTGGAGGAAGCGGCCGAGCGGGCGTCCGAGAGCCTGGAGGGCACGGGGATGCCGGCGGCCGCCGCGACGGTCACCGCTCCGGTGGCACCCGTCTACGCGGGGGACGGTTTCGCCCCGGAACCCGCCCCCGGCACGGAACCCACCCTCGTACTGGACCCGGAGGAGACCACGACCGTCGTCGTCGACCCGCCGGTCGTGTACGTCGACTACACCGAACTCGACGCCGACGCCTTCGAGCAGGCCGTGGCCGACCTCTGCGCCCGCGACGCGTGCCAGGGCGTGGAAGTCGTGGGCGGGGCCTGCGACTTGGGCGCGGACGTCGTGGCGGTGGCGCCGGACGGCCGCAGGATCGTCATCCAGTGCAAGCGCTACGGCGAGGACAACAAGGTCGGCTCGCAGGACCTGCAGCGCTTCGGGGGCACGTGCTTCACGGTCCACGAGGCGGATGTCGCCGCGCTGGTGACGACGAGCGAGTTCACCGCTCCCGCCCTGGAGTACGCGGAGCAGTGCGGCATAGTCTGCGTGAACGGCGCGGAGCTGCAGGCGTGGTGCGACGGTACGGGTCCGAGCCCGTGGGACCTGGTGGTCGCCGACGCCTGACCCGCACCGGCACGGCACCGGCGCCGGAGACGCGTCAGACCTTCGCCGCGACCTGCTGCGCCGCGGGCACCGGGCCGTCCTCGCTCAGGCCGAACCGCGCGTGGAACCGGCGCAGCGGCCCCGGCGCGTACCAGGCGGAGCGGCCGAGCAGCCGCATCGCGGCCGGTACGAGGATGCCACGCACGGCGACCGCGTCGATGAGGATGGCGAGACCGCTGCCGAGTCCGAAGAGCTGCATGAAGCTGATCTCGGCCGTGCCGAAGGCGAAGAAGCTGACCGCGATCAGGGCCGCCGCCGCGCTGACGATGCCTCCGGTGTGCCCGAGGCCGCCCGTGACCGCGGACTCGTTGTCCTCGCCGAGGTCGTGGAGTTCTTTGATGCGGCTGGTGACGAACACCTCGTAGTCCATGGAGAGGCCGAAGGCGACGCAGAACATCAGCACCGTCATCGACGTCTCCATCGGCTGCGCGGTGAAGCCGAGCACCCCGGAGAGGTTGCCGTCCTGGAAGATCCAGGTCATCACGCCGATGGTCGCGCCCAGGCTGACCGCGTTGAGGACGAGGGCGCGCAGTGGCTGCACGACGCTGCCGGTGAAGAGGAAGAGCAGCATGAACGTGGTGACGACGATGAGACCCACGGCGAGCGGAAGCCGGCCGGCGATGGAGTCGTTGGAGTCGACGAGTTCGGCGTCGCCGCCGCCGACGAGCGGGTGTGTCCCGGCGGGCGGAGCGGTGGCCCTGACTTTTCCGACCAGGTCCTTCGCCGCGTCGGACTTGGGCGTCAGGGTGCTGACGACGTTGAGCTGCTGCGCCGTGGGGCGGCCGAGGGCCGGGTTTCCGGGGCCGGTCCTGCCGTCGGCGTAGGTGCCGGTGCTGGTCTCGACGCGGGCGACACCGTCGAGCCCGGACAGGCGTGCCGCGTACGACGCCAGCGGTGCCCTGTTCACGTTCTCGTCGATGACGACGCGCAGGGCCGCCGCGTCGTTTCCGCGGAAGTTCTCCCGCAGCGACACGGAGACCTCGCGGCTCTCGGCGTCCTCGGGCAGGACGCGTTCGTCGGCCGTGCCGAAGGTGATGCCGAGGAGCGGGCTCGCCGCGAGGAGCAGGACCGCGAGCACAGGCAGGGCGGTGAGCGCGGGGCGGCGCATGGCGGTGCGGGCGAGGCGGCCCCACACCGACGTCCGGATGCCCGGCGCCGGTGCCGGGGTCCCGGTGCGTGCCCGCTTCGCCCACGGCATCCGCCCTTTGTTCACGCGGTGCCCCAGGACGTTGAGCAGCGCGGGCATCACGAACAGGGAGGCGAGGGCCGCGATGACGACGACGCCGACGCCGGAGTAGCCGAACGAGCGGAGGAAGTACTGCGGGAACACCATGAGCGCGGCGAGGGCGGCGGCCACGGTCGCCGCGGAGAACGCGACGGTGCGGCCCGCCGTGCTCATCGTCCTGCGGACGGCGTCCTCGACGCTCGCTCCCGCCGCGAGCTGTTCCCGGAACCGGCTGATCATCAACAAGGCGTAGTCCACGCCGAGTCCGAGGCCGAGTGCCGTGGTCAGGTTGATCGCGAAGATGGAGACGTCGGTGACTCCGCCGACCACGTACAGTTCCGCGAAGACCCCCACGATGGCGATGAGCGCGACGGCGAGCGGCAGCAGCGCGGAGACGACGGTGCCGAAGACGACCAGGAGCAGCAGGAGGATGAGCGGGACGGCTATGGTCTCGGCGAGGACGAGGTCCTTCTCGGTCTGCGGCCCCATCTCGTGGCTCACGCCGGCGCTGCCGCCCGCCTTGACGGTGAGCGTGTCCTCGTACGTTCCCGCGTAGTCGTCGATGACGCCCTTGGCGTTCTCCTGCTGCTGCGCGTCGTGGCCCTTGACGCGGGCCAGCACGAGGGCCTCGCGGCCGTCCTCGGAGCGCAGGTCGGGGCTTTCGGTGTCCCAGTACGAGACGACGTTCTCCAGGTCCGGCTCCTTCTTCAGGTCCGCGATCAGCGACTCGCCGTCGCGCCGTGCGGCGGGGGCGTCGATCCTGCCGTCGGTGGCGCGGACGAGGAGTACCAGGTTCGTCTCTCCGCCGAGCTTCTCGTCGATGACGTTCCTGGCCCGGGAGGACGGGGAGGCCGGATCGTCGAACCCGCCCCCCAGCAGCTTCCCGAACGCACCGGCTCCCAGGACGCCCATGAGAGCCACGATCACTGCGGCGACGACGAGTACCAGCCGCGACCGGCGGATCGCCAGCTCGGCCATGCGTTCGAACACGCGCTGTCTCCTTCATGTACGGGTTGGTGTACGGGTGTTGTGGTGACGGGCGCAGCCGACGCTAGCGGGGTACAACAAATTTGAGCAGTGTCAGATTTTCTTCACGGGATGCCGGATTACGGCCCCGGGGAGTGGCAGAGCGACGTACGGTCGCGGTATGTCCACCCACGAAATCCCCACGCCCAGGCCGTCGTTGCGCGAGCGCCGACGTGCGGTCGCCGTCGACGAGATCGTGAGCACGGCCGAGGCGCACATCGCCGAACACGGCCCGCACGCCCTGTCGTTGCGCGCGGTGGCCCGCGGCCTCGGCATGACCGTGCAGGCGCTCTACCACTACTTCCCGAGCCGGGACGATCTCGTGACGGCCCTCGTCACGAAGGCGTACGACGACTTGGCGGACGCGGTGCGGGCCGCGGCGGAGACCGCGCCGGACGACCCGGACGTGCCGGGAATGGTCGTTGCCGCGGAGGGTTACCGGCGATGGGCGATCGACCATCCCGAGCGGTTCCAACTCCTCTACGGAGCACCGCTCAGGCACTACCACGCACCCGTCGACGGCCCCACGACGGAGGCGAACCGGCGGATGAGCGCGGTCTTCGAACGGGAGCTGTTCCGGGGGTTCACACCGGAGCAGCTGGCGGCGGCCGACACCCGGTCCCTGTCCCCCGCGTTCCTCGGCCACCTGGCTCGGCAGGCGCCCCCGAGCGGCACCGCCCTGCCGCCGTCGGCGACGGCCCTGCTGCTCAGCGTGTGGGGCTATCTGCACGGCATGGTCGCCCTGGAGGTGTTCGGGCACACCGGCTTCCTCGGCGTCCACCAGGGCGAGCTCTACCGCATGGCGATGCGGAACCTGTACGAGGACGTGCGACGGCGGGTCCCGCGGCAACCGTGACCCGCGGGACCCGCCGTAGAGCGTCGGTCAGCGTTTGACCACGTGGCGTTCGTTCGGGACGCAGTGCGTCATCGTCAGGCCGGAGACGTCGCGCGGCGGGTTGTTCCCCAGCCGTACGAGGCGGCTGCGGTCCTCGTCCGTCATGGTCTGGCCCTGCAGCGGTTCGAGGTGGGACACGTCGTCGGGGCCGATGCCGAGCCCCTTGCCGACGCGCAGCCCGAGGTCGTTCTCGACCAGCAGGAAGTGCCAGACCATGCGCTCCTGCACCTTCCGGTCGCACTGGGAGATGAGGGTCACGAAGTTGTGCACGAGGTCGTCGCGCTCCCAGTCCTCCAGGAGCAGATAGCGCTGTCCGGCCTGGAGGTAGTCGTTGGTGCGCGGGATGCGCTTGCGGGTGAGCCGGCCGCGGACCTCGGGGCCCTGCTCGTCGTGCGTGGGGTACTGGCCCTCGCGCAGGCCGCCCGTGATCGACGGCTCGTAGTTGACCTCGGGGTTCTCGTTCGCCGCGCGGTTGTCGTACGCCATCGCACCGTCGCGCTGGTTGGTGCGCACGGTCGCGTTCTTGGCCCGGTTCACCGGCAGCTGCAGATAGTTCGGGCCGACGCGGTAGCGCTGGGTGTCGCTGTACGAGAAGGTCCGCCCTACCAGCATCTTGTCGTCGGAGAAGTCGAGGCCGTCGACCAGGACGCCGGTGCCGAACGCGATCTGCTCGTTCTCGCCGAAGTAGTCGTCGACCGTGCGGTCGAGGACCATGCGGCCGACGGCCTTGGGCGGGAAGTCCTGCTCCGGCCAGGTCTTGGTGTCGTCCAGCGGGTCGAAGTCGAGCTCCGGGTGGTCGCCGTCCTCCATGACCTGCACGAGCAGCTCCCACTCGGGGTAGTCGCCCCGGCGGATCGCCTCGTACAGGTCCTTGGTGGCATGGCCGAGCTCGCCGGCCTGCACGTTCGCCGCGTCCTCCTCGGTCATGCTGCGCACGCCCTGCTTGGGCATCCAGTGGTACTTGACGAGGACGGTGCCCCCCTCGGCGTCGACCCACTTGTAGGTGTTCACACCGAAGCCCTGCATGTGCCGGTAGTCGGCGGGGATGCCGCGGGGGCTGAACAGGTTGACCAGCATGTGCATGCTCTCCGGGGTCTGCGACATGAAGTCGAAGATCCGGGCGGGCTTCTGCTCGTGCGAGACCGGGTCGGGCTTCAGCGCGTGGATGACGTCGGGGAACTTCACGGCGTCCCGGATGAAGAAGACACCGAGGTTGTTGCCGACCAGGTCCCAGTTGCCGTCCTCCGTGTAGAACTTCACGGCGAAACCGCGCGGGTCGCGGGCGGCCTCGGAGGAGTCGCGGCCTCCGATGACGGTGGAGAAGCGCAGGGCGACGTCGGTGCGCTTGCCGCTCTCCTGGAACAGCTTGGCCCGGGTGTAGCGGCTGATGGGTTCGTCGCCCCACTTCCCGTACGCCTCGAAGTATCCGAAGGCGGTGACGCCCCGGGCGTGGACGACGCGCTCCGGGATGCGCTCGCGGTCGAAGTGGCTGATCTTCTCCAGGAAGTGGTAGTTCTCCAGCGTGGCCGGGCCTCGCGCGCCGACCGTGCGCTGGTTCTGGTTGTCGTAGATGGGGTGACCCTGTCGGTCGGTGAGCACCGGCCGGGAGTCGTCCGCGGGTGAACCCATGCTCGATACGTCCGTCATGACCGTCGGCTCCTTGACGAGTGACCGCGTGCGCGGACCTGCGTTCCGGCACGCGTGCGGGCCGGACGGTGGAACCCCGGTGCCCGGCCCGTCCACGATCACACAGATGGGCCGGGGGCGCCGCGCCAGACGCCCGGGGTTCCGCCGTTCAGCTGTCGGGTTGGATTTTGGTGCCCGTCACGTCCGTGCCGTGGTGGTGGCGGGGCGGCGGGTCAGCAGCGCGCCCAGGGCGATCATGCCGATGCCGAGGGCGAAGTGCAGCCAGTCGTCCGCGTTGTTCAGCGGCACGAAGTTGGCACTGCTGTGGTGGCCGACGAACAGGCCGTACAGCCACAGCACGAGATAGACGGCTCCTCCGGCCATCAGATAGGTGCGGGCGGCGGAAGCGGTCCGGGCCATCACCAGACCCGCGACGCCGAACGCCAGGTGGACGAGGTTGTGCAGGACGGAGATCTGGAAGATTCCGAGCAGCTCGGCACCGGAGTCGTGCGAGGCGAACTCCATGGTGTCGTAGTCCGTGGTGACGCCCGGGACAAAGCCGAGCACCCCCACCAGCAGGAACACGGCTCCGACCAGCAGGGCGGCCTGCTGGACCGGGGACCGGGCGTCGCGCGTCGCACGGGTGTGCGTAGTCATGATGGCGACCTTCTTCCTGAGCGCTCCGGATGAGCGCCTGGCCGCGGCGAGTACCCCGCGCCCCGCGCGCCTACCACCGCACGGTGGAGAGACCATCGGGCATCGGTCCGTTTCCGGCCGCGCGGAAGGGTTACCTGGTGCGCAGGCTCGCCTGGGTGGATCCGCCCCTGAGGCGCGAAAGCCTGCGACACGCTTCAGTGGAGGTTGCGGTGGTTCAGGACAGTCGTGAGAAGGGCGCCGGCGTGCGACGGATCAGGGGAGCCTTTCGGCGTGCGGGCAGGGCCTACTCCTCGGGAGAGGAACACCGGCTCGGTGGGCACGCCGGAGCCGTGGCCGCGTTCGGCGCGTACACGGCGGCCTGGGGTGCGGCCGTCCGGCTCCGGAAAGCCCCTCTCCCGGAGCGCCCCGAGCCCTGGGACGTGCTGTTCGCGGCGGCGGCCACCTTCCGGCTCGGCCGGCTCCTCAGCAAGGGGTCGGTGACGAGCCCGCTGCGGGCGCCGTTCACCCGCTACGAGGAGGCGTCCGGGCCCGCCGAGGTGAGCGAGAGCCCTCGCGGAAACGGCGTGCGGGCGACCGTGGGCGAGCTCGTCACCTGCCCGTTCTGCCTGAGCGTCTGGCTGACCGCCACCGCCACCGGGGCCGCCCTGCTGTGGCCGAGGGCCACGCGCACGGTGACGGGCGGCCTTTCCGTGCTGGCTGCTGCCGACGCGATGCAGCTCGGTTACGACTGCCTGGCGCAGAAGAACGGCGAGTAGGCCGGGGCAGAGAGCGTCGCGCGGGTCGAGGAGAAGAGCGGAAGCGGAAGACAGTGGTGTCCTTGGTCTACACCAGGCGCCCGTGTCCCAGTACTCTCGTCCGTGGCCAGCAGCACACCATGGTGACCTCCCCCCCCCTCGCCGCCTCCAGGAGGATCACGGTGAACGTTCGCACCAGAAGCTCTGCGATCATCGGCGCTCTCTGCCTCGTCACGTCCGTCGCCTTCACCTCGGCGTCCGCCTCCCCCCGCGAAGACGCGGCGAAGGTCGCGCTCACCAAGGTGGCCACGGCCAAGAACCCGTCCGCAGGCACCGCGGGTCCCGGCGGCGCCGTCTGGATCGCCGAACGCGCGGGAACCGTACGCGTGTTGGGCAAGCAGGGGCTCGGTGAGCCCGTGCTCGACATCTCCGCCGAGACCACCACTGACGGCGAACGCGGCCTGCTCGGCATCGCGTTCGCCAACGACTTCAAGCACTTCTACATCTCGTACACGGACCTCGAAGGCACCAGCACCATCGACGAGTTCGCCGTGCGCAAGGGCAAGCTGCGGCCGGAGACCCGGCGCACCGTCCTGACACAGACGCAGCCGTACGCGAACCACAACGGCGGCGACATCAAGTTCGGCCGCGACGGCTACCTCTACATCGCGTTCGGCGACGGCGGCTCAGGCGGCGACCCGCACGGCAACGGGCAGAACCTCGACACGCTCCTCGGCAAGCTGCTGCGGATCGACCCGCGGGGCGGCAAGCCGTACGCGATCCCGAAGGACAACCCGTTCGTCGGCGACCCGAAGGCGAAGGACGAGATCTGGGCGTACGGACTGCGCAACCCGTGGCGGTTCTCCTTCGACAAGGGCACCGGCGACCTGTTCATCGGTGACGTCGGGCAGAGCGCCTGGGAGGAGATCGACCGGGCGCCCGCGGCCGGCAAGGGCGGTGAGAACTACGGCTGGTCGCAGATGGAGGGCACCCACCCCTTCCGTGACGGCACCGAGCCCGCCAACCATGTGCCGCCCGTCCACGAGTACGACCGCACCGGCCTCGGCTGCTCCGTGACCGGCGGGTTCGTGTACCGGGGGAAGGCGATCCCCGGGCTCAGGGGCCAGTACCTGTTCAGCGACTACTGCGACGGCACCGTCCGCGCCCTGAAGCTGAAGGACGGCAAGGTGACCGGGGTGAGCGATCTGGGCGTCAACGGCGGCGAGGTCGTCTCGTTCGTCCAGGGCGGAAACGGCGAGCTGTACGTGCTCGACCTGGGCGGCCCGGTGTCCCGCATCGACCCCGCGGCGTAAGGCCCGCGGGGCGGGTCCGGCGGCGCACGGGCACTCTCACCGTCCGTTGGCCGAGAAGTGCTGGTAGTCCGGTGCGGGCCAGCGCCCACCCCACTGCCAGCCCACCTCGCGCATCGCCGTCGTGATGACGTCACCGTTCTTGATCATGCCCTTGGAGGTGCGTCGCCTGTCCAGATAGGCGACGCCCGCCGCGGGGTAGACGCGCCCGTTCCTGTCCACGTACGGGTTCTCCAGCGTGTTGATGTCCACCGCGTCCCCGTACGAGTGCTGCGACAGGCGCGACGGATCGCCGGTGACGGCACGGCAGTTGAACGCCGAGGTGTTGTCCGCCTTCATCGCCGCGACGTCGCTGCCGCCGTACGCCGCCATGGTCCGCATCCGGCGGACGGGGAACCGGGCGTCGAACGCCCGGCCGAAGACGTACAGCATCGGCCGCACGGCCCGCTCGCGCACGACGAGCTCACCGGCGTGGACGCGGCCGTCGAAGCCCCAGTGGTTCATGCGGATGAGGCGCAGGCCGGAGGGCGCGACGGGGCACCCCGGATGCCAGCTGCGGCCGAGGTCGCGCGCCGAGACGGCGCTGACCCGCGCGTCCAGGGCGGGCTCCCGTGTGTCCAACGCGGGCTCCCGCTGCGTGTCCGCCGCGGCGGACGGCGGGCCGAGGGCGGTGAGGAGAAGTGCGGCCGGAACGGTGAGTGCGAGGAACGCACGGGCTCGAAGCGTGATCACCCCCCAGACATAACGCTCCCCGCGGCCACGCCCGGCCCGCACAGCCGACCGCAGACCGCCGTTCGCCCGATTGGTGGGGCCCCCGGGCCGCTCCGGTCTCCCACCGCGCCCTCGTTTTTCCTTTTCCTGGACAAAGTGTGGACGTCCCCCGGCACCATCCCTACGCTGAGCGTCGCTCTGCCACAGAGATCTGCGTAACCCACGACGGAACCACGCAGGAGGACGAGTGAAGCCTCACCGCAAAGCCCGAAGATCCACGGGACTGCTGCTCACCGCCTTTCTCGGAGCGGGTCTGCTCGCGCCCGGCGCGGCCGCGGACGACGACAAGCGGCCGTTCGCGGACTTGCCGCCCCAGGAACCCGGCGTCACCCTGCGCGTGTTCGACGTGCGGACGCCGCTGGAGAAGCTGTGCGACCTCAAGCCGGCCCAGACGCCCAACGTCGACAAGCTGATCCCGACGGCCGACTGGACGTCGACCGACGGCTTCGGCTTCAGCGACAACTTCGTGTCGCAGATCATCGGGAACCTGAACGTGCCGGAGGCGGGCGCGTACGACTTCCGGCTGATCAGCGACGACGGTTCGCGGCTCTTCCTCGGCGGTCAGCAGGTCATCGACCACGACGGGCTGCACGGCGCCGAGCCGAAGGACGGGAGCATCACCCTCAACGCGGGCCACCAGTCCCTGCGCATCGACCACTTCGACCGGGGCGGCGGCCAGCAGGTGACCCTCCAGTGGAAGCCACCGGGTGCGAGCGAGTTCACGACCGTGCCGAACTCCGTGCTGAGCACGGACGCCGACGTCGTACGGGTCACCGCGCCCGGCCGCAAGGAGTGCGAGGGAACGCACGACACGCCCGGTGACGGGCTGCCGCTCAGCGAGGTCAACCCCGGCTACAAGCTCACAGACCTGCGCCCCAAGGGCTTCGAGCCGCAGGTCTCCGCGATGGACTGGCTGCCCGACGGGCGGCTCGCGATATCGACGTGGGGCGGCAGCGACGAGACCAAGGGCGAGGTGTACCTCCTCGACCACGTCGCCGGTGACACGAGCCCCGAGAAGGTCACGTACAAGAAGATCGCCGACGGTCTCAGGGAGCCGATGGGCATCAAGTACGTGGACGGGAAGCTGTACGTGTCGGAGAAGCACCAGCTCACCGAGTTGAACGACACGAACAGGGACGACGTCACCGACGAGAAGCGGAGGGTCGCCGAGTGGCCGTGGGGCAAGAACTTCCACGAGTTCGCCTTCGGACTGCTCTACGAGAAGGGCGACTTCTATCTGAACCTCTCCGTCGCCATCAACTACGGCGGCGCGACGACCGACCCGCAGCCCGCCCCGAACCGCGGCACCACCATCAAGGTCAACAAGGCGACCGGCAAGGTGAGTTACCTCGCCGGAGGTCTGCGCACCCCGAACGGCATCGGACGCGGTCCGGGCAACGACCTGTTCGTCACGGACAACCAGGGCGGCTGGCTGCCCGCCTCCAAACTCGTCCACATCAAGCAGGACCGGTTCTTCAACCACTACACGAACCCCGACGGGCCCTACGACGACAAGCCCGTCACCAAGCCCGTGCTGTGGTTGCCGCAGAACGAGATCGCCAACTCCCCCAGCACGCCGATGCGGTTGAAGAAGGGGCCGTTCGCCGGGCAGATGGTGTTCGGCGATGTCACGTACGGCGGACTGCAGCGCGCGGACCTGGAGAAGGTCGCCGGTGAGTACCAGGGCGCGGTGTTCCGCCACACGCAGGGCCTGGAGGCCGGCATCTCGCGGATCAGCGAGGGCCCCGACGGCGCCATCTACACCGGCGGTCTGGGTGCGGACGGCAACTGGGGTCAGGAGGGCAAGCTCCGCTTCGGCCTGCAGAAACTGACGCCGAACGGGAAGACCGCCTTCGACATCAAGACGATGCGCGCCACGCGTGACGGCTTCGACCTCACCTACACGAAGCCCCTCTCCGAAGAGACCGCGGCCAAGCTCGCCGAGGGCGCGTACGCGGTCGAGCAGTGGCGTTACGTTCCGACGCCGGACTACGGCGGTCCGAAGGTCGACGAGGAGTCGCTGCCGGTCGCGTCGGCGAAGCTCTCGGACGACCGGCGCACGGTGCGGCTCACCATCCCCGGCCTGAAGCCGGACCGGGTCGTGCACGTCCGCTCGCCCCGCCCGTTCTCTTCCGCGGGCGGCGAGGAGCTGTGGTCCACCGAGGCCTGGTACACCCTGAACGCCAAGCCGGGCCCGCAGGAGCCCGTCACGACGTACGACGCCGAGTCCGCGAAGCTGTCGGGTGGCGCGGACATCGACAACGAGCACGCCGGGTTCACCGGGGGCGGCTTCGTCGACGGCTTCGGCGACAAGGGCGCGAAGGCGACCTTCGACGTCGTCGTCGACAAGAACGGCACGTACGACGTGGGGCTGCGCTACGCGAACGGCCCGCACCCCGCCCCCGGCACCAAGACGGTCGGCGTCAGCGTCAACGGCGGCGCGGCGAAACAGACGAGCCTGCCGTCCACGGTCGCGTGGAACCGCTGGTCGACGAAGACCGAGCGGCTCTCCCTGCGCAAGGGCCACAACACCATCACGTACGCCGTCGGCGCCGACGACACCGGTCACGTGAACCTCGACGCGCTCGACGTACGCAGACCCGGCACGCGCATCGACCTGTTCTCCGGCGGCAGTGTCTCCACCGCCTGGCAGCACAGTGACGGCCGCAGCGCGGAGTGGCCGCACAAGGCCGAGAAGTCCATGGAGGTGTGCTGCGGCGACCTGCGCACGAAGCAGCACTTCGGGGACTTCAAGCTGCATGTCGAGTTCCGGGTGCCGAAGCTGCCCGACGACGTGACGGGGCAGGACCGCGGCAACAGCGGGGTCTACCTCCAGGAGCGGTACGAGGTGCAGATCCTGGACTCGTACGGCGTGGCGAAGCTCGCGGACAACGAGGCGGGGGCGATCTACCAGAAGAAGGCCGCCGACCTGAACGCGTCGAAGCCGCCGGAGACGTGGCAGACGTACGACATCACCTTCCGTGCCGCCCGGTTCGACGCGGACGGCAAGAAGACGTCGGACGCCCGGGTCACCGTCGTCTGGAACGGCGAGAAGGTCCACGACGACGTGGCCGTGGACGGTCCGACCGGTGCGGGTGACGCCGAGTCCGCGGCGGCCGGCGCGATCCGGCTGCAGGACCACGGCAACAAGGTCCGCTTCCGGAATGTGTGGGTGGAGCCGGTGTCCTGACCGGCCGTCACCCCCCGGCGAACAGGGTCGTCCCGTCGGGGCCGAGTGCCTCGACGCGGGCGCCGTGTTCGACGGTACGGCTGACCGTGCAGTACTTCTCGTGGGTCAGCCGGATGGCGCGCTCCAGTGCCTCGGCGGCGCGGGTGTCGCCCTCGGGCAGATCGAGTTCGTAGGAGACCCGGACGACGCCGACCCGGCCGTCGTCCTCGGTCCTGGACACCGACTCGACGGTGACGCGCAGCGCGTCGTGCTCGACGGCGCGTGCCGTGCGGTCCACGACGAGTCCGCCGCAGCCGCCGAGTGCGGCGAGGAGGAGTTCGACGGGGGTGAAGGAGGGCTGGGCGTCGGGGTTGTCGGCGGCGGCGATGCGGACCTCGGCGCCGCGGTCGTTGCGGGCGGTCCAGTCGCGCTCGCCGTTGCGTACGGTCTCGATGCGGTAGTCGGCCATGGCGGAACGGTATCCAGGGCGGGACCCGGTACGGCACAGACTCTCGGGCGCCCGCTGGACGTCTCCCCGGGTGGCGGCGGGCACGGTGCCGTCGGCACGGCTCAGGCGTCCGCTACGGCGAAGTCGCACCATACGGCCTTGCCCTCGCCGCGTGGCTCGACGCCCCAGCAGGAGGCGACGGCCTCCACGAGGAGCAGCCCGCGCCCGGACGTGGCGGTCTCGGCGGGCGATCTCCTGCGGGGGCGGTCGCTGGAGCGGTCCTTGACCCAGAGGCGGACGCGGCGTGGTGGCCCGGAGAGCACCTCCAGGGTGAGGATGGCGCCGCCGTCGGTGTGGACGAGGGCGTTGACGAGGAGCTCACCGGCCGCCACTTCCACGTCGTCGGCGACGGCGCCGAACCCCCACGAGGCGAGGTGTTCGCGCAGCGCTGCCCGCGCGTCGGCGAGCCCTTCGGGGTCGGCCTGGTGGACGTACCGGTGGATGCGCGGCTCCTGGGGCGTCCCGGGGTCGGGCATTCTGCGCAGGACGAGGAGGGCCACGTCGTCGCTCGTGCCCCACCGCTGCCACAGCGCCTGGGAGAGGTGGTCCGCCAGGGCCTCGGCGCGTTCGGGGCCCTCGCGCATCACGTCGGCGAGGTTGGCCATGCCGGTGTCGACGTCGAGGGCGGCGTCCTCCACGAGTCCGTCGGTGCAGAGCACCATGGTCTCGCCCGGCACCAGGTCGAGCCGCACCTCGGGGAAGTCCTCCATGCCGAACTCGGTGGCCAGGCCGAGGGGCAGTCCGCCGGGGACCCGGGGCACGCCGACCCGGCCGTCCACGTGGCGCAGGAGGGGCGGCAGGTGCCCGGCGCGGACGGCGCGCACGATGCCGGTGGCGGGGTCGAACTGGGCGTACGTGCAGGTGGCGAACCGCTCCGTGTCGAGTTCGGCGAGGAAGCGGGAGGCACGCGAGAGGACCGTGCTCGGCGGATGGCCCTCCCCCGCGAAGGCGCGCAGGGCGATGCGGAGTTGGCCCATGATGGCCGCGGCGTGCGTGTCGTGTCCTTGTACGTCGCCCACGACCAGGCCGATGCGGCCGCGGGGCAGGGCGACGACGTCGTAGAAGTCGCCGCCGACGTCGCGGCCGCCCCACGCGGCGTGGTAGCGCACGGCGACCTCGCAGTCCGCGACGGCGGGCACGCCGCGCGGGAGCATGGTGGCCTGCAGGCTCCTGGCGAGGTCCCGCTCCTCGTCGAAGAGCATGGCGCGCTGCAGCGACTGGGCGACGATGCCGGAGAGCCCGATGCACAGGTTGCGGTCCGCGTCGGTGAAGTCCTTGCGGCCCCGGTAGAAGAGGCCGAGCCCGCCGATGGCACGGTCCTGGGCGACCAGCGGCAGGAACGCCGCCGAGTCGAGCCGCATGTGCTCGATGTAGGGCCGCAGGCGGGTGAAGCGGCGTGCCAGGTCGGGCAGTGAGGCGACGAAGCGGGGCTGCCGCGTCATGACGGCCTCGGCCAGCGGCTGGGACTCGTCGAACTTGTGCAGCTTGAGTTCGTCGAGGGCCTGCATCGTCTGGCCGACCAGGGCGATCAGCTTCAGTTTGTCGCCCTCGACGAGACCGAGGACGAGTCCGTCGGCGGCGAACCGGTCGAGGCCGCTCGCACCGGACAGGACGGCGACCACGTCGTCGACCGTGACGGCCCGCGAGAGGGCCTGTGTGGTGCCCTGCACCATCAGGGCGATGCCCTGGCGGCGTTCCTCCCTGGGGTCGATGGCGGCGAGTTCCGCCCCGTCGTCCGACGCCGACCGCAGGACGCCGAGGACGCGGACGGCCCGGCCCTCGCCGTCGCGCACGATGCGTCCGCGCGCGTGGCCGAGGTGGATCGTGCCGTCCCTGCGCCGGGCCCGGAAGTAGACGCCGTACCGGTCCGTGCCGGAGGCGACGGCCTCGGTGACGGCGTAGTTGATGCGCACGGCCTCCTCGGGCGGGATGCGCCTCGTCAGGCAGGTCACCCGGCCGTTGAATTCCTCGGGGCGCAGGTCGAGCACCGCGAGGGAGCCGGCGTCGAGACCGAGCGCGCCGGTCCTCAGGTCCCAGTCGAAACCGCCCACGCCGGTGAGGAGCAGGCACTGTTCCACATCGACGGATGTCTTCTTCGCTGACGTCATGGTGGTCTCCGGTATGCCGCTCGGCCACCATATGCCGCTCGCGCATCACCCGCCCGCCGGAGTCCGGGGTGCCGTTGGTCCCGCCAAACGTGACCTTGGTCCTGTGTGACTCGTCGTTGTCGGGACATTCGCTCTGTGTCGGCCTGGGGATCCAGGCCGGCCCGAGCACAAAGAGAGGAACGTTCTCGTGGGCATCATCGCCTGGATCCTGATCGGTCTCATCGCGGGAGCCATCGCCAAGGCCCTCACCCCCGGCAAGGATCCGGGAGGCTGCCTGGTGACCATGGTGATCGGCATCGTGGGCGGGCTGCTCGGCGGCTGGCTGGGCAAGGTGATCTTCGGCGTCCACTCGATCAACGGGTTCTTCCACCTGTCGACGTGGATCGCCGCCATCATCGGCTCCGTGATCGTTCTGTTCGCCTACCGGATGATCACGGGCAAGCGGTAGGACCCACCTGTAGGGCCTCTCGGGGGCGCGCATCCGACGCGGATGCGCGCCCCCGAGGCGTTGCCGGGCTCCGCATATTAGCTCGCCTGTTCGAATCCTGGTTACACTGCCCGTATGGCAACCCACCAGCTCCAGGGATCGCTCTTCGACCAGAGCGACGACGTACGCCTGGGCTCCCTCGCCGGAATCCGCCGGACCGTCCTCGGCGACGGCGCGTGGATCGATCTGCTGCCGGGCTGGCTGAGCGGCGCCGACGCCCTGTTCGAACAGCTGGCCACGGAGGTCCCCTGGAAGGCGGAACGCCGCCAGATGTACGAACGGGTCGTGGACGTGCCCCGCCTCCTCGCCTTCTACGGCACCGGTGAAACGCTCCCCCACCCCGTCCTCGACGAGGCCCGCCGAGCCCTCTCCGAGCACTACGCCGACGAGCTCGGCGAGGCGTTCACAACGGCGGGCCTGTGCCACTACCGGGACGGGCGCGACAGCGTGGCCTGGCACGGCGACCGGATCGGCAGGGGCGCCCGCGAGAACACGATGGTCGCCATCCTCTCCGTGGGAGCCGCGCGCGACCTCCTGCTCCGCCCCCGCCGCGGCGGCGCGACCGTCCGGCAGCCCCTCGGACACGGCGACCTGATCGTGATGGGCGGCTCCTGCCAGCGCACCTGGGAGCACGCCGTCCCCAAGTCGACGCGCGCCTCCGGCGGACGCATCAGCATCCAGTTCCGGCCGCACGGCGTGCGGTGAGGGCCTGTGTCACAACCCCGGTCGGATTCAGTGGGCGCCGTCTGGTGCGTGCGGTCGCAAGGCGCCGGAGCGTCCTGGGTGGGAGTCCCCCCTTGACCCCTCAGGCCTTGGGAAGCGCGTGCCGGACGGGGGCGACCCGGCCGGGGTCATGACACAGGCGCCGAGGAAGCGGAGCAGGACGACGGCGGGCGGGACGGGGTGCTCGTCGCGGGGTGAGCCGCGCGGGTCGGCGTGGAGCAGTCCGTCGGGGAACCGCTCGGCGACCCTGCGCCGTCCTTCCCTGCCGCGCCCGTCCGGCCGCGTCACGGTCCCGGTCCTCCACGACAGTGGCCGCACGCAGCTCGAGGACGGCGACGGGCCCGCTCTCCCGGGGGCGCAGTCCCGTCCGTACGAGAATCTGTGCCCCGAACACGGTGAGCGCGGTTCGGCATGCCCGCCTCCGCGACCGTGCCCCGCCGTTGGGGGGCCCGATGCGCACAGAGGAGGCAGATGGCCGGGTGACGGCCCCGGGCGCGGCCGGACGGTGCCGGTCGGGGGCGGGTCTCCGTCAGCTCGTGCGGCGGGTGAGTGCGTGGCGTACCACTTTGGCCAGCACGGCAGGGCGGAAGAGGAGTGCGGGCGGTGCCGTCATGTTCAGGACCCGTACGAAACGTGCCCAGACGCTCGGGTCGTGCACGGCGAGCGCGAAGACGTGCTGGTTGTACCAGTGGGCGAAGCGGGCGGGGAGCGGGTGGCCGGTGGGCGCCCACATGAGGTCCGAGCTGGTGGCCATGGTCCACGGGACCTGGATGACGCGGGCCGCGGCACGCTGGTAGGCGCGGCTGAGCCCGTCCAGGCCGCCGGTCCTGTGCCGGTCGAGGAGGCGGCCGAGCAGCTGCGCTTCGAGCGCGGCGACGGTGAGTCCCTGTCCGTACACGGGGTTGAAGACGCAGAGCGCGTCGCCGACCGCGACGAGGCGTTCGGGCCAGTGCGCGTTCTTGTGGTGCAGGCGCCATTCGTTGCCGGTGTTCGTGTAGCGCCGGATCTCTCCTTCGCGGGTGCCGCGCTTGATCTGTTCGGCGAGGCGGGGGGTGCCGAGGCTGTGGGCGAAGTCGAGGTAGCCCTCGTCGTCGGTGGGCGGCACCTGCTCGTCGACGCCGAACAGCGAGCACATCCAGCGGTCGCGTTCCACGGCGAGGACCACTCCGCCGCGCGGTACGTCCGGAGCGAAGGCCATCTGGTAGGCGACGTCGAAGTCCTGCCGGTCCTTCGGCGGGCGTACGTAGCACGCGGAGGTGTAGGTGATCTTGGCCTTGATGACGTTCTTCGGTGAGACGGGCAGGTGTGCGTCGCCGAGCCAGCGGTCGACGGACGTGGTGCGGCCCGACGCGTCGACGACGAGGTCGGCGGTGATCTCGGTGACGTCTTCTCCCTCGGTGCGGTACCGCACCCGGTCCAGGCGTCCCGGCGCGCTCGCGGTGACCGTCTCGCAGTGGGCCGCGGGGACGAGGCGCACCGCGGTGAGCGCCGAGACGCGCTGCCGCAGCCGACGCTCCAGTTCGTCGCGTGTGAAGGTCTGGATGCGGACGCCCACCGGGTCGGTCGGCGCGTACCCGGTGGGCAGCAGGAAGCTGATCCGTTCGCCGTAGTCGAAGACGGGCGCGCCCTCGTCGGCGAGCTCCGCCCGCAGCCCGGGGAAGAGGGTTTCCAGGACCTCGCCGCCGCGGGCGAGCAGGGCGTGCGCGTGGTGGCCCTGCGGGACGTGCGGGTGGACGCCGGTGTCCGGCGACACCGGATCGCGTTCCAGGACCAGCACCTCGGAGAAGTGGTCGGCGAGGACCCGTGCGGTCACGAGACCGGCGTACCCGCCCCCGACGACGACGGCCCGCTCCCAGCGGGCGGCGGGCGGCGAGCTGTGCTGGTCCTCCGGCATGGCCGGTCCCCTCCCTGACGGCGCAACGTCCCCCCACTCCACCGTCCGGCGCCCCGGTTCTCAAGACCCCCCGGGGAGCGCACGGAAGCACTTGATCTTCCGCCTCACGTCTCACGCCGGGGATCTCGGGTACTCGGCACAGGCCGCGATCGCCCGTGTGGCGGACCGGCGGACTGTGTGAGCACCGTGGGAGGGGCCCACACCGGCCGGACACGACCCAGTCGAAAGAGCAGATCATGCCCGCAGGATCGAATCGCAAGAGGGAACGGCAGTACGAGCACATCAAGGAGAGCGCGGAGGACCGCGGCGAGTCCAAGGCCCGCGCGAAGGAGATCGCCGCCCGCACGGTCAACAAGGAACGTGCGCGTTCCGGCGAGTCCCGCACGGCGAGCCGCACGTCCACGAAGGACCCGAAGTCCGCGTCGCAGCGTGGCGGTGAGCGCTCCCACCAGGGCGCGCAGGGCCCGACGAAGGACCAGCTCTACGCCGAGGCGAAGAAGAAGAACGTCAAGGGCCGCTCGTCGATGAACAAGTCGGAGCTGGCCCGCGCCGTCGGGCGCTGAGCAGGCTGCCCGTTCACCCGCACGGGCCCGGTGGGGCCCGTGCGGGCCGAGCAAGAAAGGTGCGTCATCATGCGTGCTCTGACATGGCAAGGCAAGCGCGACGTGCGCGTCGACGAGGTGCCCGACCCCCGCATCGAGAAGCCCGACGACGTGATCGTCCAGGTGACGTCGACCGGTATCTGCGGCTCCGACCTGCACCTCTACGAAGTCTTCGGGCCCTACCTGGAGGTGGGCGACATCCTCGGCCACGAGGCCATGGGTGTCATCGCGGAGACGGGTCCCGAGGTCACCGAGGTGGCCGTGGGCGACCGTGTGGTGATTCCGTTCAACGTCTCGTGCAACACCTGCTGGATGTGCGGGCAGGGCCTGCAGTCGCAGTGCGAGACAACCCAGGTCAAGTCGATGGGCAGCGGCGCCTCGCTGTTCGGGTACACCAAGCTGTACGGACAGGTGCCCGGCGGGCAGGCCGAGCTGCTGCGGGTGCCCTTCGGCAACACGCTGCCCATCAAGGTGCCGCACGGCCCGCCGGACGACCGCTTCGTGTACCTGTCCGACGTGCTGCCCACGGCGTGGCAGGCGGTGGAGTACGCCGACATCCCGCGGGGCGGCAGCGTCACGGTCCTCGGTCTCGGGCCCATCGGCGACATGGCCACCCGCATCGCGCGGCTGCGCGGCGCGGAGCTCGTCATCGGTGTCGACCTCGTCGACGCCCGCCTGGAGCGCGCACGCCGCAACGGCACCACCGTGCTCGACCTGCGCGAACACGGCAAGGACCTGGGCGATGCCATCCGTGACCTCACGGACGGCCGCGGCACGGACGCCGTGATCGACGCGGTAGGCCTGGAGGCACACGGCTCACCGGTGGCGACGGCCGCCCAGCGCGCCACCGCGCTCCTGCCCGACAAGCTGGCCCGCCCCCTGATGGAGAAGGCGGGCGTCGACCGTGTCAGCGCCCTCCTCGCGGGCATCGACGCGGTCCGGCGCGGCGGCACCCTGTCCATCAGCGGTGTCTACGGCGGAGCCGCGAGCCCGCTGCCGCTCCTGACCATGTTCGACAAGCAGATCCAGGTGCGCATGGGCCAGGCCAACGTGTGGCGCTGGGTCGAGGACATCCGCCCGCACCTGACGGACGACGACCCGCTGGGCGTCGACACGTTCGCCACGCACCACCTGCCGCTCAAGGACGCCCCGTCGGCCTACGCCACCTTCCAGGCCAAGGAGGACGGCATGATCAAGACGCTTCTGCGGCCATGAGCGCACGGCACGGCGACGACCCCGGCGCCCTGATCGTGATCGACATGATCAACACGTACGAGCACAAGGACGCCGAGCAGCTCCTGCCGTCGGTGCGCGAGGTCGTGCCGGTGATCACGGACCTCCTCGCCGCCGCCCGCGGGAGCGGGGCACCGGTGATCTACGTCAACGACAACTTCGGCCAGTGGCGCTCCCACCACGGGGAACTGGTCGAGGCCGCCATGGCGGGGCCGCACGCGGACCTGGTGGGTCCGGTGCGGCCGGACGACGACTCGCTGTTCGTCGTGAAGGCACGGCACTCGATCTTCTACGAGACGCCGCTGACCTATCTGCTGTGGGAGCTGGGCGTCCGCAAGGTGACGCTGTGCGGTCAGGTGACCGAGCAGTGCGTGCTGTACTCGGCGCTGGACGCCCACATCCGGCACCTGGACGTGACCGTGGTCGCCGACGCGGTCGCCCACATCCACCCGCACCTCGCCGAAGCTGCCCTGGAGATGATGCGCATCAACCTCGGGGCCCGCATCACCAACGGCAAGGACATCGGGTTCGGCGGAGGCGTCGCGACATCATGACGCGTTTCGTGACGGTGGGCGCGCTGCTGGCCTGCGCGGTCGGCGGCATGGTGCTCGCCCTGCTGACGTCGCCCTGGTGGTGGGCGGCAGCCGCGCCACTCCTGGCCGTGGCACTCACCGGTGTGTACGACCTCGTACAGCCCCGGCACTCCGTGCTGCGGAACTATCCCGTCCTGGGTCATCTGCGGTTCCTGATGGAGAGCCTGCGGCCGGAGCTGCAGCAGTACTTCGTGGAGCGCAACTACGACGGCAGGCCCTTCGACCGCGACACCCGCAGCATCGTCTACGAGCGGGCGAAGGGGGTCGCGGCCGAGGAGCCGTTCGGCAGCGAGCGCGACATGGACGACCGGGGGTACGAGTTCCTCGTGCCGTCCATGGCGCCCGCGCCGGTGCCGAAGGAGCCGCCCCGCGTACGGGTCGGCGGGCCCGACTGCACACAGCCGTACGACATGGCCCTCCTCAACGTCTCGGCGATGAGTTTCGGCTCCCTCTCCGCCCACGCGATCCTGGCCCTGAACACCGGGGCGGCCCGGGGCGGGTTCGCGCACGACACCGGCGAGGGCGGCCTGTCCGACCACCACCTGCGGCCCGGCGGCGACCTCGTCTGGGAGATCGGGACGGGCTACTTCGGCTGCCGCAACCGGGACGGGGAGTTCGACGCCCGGCAGTTCGCCGAGAAGGCCGCCCACCCCGCCGTGCGCTGTGTGTCGCTCAAGCTGTCCCAGGGCGCGAAGCCGGGCATCGGCGGCGTGCTGCCCGGCAGCAAGGTCAACGCCGAGATCGCCTCCGTACGCGGCGTGCCACAGGGCGAGACCGTCGTCTCGCCGCCGTACCACCGGGTCTTCTCCACACCCCGCGAACTCGTCCATTTCCTGGCCCGGATGCGGGAGCTCGCACACGGCAAGCCGGTCGGGTTCAAACTCTGTCCCGGGTCGCGGACCCAGTTCCTCGCCGTGTGCAAGGCCATGGCGGCGGAGGGCATCACGCCGGACTTCGTCATCGTCGACGGCGCCGAGGGCGGGACCGGCGCGGCGCCGCTGGAGTTCGCCGATCACCTCGGCATGCCGCTCACCGAAGGGCTCATCACCGTGCACAGCGCCCTGACGGGCGCGGGGCTGCGGGACCGTATCCGCATCGGGGCGAGCGGCAAGGTGGCGACGGGCTCCGACATCGTCAAGCGCCTGGCCATGGGCGCCGACTACACCAACGCGGCCCGCGCGATGATGTTCGCCGTCGGCTGCATCCAGGCCCAGCGCTGCCACACCAACCGCTGCCCGACCGGCGTCACCACGGTGGACCCGCGCCGTGCCCGTGCCCTCGACGTCGTCGACAAGTCGGCGCGCGTGGAACGGTTCCAGAAGGCCACGGTCCACAGCGCGCTGCAGATCATGGCCGCGATGGGCGTGCGCGACGCCGCCGATCTGGGCCCGCACCTCGTGCGGCGCCGGGAGGACAACGGCAGGTTCCGGTCCTACGCCGAGCTGTACGACTGGCTCTCCCCCGGCGAGCTGATCGCCGGGCCGCCCGCGAGCTGGGCCGCCGACTGGCACGCGGCGGACCCGGACAGCTTCGCCCCCTGACGACGAGCCCTCATTTCCCGGGCCGGGTCCTCGGCAGCCTCGTCGCTCCCGCCGCGGCGAGCAGGCAGAAGCCGAGGACCCACCAGAAGGTGTCGCCGAACGCCGCGGAGACGTCGGGGCCCCGGGCCGCGAGCCGGTTCTCCAGGACCACGGCGAGGGCGGCCGTGCCGACCGAACCGCCCACCGTGTTCAGCAGGTTGAGCGCTCCCGCCGCACGCGGAAGGTGTGCCGGCTCGATGCGGCTGTAGACGATGTTCATCACGGGCGCGCCGATCATCGCCATGCCGATGCCGCGGACCGCGAGCGCCGCGATGATCACCGCGTCCGGCGGTTCGTGGCCGAGCAGGGTGAACGGGACCGTCCCCGCGAGGATCAGGGCGATGCCGGTGACGACGAGGGTCCGCGGTGCGACCTTGTCGATGGTGCGGTTGACCAGGACGGATCCGGCCGCCGCGCCGAGGCCCTGCGGGGCGAGCAGCAGCCCGGCCTCCCACGCGGAGAGGCCGCGGCCGCTCTGGAAGTACAGCGGGAGCAGGAACGTCGTGCCGAACACCGACGCGCCGAGGACGAGCAGCGCGAGGGCCGCCGCCCCGAAGGGCGGCCGGGCGAACAGCCGGGGGTCTACCAGCGGGGTGGCGCGGGTGCGCAGCCCGTGCACGGCGAAGCCCGCCAGCATCGTGAGGCCCGCCGTCACACCCAGCGCCGCGGGCACGTCACGGCCGTGGGCGACCTCGGTCAGCCCGTACACGAGGACGGCGAGGCCGGGCGACAGCAGCACGGCGCCCCGCAGGTCGAACGCGGTGCGCCGCTCCGCGGGGGGCACCGCGGGCACGTAGCGGCGGGCGAGGACGGCCGCGACGGCGCCGATCGGCAGGTTGACGAGGAACAGCCACGGCCAGGACGCCGTGCTGAGGATGGCGCCGCCGACGAGCGGGCCGAACACCGGGGAGAGCAGCGGGACGACGGCCACGACGCTGATCACGCGGCCGGTGCGGTTGCGTCCCGCGACGCGCGCGAGCAGCGCCTGCCCGGTCGCGGGCAGCAGCCCGCCGCCGAGCCCCTGGACCACCCGGAACACGATCAGACTGGCCGCCGACCAGGCGAGGGCGCACAGCACCGAGCCGAGCAGGAACACGCCCACGGCGGCGAGCCAGGTGCGTCGGCCGCCGAAGCGGTCGGCCAGCCAGCCGGAGGCGGGGACGGCCGCGACGACGGCCAGGAGGTAGGCGGTGCTGACCCACTGGATGTCGGCGACCGACGCGTCGAACTCCTCGGTGAGGCGGTCGATGCCGACGCTGACGATGGTGGCGTCCAGCGTGGCCATGAAGGTGCCGAGGACCAGGATGAACGCGATGCGCAGCAGCTGTCCGTCGACCCGGTCGGCCGGTGGTGGCGCGGTCTCCGTCGTCCGTCCTCCGGGAGCGCTGGTCATCGGCCTTCCAGGAGGTCGCGGACGTCGCGGTCGAGGTGCCCGTCCAGGGTGCGGAGCAGGTCGAGGAGCTCGTCCGCGAGACCGTCGACGCGCACCCCCGCGCGGTGGGCGAGCACGCCGGTCCAGCCGTCGCCGTCCGGCATGACCGTCAGGGTCACCGGGTGGTGCGTGGACTCACGGAAGCGGGTGCCGACGACCGCGAGGCCGGGGGCGGGTTCACGGAGCCGGTCCGGGTCGACCGGGTAGTTCTCGAAGACCACCATGCTGTCGAAGAGCCTGCGCCGCCCGGTCAGCCGCTCCAGGTCGGAGAGGGCGACGTGGTGGTGCTCGACCAGGCCGCGCTGGCCGGCCTGGAGCCCGGCGAGCGTCTCGGCGAGGGTGCCCGCGAGCCGAGCGCGGACCGGGACGGTGTTGGCGAGGAGGCCGACGATCTCCTCGACGCCCGCGAGCTCCGGGGGACGGCAGGCGACCATGGCCCCGAAGCAGACGTCCGTACGGCCGGAGCGCCGCGCGAGCAGCACCGACCAGGCGCCCTGCACCAGCGTGTTGCGGGTGAGGCCGCGGCGTGCGGCGAGGCGGGTGAGGGCGTCGACGAGGTCCGCGTCGAAGGTGATGAGCGCGGGTTCCTGCCAGGCGGGGCCCGGTTCGCCGTCGCTCAGGTAGTCGCCTTCGGGCAGTCCGGCCAGTTCGGTGGTCCAGAGGCCGAGGTCCGGTTCGTGGTCGGCGCGCCAGCGCAGGTAGTCGCCGAACGGGACGGGGGCGGGCAGGTCGGCGGGGACGCCGCGGCTGCGCGCCGTGTAGAGGTCGAAGAGTTCGGTGAGGATGCGCGGGGCGGACCAGCCGTCGGAGAGGACGTGGTGACTGGTCATGACGAGGTGGGAGCGGTCGGCGCCGTCGCGGATCACGGTCAGACGCAGGAGCGGTCCTTCGGCGAGGTCGAACGGCTCGGCCAGGTCCGCCGCGAGTGCCTCGTCCGCGGGCCCTTCGACGACGCGGAAGTCCGGCCGCGGCGCCGTGGGGAGCACCGCGAGGTCGGCGGGGAAGACGGCGCCGAGGTTCGGGTGGCGGGCCATCAGGTCGGCCCCCGCCGTGCGCAGGGCGTCGAGGTCGAGCGGACCTTCGAGGGTGAAGGCCGACTGCACGGTGTACGGGTCGGGGCGTTCGGTGCGCGAGTGCCGGAGCATCACTTCTTGCAGCGGGGTCAGCGGCTGGATCTCGGCGACGCTCCCGCCGTCGAGTGCGCTGATCTCCGGTGCGGCGGCGAGTTCGAGGAGTGCCGTGCGCAGGCACTCGGCGAGTTCCTCCGTCTCGGCGGCGGTGAACAGGGCGGTGGGCCAGGTGATGCGGACCCCGAGCGCGTCGTCGCGTACGAGGGCGTTGACCATCAGGCTGTGCGGCAGGGGCAGGGCGTCGGTGCCGCCGGAGCCGAGGGGGTCGGCGTCCGGGGACGGCTGCCACGGTGTCTCGTCGGTGGGGGCGCCGGGGAACTGTCCGAGGTAGTTCCAGGCGATCTCCGGCGTGACGGGGTCGAGGAGGCCCGCCGTGGTGAGGATGCCGTACCCGAGTCCGTCGCCCTGGGCGCGCAGCCGCTCCTTGACCCGCTGCACGTCGTCGTCCGCGTCGAGGCGTACCGGATGGACGGCGGTGAACCAGCCGACGGTCTGGGAGAGGTCGACGTGCCGCGGGCGGCCGTGGCTCTCCAGCGCGACAAGGACCTGCGGTGTGCCGCGCCAGGCCCGGACGGCGCGGGCGAGCGCGGTGAGCAGCACGGCGTCCGGTGTGGTGCGGTGGGCGGCGGGGAGGGTCGTGATCAGCGCGCGGGTGCTGTCGGTGTCGAGGTGGATCTCGTGGTGGCGTGCGGTGGCGACGGTGTCCCTCGCGGGGTCCAGAGGTGCGGTGAGGGCCGGGGTGGGGGTCATCCGCTGCCAGTGCGGGAGTTCGTCCCGGCGGTCCGCCTCGCGCAGGGACTGCGCCCAGCCGAGGAAGGACTGCCCGTGCCGGGTCAACTCGCCTCCGGTGTACGCATGTCGTACGTCGTCGAGCAGGATGCGCCAGGACACGCCGTCGGCGACCAGGTGGTGGGCGACGAGGACGAGCCTGCCCGGCCGGTCGGGTCCGGCGTCCACCCACAGGGCCCGCAGCAGCGGCCCTGTGCGCGGGTCCATCGCGTCCCGGATGCCGGTGACGCAGGCGTCGACGAGGGTGCGCAGGTCACCGTCGGCGGCGCGGACGACGGTGAGGATGTCGGCGCCGGTGACCGCGCCGGCCTGCGGGATGTGCAGGACGTCCGCGCCGAGGCGGGCCCGCAGCACGTCGTGCCGGGCGAGGAGCGCGTGGAGCACGGCCTGCCACTCCCCCGTGTCGCCGCCGGGCGGGACGCAGATCTCCACCCACTGGCAGAAGCCGTCGGCGGCGGTTCCGGCGCGGCGCAGCAGGTCGCGCATGATCGGGGTGAGCGGCGCGTCGCCGGTCGCGGGGGCGTCACCGTCGTCGAGGGTGCGGGCGCGGGCCGCGATGCCGGCGACCGTCGCCCCCTCGAAGACGTCCCTTGCGGTCAGGCCGAGGCCCTGGCGGCGGGCGCGGGAGACGACTTGCAGCGACACGATGCTGTCGCCGCCGATGGCGAAGAAGTCGTCGTCGGGGCCGATGGCATCGGTGGCGAGGACGTCACGGAAGACGCCCAGCAGGACCGCTTCGGCCTCGGTGGCGGGTTCGCGGCGTGCGGCGGTCACGGTCTCGGGGGCGGGCAGTGCGGTCGGGTCGAGCTTGCCGCTGGGGCTCAGTGGCAGCCGGTCGATGGGCACGAGGACGGTCGGGACCATGTGGTCGGGCAGCTCTTCGGCGAGGAACTCCCGTACGCGGGCGGTGTCCAGGTCGGCGCCGTCGGTCGGGATGACGTAGCCGACGAGCCGTCCGTCGCGGACGATGACGGCGCAGGCGCGGACGTCGGGGTGCGCGGTGAGCGTGGACTCGATCTCGCCGAGCTCGACGCGGAAACCACGGACCTTGACCTGGTGGTCGACGCGGCCGAGGAACACCAGCTGTCCGTCGGGCCGCCACCGCACCAGGTCGCCGGTGCGGTACATGCGCTCGCCGGGCGGCCCGAACGGGTCGGCGACGAACCGCTCGGAGGTGAGGCCGGGACGCCCCAGGTAGCCGCGGGCCAGGCTGGGCCCCGCGAGATACAGCTCACCCGTCACGCCCACGCCGACCGGCTGGAGGCCGCCGTCGAGGACGTACGCGCGGACGTTCGGGTCGGGCAGCCCGATGGGCAGCGGCCCCTCGTCGTCCGGGTCGTAGTGCCAGGTCACGGAGTTGATGGTGACCTCGGTCGGGCCGTACGCGTTGAAGAGCGCCCGGCGTCCCTGCCCCCAGCGCCGCGCCAGTTCGGGGTCGAGGCGTTCGGCGCCGACGACGAAGAACACGTCGGGGTCGACGGTGCGGTCGTCGGGCATCGCGGCGAGGAACGACGGCAGCAGGTTCACGCCCGTCACCCGGTGCTCGACGATGTAGTCGAGGAGTTCGTCGCCGGGGACGCGCACCTCCTCGGGGGCGATGACGGACGTGCCGCCGGACAGGAGCGGCACCATCGTCTGCCAGAACGCGACGTCGAAGCTGGTCGACGCGAAGTGCAGGTACCGGTCGTGCTCGGTGACGCCGACGACCTCTTCCTGCAGCGCGATCAGGTCGGGCACGCCCCGGTGGGTCACGCCGACACCCTTGGGGCGCCCGGTGGTTCCCGAGGTGTAGATGACGTACGCGAGGGCGTCCTCGGTGAGGCGGGCGCGGGCCCCGGTCGGATCGGTGTCCGGGGCGGCGGCGAGGGTGGCGGGGTCGTCGAGGCGCAGGACGGGGATGTCGCGGTCGACGGGCAGATCGGCGCCGGTCGACACCACGGCGGTCGGGGCGATGTCGTCGAACATGAACGCGAGGCGCTCCCGCGGGTAGCTCGCGTCCATCGGCACGTACACCGCACCGGCCTTGGCCACGCCGAACAGCGCGACGGTCATCTCGATGTCGCGGCCGAGCAGCACGGCGACCGGGTCCTGCGGGCGGACGCCGCGGGCGATCAGCGCGTGGGCGAGGCGGTTGGCCTCGCGGTCGAGTTCGGTGTAGCTGAGGCTGCGGTCGCGGCAGACGACGGCTTCGGCGTCGGGCTTGCGGCGCACCTGGGCGGCGAACTCGTCGAGCCAGTGGCCGCGCGCCTTGGCGGGGACGATCTCGGTGCCGGTGCGCAGGATCCGCTCGCGCTCGTCGGCGCCGAGTGCGGGGAGCCGCAGGGCGGGGCGCGCCGGGTCGGCGACGATCTCGCGCAGGAGGTGGTGCAGCCAGCGGCCGTAGTCGCGGACGGTGTGCGCGTCGAAGGCGTGCGGCTGGTAGCCGAGGCCGATGGTGATCTCGTCGTCGGGGATGACGATGACGGTGAGCGCGTAGTGCGTGGCGTCGGTGATGTCGACGCCCGTCAGGTCCAGTCCGGGGGCGAGCGGGGTGCGCTTCCTGCTGGACAGCGGGAAGTTCTCCATCACCAGCATGGTGTCGAAGAGTTCCCCGACGCCGACCGCCCGCTGGATGCCGGGCAGGCCGACGTGGTGGTGCTCGGCGAGCGCGATGCTCTCGGCGTGCACGTGCGCCATGAGGTCGCTCGCGGTCTGGTCCTGGGTGTGCCGCACGCGTACCGGGATGGTGGTGCCGAGCTGTCCGATCATCGACTCCACGCCCGGGACCTCGGCGGGGCGGCCCGACACGGGACAGCCGAAGACGACGTCGCGGCGCCCGGTCAGCTTGCCGAGGAGCAGGCCCCACGCGGTCTGGAGGACGGTGGTGAGGGTGATGCCCTGTTCGCGGGCGAAGGCACGCAGCCGGTCGCTGAACTCGCGGTCGAGGGTGACGCTTTCGCGTCCGGGCCGCTCGACGGCGGTCCCGGTGCTCGCGGGGGCGAGGCGGGTCGCGTCGTCGACGCCGGCGAGGGCGTCCCGCCAGGCGTTGACCGACGCCGCGTGGTCGCGGTCCGCGAGCCACCGGAAGTACTCGGAGAGCGGCGGGGCGGCGGGGGCGGCGGGGCCACCGGTCAGTTCGGCGTAGAGGGCGAGGAGGGTGCGGCCGACGATCGGCATGGACCAGCCGTCGAGCAGCGCGTGGTGGTTGGTGATGACGAGCTTGTGCTCGTCCGGGCCGACGCGGGACAGCAGGAAGCGGATGAGCGGTGGGCGCGCCGGGTCGAAGGGGCGCTCCAGGTCCTCGCGGGCGGCCTCGGGGAACCGGTCGTCCTCGCGCCAGTCGAGGTGGACGTCGGCGGGGACGACCTGCACCACGTCGTCGCCCGCCGTGCCCAGGTGGACGCGCAACGCGGGGTGTCGGCGGAGGAGTTCGCGTGCCGCCTCGGCCATCACTTCCGGCCGCACCTCCCCGACGAGGGTCGTCACGGCCTGCACGACGTAGACGTCGGCCTCGTGGTCGTCGCGGACGAGGGTGTGGAAGGAGAGGCCGACCTGCAGCGGTGTGGCGGGCAGGACGTCGGCGACACGGCCCCCGCGTTCGAGGGCGTCGATGGTGTGCTGGTCGAGGTCGACGAACGGCAGGTCCGACGGGGTGAGTCCGCCTGCGGTGTGGCGCGCGTGCTCGGCGAGCGCGTCGAGCGCGGCGGTCCAGGCGGCCTGGAGGCCTTCGACCGCTTCGGTGCCGAGCACCTCGGACGCGGCCGTCCACTCGACGGCCAGCCGGGGCGCGCCCTCCTCGTGGACGAAGCAGTTGAGGGCGAGGACCTGTTCGAGTGCCTTGGCGTCGGGCTCGATGACGGAGAACGCGTCGCGCTCGGGCAGGCGCCAGCCGGTGCCGGGCAGCGATCCGAAGCGGCCCAGGTAGTTGAGCAGGACGTCGGGCGGCGCGACGGCGCCGAGCTCGGCGCCTGCCTCCGGGTCGAGGTGGCGCAGGACGCCGTAGCCGATCCCGGCGTCGGGGACGCCGCGCCGGGCCTCCTTGGCCGCGCGCAGCACCTGCCCCACGCCGCCTGCCAGAGGGACGCGGACCGGGTACTCGCTGGTGAACCAGCCGACCGTGCGCGACAGGTCGAGGTGCTCGCGGCCGTGGCCCTCCATGGTGACGGTCACCGCGTCGTCGTCCACGGGGCCCGACTCGCGCAGAGCGAGCACCAGGGCGGCGAGCAGCACTTCGTCGACCCCGGCGCGGTAGGCCGTGGGCAGCGTGGTGAGGAGCGCCTCGGTGACCTCGGGCGAGGCGACCGTGACGGACCGGCGGGCGGTCGCGACGGTGTCCCGCTTCTGGTCGAGGGGGCGGGCGCCGAGCCGGGAGGCGGAGCCGAGGGCGGCGCGCCAGTGGTCGAGTTCGGAGCGGCGGGCGCCGGACGCGCCCTGCTCGGCGAGGAGCGTGGCGTGGCGCCGCCAGGACGTGCCGCCGGGTTCGAGTGCGGCGCCCGTGCAGGCGGTGTGCAGGTCGGGCAGGAGGATCCGCCAGGACACGCCGTCCATGGCGAGGTGGTGGACGACGATGACGAGCCGGTCCGCCGCGCTGTCGCCGGTACGGAGCAGCGCGGCTCGCACCACGTCGCCCGTACGCGGGTCGAGTTGGGCGGCGAGGCGTTCGGCGAGCGCGGTGACGTCGTCCTCGCCGTGGACCTCGTCGACGACGGCGCGCACCGCGCCGCGGGGCAGCACGTCGAGTCCGTCGTCCACGCGCAGCCGCAGCGCGTCGTGGTGGTCGAGGACCGCTTGCACGCCCGCGACGAGGTCGCCGTGGGTGAGGTCGTCGTCGACGTGCAGGGCGGTCCACTGGGCGTATCCGGCGACGGTGTCGACGTCCGGGTGCGGGTCGAGGAGGCCGCGCACGATGGGCGGGGCGGGCACGGGCCCGGTCGGCTCGTCCACCGGGCCCGTGACGTCCTCCACGAGGGTGGCGGAGGCGGCGAGCGCGGCGAAGCTGCGGCGGGCGAGGAGGTCGCGCGGGCGCAGTTCGAGGCCCTTCGCCCGGAGGCGGCTGCTGATGGTGATCGCGGTGATGCTGTCGCCGCCGAGGGAGAAGAAGTCGTCGTCGACCCCGACGCGTTCGACCTCGAAGACGTCGGCGAGGACGGCGCACAGGAGCCGTTCCCGCTCCGTGCTCGGCTCACGGCCGCCGCCTGAGGTCGCGGGGGCGGGCAGGGCGGCCCGGTCGAGCTTGCCGTTGGTGGTGACGGGCAGTTCATCGAGGACCACCACGGCCGCGGGCACCATGTGCTCGGGCAGCCGCGCGGCCAGTTCGGCGCGGACCGCCTCGCCGGTGACGGAGGTGGACACGACGTACCCGATGAGTCGGGAGGAGCGGACGGTGGCGGCGGCCGCGGTGACGCCGGGCACGGCGCCGAGCGCGGCCTCGACCTCGCCGGTCTCCACGCGGTGGCCGCGGATCTTGACCTGTCCGTCGCCGCGGCCGAGGTAGGTGAGGCCGCGGCCCGGTATCCAGCGGGCGAGGTCGCCGGTGCGGTACATGCGCGCGCCGGGCGGGCCGAAGGGGTCGGCGACGAACCGGTCGGCGGTCGCCCCGGGACGGCCGAGGTAGCCGCGGGCCAGGTGCGGGCCCGCCAGGTACAGCTCACCGGTGCGGCCGTGCGAGACGGGCTGCAGCGCGCTGTCGAGGACGTAGACGCGGGTGCCCGCGAGGGGGTGGCCGATGGTCGGCTCGCCGCCGTCGACGCGGGCGGTGGTGGCGTCGACGGTGGCCTCGGTCGGACCGTACATGTTGCGTGCGGTGATGCCGGACGCGGCGACGCGCTGCCACAGGGCGGGCGGGGTGGCCTCGCCGCCGAGGACGAGGAGCGTGGGCCTGCGGTCGAGGAGGCCCCCGTCGATCAGCGGCGCCGCCATGGACGGCGTGGTGTCGACGATGTCGATGGCGTCGCGGGCGTACGCGGCGAGCAGGGCGTCGGCGTCGCGGGCCGTCTCGGTGTCGTACACGTGCAGCCGGTGCCCGCAGAGCAGCCAGATCAGGTGGTCGAACGCGGAGTCGAAGGCGAAGGAGTAGGTGTGGGAGACGTGCAGTTGTCTGCCCGCGGCGCCCTCGGCCTCGGCGACGACCGTCGAGCGCTGGTGGTGCAGGAGCGCGGCGAGGCCGCCGGCCCGGCCGAGCACGCCCTTGGGGCGGCCGGTCGATCCGGAGGT